>NZ_JAIBES010000009.1 GCF_019459305.1 Sphingopyxis sp. | reverse complement strand
GGGGGGAACCGATGGTGTCTGTATCAGGGGGGGTAATATCGCAGGTATCCGCGGTGGCGGGTGTAGCATTGGCCGACACCATTTTGTCCCGTTCGTGTCGAGCTAAGTCGTGACACGCGAAGGCCAGCACAAGCTCAACGTGTCTCGACTTCGCTCGACACGAACGGGACAAAATGGTGTCGGCCAATGCTACACCCGCCACGGCGGATACCTGCGATATTCCCCCGCCTGATACAGACACAATCGGTTCCCCGCCGGATCGCTGAGCCGCGCCTCGCGCCAGCCCCATGACTCGTCGGTCGGCATCTGCTCGAACCGCATCCCGCGCCGCGCCAGATAGGCAACCCACGCATCGAGCGCGCCGCTTTCCAGATAGGTCGTCGCCCCGCCCGCTACACCGTCACCAACATGGATCGACAGCGTCACCCCATTCGCCGCCTCGAACCGCGCATAGCCATTGTCCGGGCTATCGACGATCTGCGTCAGCCCCATCTGCTTGTAGAAAGCGACCGACAACGCATAATCGCTCGCCGGCAAGGTGAATTGATTGAGCGCCGGCCCGGTGAACAGCCCGTCGTTGCGCACGAACTGCTGCCCCATCGGGCCATGCCCCGCCCCCAGCCCCGGCGCATCGAGCAGCGCCAGCCGGACAAAATCACGCGCCCGCGCAATCGCGGGTTCCAGCGGCATGCCTTGCGCCAGCCCCGTCGCAATTGCGCTCGCCAGCGTGCAGCCGGTGCCGTGGCTGTGCGGGGTACCGATCCGCGGCGCTTCCCAGCGCGCGACTTCGCCCTCTCCCGTTTCGAGCAAGCGGTCGATCACCGTCTCGCCCGCGGCATGGCCGCCCTTGATCAAAAGCGAACAGCCATGCGCCAGCACCGCGTCTTCCCCGCCGAGCGCGTGCAGCTCAGGCAAATTCGGCGTCGCGACCATCGCGCGACCCAGCAAGGCGCGGAACGCCTCGATCGTCGCCGCGTCAGCCAGCACCGACCCGCTGGTGGCAACCGTCACCGGGTCGAACACCACCGCCGCCTGCGTCAGATCGGGCCGTGACAGCCTTTCCGCCACCGCCGCCGCCGTTTCGGCGCTGCCGATCATCCCGATCTTGACGGCATCGACGCCGATGTCCGACGCGACGCTGTCGATCTGGGCTAGCACCATGTCGGTCGGCACCGGATGGACGCTCTGCACCCCCAGCGTATTCTGCGCCGTGATCGCAGTAATCGCGGTCATTGCGTGACCGCCGAGCATCGTGACCGTCTTGATATCGGCCTGAATGCCCGCGCCGCCGCCGCTATCCGACCCGGCAATGATCAGGACGCGCGCGCTCATCGCAATCCCTCGCATTCATCGTCACCCCGGACTTGATCCGGGGTCCATGACGCCCGTGCGGCGATGGATGCCGGATTAAGTCCGGCATGACGAATGGAGGAAAGCGTCAAACCCTATATTTCCGTAACGTCGAACCGGGATATTTCGCCAGGATCGCCCCTTCGCGCAGCGGCCGGTCGAGCAGGTCGCCGCCGCAATTGGGGCAACGCTCGTCCATCCGGTCGGCGCAATTCGCGCAAAAGGTGCACTCCATCGAACAGATGAAGGCGCCATGGACGTCCGCGGGCAGATCGCGGCCGCATTTTTCGCAATCGGGTCGCATTTCAAGCATAGTCAGTCTCTTTCAGTTCTAGAAAATCTGTTGGTTATGCCGTCGCCACGCGCACCGCGTCGCAAATCATGTCGACAACGCGCTCGACCTGTCCGGCATCGTCGCCTTCGGCCATCACGCGGATCAGCGGCTCGGTGCCCGACGGACGGATGACCAGCCGCCCGCGCCCCGCCAACGCCGCTTCGCCTTCGGCGATCGCGGCCTGAACCTGCGCATCGTCGAGCGGTGCACCGCCCGCAAAGCGCACATTCTTCAGCAACTGCGGAACCGGATCGAACTGGTGTAGCAATTCGCTCGCCGGCTTGTCCGCCGCGACCAGCTGGGCCAGCACCTGCAAGCCCGCGAGCGTGCCATCGCCAGTCGTCGCATAGTCCGACAGGATCATATGCCCCGACTGCTCGCCGCCGACGTTGAAGCCACCCTCTTTCATGCGCTCGAGCACATAGCGGTCGCCGACCTTGGTCCGCTCGAGCCGCAGGCCCTCGCCTTCCAGAAAGCGTTCGAGCCCCAGGTTAGACATTACCGTCGCAACGACCCCGCCGCCTTTCAGCCGCCCCTGCCGCGCCCAGCTCGCGCCGATCAGCCCCATGATCTGGTCGCCGTCGACAATCTTGCCCTTTTCATCGACGACGATCAGGCGGTCGGCATCGCCGTCGAGCGCAATGCCGATGTCGGCGCCGCTGGCGACCACGGTTTCCTGGAGCAGCGCGGGCGCGGTCGAGCCGCATTTGTCGTTGATGTTGGTACCGTTCGGCGTGATCCCGATCGCGACGACGTCGGCTCCCAGCTCCCAGAACACCGTAGGCGCGCTGTTATAGGCGGCGCCATTGGCGCAATCGAGCACGATACGCAGCCCGTCGAGCCGTACCGATTCGGGCAGGCTCTGTTTCACCGCATGAATATAGCGCCCGCGCGCATCCTCGATACGCTTGGCGCGCCCGATATGCGCGGGGTCGGCCAGCTTGGGTTGCTGCGCCAGCAACAATTCGATCTGCGCCTCATCCTCGTCGGACAGCTTGTATCCGTCGGGGCCGAACAGCTTGATGCCATTGTCATAATAGGGGTTGTGGCTCGCCGACAGCATCACGCCGAGGTCAGCGCGCATCGACCGCGTCAGCATCGCGATCGCGGGAGTCGGCATCGGCCCGACCTGCACCACGTCCATGCCGACGCTTGTGAAGCCCGCGACCAGCGCATTTTCCAGCATATAGCCCGACAGCCGTGTGTCCTTGCCGATTACGACGCGGTGCTTGTGATCGCCGCGCAGGAAGTGCGCGCCCGCCGCCATGCCGACGCGCATCGCGACCTCGACCGTCATCGGAATCTGGTTCGTCAGCCCGCGAATCCCGTCGGTTCCGAAAAACTTGCGCATGTACCCTCTGTACTTAAACCACAGGCCGACGAACGCCGACCCGGGCTTGCTGCGGGATGGCCCCCGCGGAGCATCTTCCGGCCTAAAAACCGGTTCCCACTTGTTTCGGGAGGTGCTCTAAGTCACGCTCTTTTGCTTGGCAAGCTGGCCAGGAAATTCGCCGGGAGAATGTCGCTTGAAATCAGCATGGATTGTCCTCTCGGCACTGGTCGCCGGGATGTTGCTGGGAATTGGCGTCGAGTTGGCCTCGCCCGACGCTGGCACCGCATCGCTCCCCTATATCGAACCCATCGGCCTGCTCTGGCTCAATGCGCTCAAGATGACGATCGTCCCACTCGTCGTCGCGTTGCTGATCACCGGCATCACCGCGACCGCCGACGCCGCGCGCGCCGGCAAGCTCGCGGCGCGCGCGGTGATGACCTTCCTTGCCGCGATCTTCATCTCGGGGTCGATGTCGCTGCTGATGACGCCGCTGTTGCTGCGCCTCTTCCCGCTGTCGACCGGCGCCGCCGATGCGCTCCGCAATGGCCTTGGCGGCTCCACCGAAGCCGGGCCGTCGCCGACCTTTGGCGACTTCCTGCTCTCACTGATCCCGACCAATCCGATTGCCGCTGCCGCCGATACCGCGATCCTGCCGCTGATCATCTTCACCACTATCTTTGCCTTTGCGATCACCAAGCTGGAACCGCCGCAGCGCGCGACGCTGTCGGGTTTCTTCAAGGCGCTCGGCGACGCGATGCTGATCGTCATCAGCTGGGTGCTTGCGCTCGCGCCGATCGGCGTCTTCGCTCTCGGATATGCACTTGCGGTCAAGGCGGGGTTCGCGGCGTTCGGCGGCCTGATCCATTACGTGCTGATCCTGATGGGCATCGGCGTCAGCTGCCTGATCCTCGGCCTGCTGCTTGCCTGGCTCTTCGTTGGTATCTCGCTGCCGCGTTTCGTGCGCGCGATGGTGCCGACGATGGCGGTCGCGATCAGCACCCAAAGCTCGCTCGCCAGCCTGCCCGCGATGCTCAAATCGTCCGAGGAGCTTGGCGTCGATCCCAAGAAAGCCGACGTCGTCCTGCCGCTCGCGGTCGCGCTGTTCCGCTTCACCAGCCCGGCGATGAACCTGGCGGTCGTCATCTATGTCGCGTGGCTATTCGGGGTGGAGCTTAGCCCGTGGGAGATGGCCGTCGGGCTTGGGGTGGCGATGGCCGCCGCGCTCAGCTCCGTCAGCCTGCCCGGCTCAATCAGCTTCGTCACCTCGATCGCCCCGATTGCGGTATCGATGGGCGTCCCTGTTGCGCCGCTCGGGCTGCTCGTCGCGGTCGAAACCTTCCCCGATATTTTCCGCACCCTCGGCAATGTCGTCGGCGACGTTGCCGCGACCAAATTTGCCGCCGACGGGGTCGAAGAACCCGAACCCATAGGAGAGACGCCATGAAATATCGCAAACTCGGCCACGGCCTAGAAGTCTCGGCGATCGGTATCGGCTGCATGCCGATGATTAAGGGCGGCAACATCCTCTATGGCGAAGCCGCCGATCTCGACGAATCGACCGCGACGATCCACCGCGCGATCGACATGGGCGTCACCTTTTTCGACACCGCGCAAATCTACGGCCCGTTCAGCAACGAGGAACTGCTCGGCGCCGCGATCAAAGGCAAGCGCGAGGGCTTGGTCATCGCGACGAAGTTCGGCTTCAAGTTCGACGGCAATCAGATTGTCGGCGTCGACGGCTCACCCGAAAACGCGCGGCGCAGTTGCGAAGGCTCACTCCAGCGGCTCGGCATCGACACCATCGACCTGTTCTACCAGCACCGCGTCGATCCCGCGATCCCGATCGAGGAGGTCGTCGGCGGGATGATGGAACTGGTGAACGAGGGCAAGGTGCGCCACATCGCGCTGTCCGAAGCCGGCCCAGAAACGCTGCGCCGCGCCGCCAACGCCGCACCGATCACCGCGCTGCAAAGTGAATATTCGATCTGGGAACGCGACGTGGAGGACGAAATCCTCGGCGTCTGCCGCGAGAACGGCATCGGCTTCGTCCCCTATTCGCCGCTCGGGCGCGGCTTCCTCGCGGGCGCGGTGCGCAGCCGCGACGAACTGCCCGCGAATGACTGGCGCCGCAACGACCCCCGCTATTCGGACGAAAACCTCCCCGCCAACCTCGCGATCGTCGATGCGATCGGCGCGGTGGCGGACAAGCGTGGCGTTTCAAAGGCACAGGTCGCGCTAGCGTGGCTGCTCGCGCAGGGCGACGACATCGTCCCGATCCCCGGCACTAAGCGCCGCCTCACGATGGAGGACAGCGTAGGCGCGGCGGATGTGACGCTTACCGCCGATAACCTCGCCGCGATCGATGCTGCGGCGCCGAAGGGCGGGACCAGCGGGCCGCGTTATGGCGAGATGGGCATGCGAATGGTGCGGCTTTAGTTGTTGGATCCTCCCTGTGGCGAAGCCATGGGGAGGTGGCAGCGCGTAGCGCCGACGGAGGGGCGGTGGCGCGAGGTTTCTGGCCCCTCCACCATTCGCTTTGCGGACGGTCCCCCTGCCTATCGCTGCGCGACAGGGAGGATTAGCTAGCTCCCTCGCTGCCCCAATTCCTGAACCGCCGCCGTCAACGCTTCAATCCGCTCTTCCAGCCGCTGCACCTGCAACGCGTCGACCTTCTCATGCAGCCGCATGATCTCCAGTTCGGCGCGCAGGTTGATCTGATAATCAAGGCTGGCGGCGAGCCGGTCCTTTGCCGCCTGGCGGTTCTGGCTCATCATGATCACCGGCGCCTGGATCGCCGCGATGGTCGAGAGCATCAGGTTCAGGAAAATATAGGGAAAGGGATCGAACGCCTCGTGCCAGCGGCCCAGGATTTCGCTGTTCAAAATCATCCAGCCGAACAGCACCAGCGAAAAGACGATGATGAAGCCCCACGACCCACCGACCCGCGCCACCCGGTCGGACAGGCGCTCGCCAAAGCTTGCCTGTTCGTCGGCGACATCCATCGCATCGCGGCTGATCAGGCTGCGTTCGACAATCGAGCGCAACACCCTCTGTTCTTCGGCATCGGTATCGGCAATGTCCTTGCCCAGCAGCTTGAGCGAGAGATCGGCCAGTGCCGTGTCGGGGCTCACCCCGTTCACCCGACCCAGCGCCAGATGCCCGCGACCATATAGCCCAGCGCGCCATGCCCCCATGTCGCGACCAGCCACAGCACAATGCCGCCGAACAACGCGTGCGGGCGCGGGATTGTGTCGCCCCACGGCGTCGCGCCGCTGATCTGCCGCGCAAAGGGGACAAAGCTCGTCCGCGCCGCCCAGTGCCGCCAGCTGTCGCCCATCAGCCGCGCCTTTTTGCCGTCCTGCCCCGCCGAACCGAACAGCGCGAGAAAAACGATCGTCCCCGACAGGACGATCTGCGCAGGCGTCGGCACGACCATGACGTGCGCGATCGCCCATAGCGCAAAGCCCCACATCATCGGATGCCGCGTGATCGCAAACACACCGCGCGCCGCGCCCTGTGCGGCCGCCGCAGCGCCGGGCGCCGCCAGCGCGGGATTGCCGATCAGCGACCCCATGAACAGCACGCTGGCGAACAGCACGATGATCGACGCGACGATCCACAATATATCGCCGACCGCCCATAATGGCGGTTCGGGCGGCATCCCCCGCCATGCCTGCACCAGCATGATGAAGGTCGCGATCGCGACGATCGAATAGACGATCTGGAACCCGCGCTCACCCAGCCGACTGGCGAGTCCGTGCCGCAGCGGATGCGAAAGCGCCAGATGCGAGCCGACGAACAGCACACAGGTCGTGATCAAAAGCGACATCGGTTGCATAAAAAGCCCCTCTCCCGTCAGTGCCGCTCTACCGTAACACCACTCGTCCTGGCCGGGGCGGGCGGGGGGGGCTGGGGGGGGGGGG
>NZ_JAIBES010000091.1 GCF_019459305.1 Sphingopyxis sp. | reverse complement strand
CAACGTGTCTCGACTTCGCTCGACACGAACGGAAACTGGGGTTCGGCATTCTGGGCGGCGGTCGATGATGGTCGGGGTCGACGAAGCCGGGCGCGGGCCGCTTGCCGGTCCGGTTGTCGCCGCAGCGGTGATCCTGTGCCCCGACGGCATTGCCGGGCTCGACGACAGCAAGAAACTCTCGGCCAAACGCCGCGCCGAACTCGAAGCCCAGATCAAGGCGAGCTGCCGCTGGGCTGTCGGCGAAGCGAGCGTTGACGAGATCGATCGCATCAACATCTTGCAGGCGACGCTGCTCGCGATGACCCGCGCGGTCGAGGCGTTGGGAATCGAGCCGACCGAGGTGCTCGTCGATGGCAACCGGCTCCCCCAATGGCGCTATGCCGCGCGCGCGATCGTCGGCGGCGACGCGCTGCATCCCTGCATTTCGGCGGCAAGCATCATTGCAAAGGAGCATCGCGACCGCTTCATGATCACCATGGCTCAGGATTTTCCCGGCTTTGGCTGGGAGCGAAATATGGGCTATGGTACCGCCCAGCATCTCGCGGCGCTGCGCCAATATGGCCCGACGCCGCTCCATCGGACCAGCTTTGCCCCGGTCGCTCAAATGCGGCTGGTCTGATCAACAGGAGAGGGTGATGAGCAAGGGATTCACGGCCGACGATGTGTCGGCCCAGACCGGCCGCACCTTTCTGGTCACCGGTGCCAATGCCGGGATCGGGTTTGAAACGGCAAAGGTTCTGGCGGCGCGCGGCGCGCATGTAATCCTGGCGTGCCGCGACGCTATCCGCGGCGAGGCAGCAATGGACCGCATCCGCGGCGATGTTCCCACCGCCGAATTGTCGTTCCAGCCGCTCGATCTCGCCGATCTCGATCAGGTGCGCGAGGCCGCCGCGGCCGTGCTGGCGGGACCGCGGATCGATGTGCTGATCAACAACGCGGGGGTGATGATCCCCCCGAAGACGCTGACCGGGCAGGGGTATGAGCTGCAATTCGGGGTCAATCACCTCGGCACCTTTGCCTTCACTGGGCTGGTCCATGGCCATGTCGAAGACCGCATCGTCATCACCGCCAGTCTGGCGCACAAGGGCGGCACGATCGATTTCAGCGACCTGTCGGCGGCGCGTAGCTATCATAAACTGCCGCGCTATCAGATGAGCAAGCTGGCGAATTTGCTGCATATGTTCGAGCTGGACCGCCGACTGGGCGCCGCGGGGCGTGCGACACAGGCGATCGGGTGCCATCCGGGGGTCGCAATCACCGAACTGACGCGGCACCTGCCGTTTCCGCTGCGCGGCATGACGCCGCTGGCGACACCCTTTTTCAACAGTGCGGCGCAGGGCGCCTGGCCGACCTTGCAGGCGGCCACCGGCGCGCATGTGCAGGGCGGCGATTATCTGGGGCCGCAGGGGCTGGGCGAGGTGTCGGGGCGATCGGGTCCGGCGCGGGCGACACGCACCGCGCGCGATCCGAAGCTGGCGCGGGAATTGTGGGCGCGGTCGGTGGAACTGACCGGAGTTGATCCGGGGATTTGATCCTCCCTGTCGCGAAGCGATGGGGCGGTGGCAGTCCGCAGGACTGACGGAGGGGCCATGGCACTACCGTCGCAAAGCCTCTCCACCATCCGCTTCGCGGAGGGTCCCCCTCCCCATGACTTCGTCACAGGAGGATCAAGTCGAACTTTTTTCCACCACTGAGTCCTCTTCGCCACACCACCACCCGTTGAGTCCCCGAGTCGCACAGGACTCCATATGCTGTGTCAGACTCCTTTCGTTCTCACCCCGTTAACCACTTAGTGACGCGGAATCCCTAGTGTTCTGCGCTTGACGGCGGACTCCGCCGGACTCATCAGGGGCTTCTTTCGGATCTTCGCGGGGGCAAAACATGGGTGTGATGGAACGGGTGAAGACCCCGGCGGTAAAGCAGCGGGCGGCAAAGGCGGCGCCCGTCGAGCTGCCGCTCGACAGCATCCTGCAGGGCGATTGCATCGAAATGATGCGCAGTCTGCCGGCCGCCAGCATCGACATGATCTTTGCCGATCCGCCGTATAACCTCCAGCTTGGCGGCGACCTCCATCGCCCCGATGGCAGCCAGGTCGATGCGGTCAATGACGAGTGGGACAAGTTCGACAGCCTGGCGACCTATGACCGCTTCACCCATGCGTGGCTGAAGGAAGCCAAACGCATCCTGAAACCCGGCGGCAGCATCTGGGTGATCGGCAGCTATCACAATATCTTCCGCGTTGGCGCGGCCTTGCAAGATCAAGGCTATTGGATCCTCAACGACATCGTGTGGCGCAAGGCGAACCCGATGCCCAATTTCAAGGGCACCCGCTTTACCAACGCGCATGAGACGCTGATCTGGGCGTCGATGGGCGAAAAGGCGCGCTACACCTTCAACTATCGCGCGATGAAGACGCTCAACGACGAATTGCAGATGCGCAGCGACTGGCTGATCCCGATCTGCGGCGGGCAGGAGCGGCTGAAAAAGGGTGGCACCAAAGTTCACCCGACGCAGAAGCCCGAGGCGTTGCTCTATCGCATCCTGCTCGCTTGCTCGAACCCCGGCGATGTGGTGCTCGATCCCTTTTTCGGCACCGGCACCACCGGCGCGGTGGCGAAGCGGCTGGGGCGGCATTTCATTGGCATCGAGCGCGAAGATGACTATATCGCAGCGGCGCTGGAGCGGATCGAAATGGCGCTGCCGCTCGACGAGAGCGCGGTGAAGACGATGATGGCGCCGCAGGCGGCGACGCGCGTCGCGTTCGGCATGCTGGTTTCGGACGGCCTGATCGCGCCGGGAACGCTGCTGACCGACGCCAAGCGGCGCTGGAAGGCGAAAGTGCGGGTCGATGGCTCGCTCGATTGCGAAGGCCAGCCCGCAGGGTCGATCCACAAGGTCGGCGCGGGGGTGCAAGGCGCGCCGAGTTGCAACGGCTGGACCTTCTGGCATGTCGACAATGGCAAGGAATTGCGTGTCATCGATGCGGTGCGGCAGGATTGGTTGCTGACCAACGAGGCGTGACATCACAGCGTCATTGCGAGCGAAGCGAAGCAATCCAGGGCGGTTTACGCTACCCTAGATTGCTTAGCTTCGCTCGCAATGACGGGTAAGGGGATAGGCATGTTCCAACCGCTAACCAAACCCGACCTCGGGAGCGCCTCCGCGACCGCAAAAATCTATTGCCGCCCGACCTGCTTCGTCGATCGACCGCACGAGCTTGACGAAAATTGCCTGCGGATTGCCGATATGATGGTCTGGTTTGTCGCGTGGCATGTCAGCCTGCGCGATGGTGCGAGCGTCAAAGCGGCGATCGTCACGGTCGCCGAATGGGGCGACTGGATCGCGGCCATGCCCGATGCATTGGGGCAGGCGGCGACCGCGCAGCGCGCCGGGGTGCTGCGGCCGCGCGGGGCTTTACAGCTCGGCGAACGCTTAGTGCGGCTGAACGAACCGCAGCTGATGGGTATCCTCAACGTCACCCCCGACAGTTTTTCGGACGGCGGCAAGCATGTCGATGCCGTCGCGGCCGCCGACGCGGGCTTTGCCATGGCGACCGCGGGCGCGGCGATCATCGACGTCGGCGGCGAATCGACGCGGCCCGGCGCGCCGCTGGTCTGGGACGGCGACGAAATCAAGCGTGTCGAGGGCGTCGTTGCGGCGCTGGCGAAGGGCGGCGTCGCGGTGTCGATCGACACGCGCAAGGCCGCGGTGATGGAAACAGCGCTCGCTGCGGGGGCGCGGATCGTCAACGATGTGTCGGCGCTGCGCCATGACGACCGCGCGATGGAGGTTGTGCTGGCCGCGAGCTGTCCGGTCGTGCTGATGCACGCGCCGTCGGCGAAGAGCGATCCGCACGAGGGCGGTGGTTACGCCCATGTCCTGTTCGACGTTTACGACATGCTCGCCGAGCGCGTCGCGGCATGTGTTGCTGCGGGAATCGATCCGGCAAAGATTATCGTCGATCCGGGGCTGGGATTCGGCAAGGGGGTTGCCGACAATCTGGCGCTGATCAACGGCCTTGCGCTGTTCCACACATTGGGCTGCCCGATCCTGTTCGGCGCCAGTCGCAAGCGGATGATCGGCGCGCTCGACAATGAGGTACCCGCCGACCAGCGGCTCGGCGGCACCGTCGCGCTGCATTATCAGGCAGCGGCGCACGGCGCGCAATTGCTGCGCGTCCACGACATCGCCGAGAACCGTCAGGCGCTGCGCGTCTGGCGCGGGCTGCGCGACGCGGCGCTCACCGGCTGAGGCGAGCCGAAGCAACCCTCACCGACCTCCCGCGTATCTCTGAGGACCATGGCGCCAGCTCGGCCCCGATCCCCACAGGAGATATTATGCAACTTCCCACCGGCTCGCATGTCGCCGTCGCCGACGGCACCCAGTTTCAGCTGTTCCGCAACAGCGGCACCGAACAGGAACCCAGCCTGAAGGCCGTCGACCTGCCGACGAGCGACGAAGCGGCGCATAATGCCGGGCAGGGCGATACGCCGCGCCAGAATGAGGAAGCCGGCCATGCGGCGTCGGTTGCCGAAGCGCTGAATGCCGCCGTGCTTTCGAATAAGATCAAGCAGCTGGTGGTGATCGCCGATCCGAGCACACTCGGCGAGATGCGCAAACTCTATCACAAGACGCTCGAAGCGGCGCTGGTGGGCGAGATTGCCAAGACGCTGACCAGCCAGTCGACCGACGATATTCTGAAATCGATCGCGAACGCTTAACCGGCTTACAGGCTGTAGCCACCGTCGCTGGTCAGCACGCTGCCGGTGATGGTGGCGGCGGCATCGGACAGCAGGAACAGGATCTGCGCAGCGGTTTCCTCCGCGGTCGCATAGCGGCCGAGCGGGGTCGCCATTTTGGCCATGGCCGTCATCGCGGCATCGCGCGACCCTTCACTCGCGATCAGGTCGGCGAAAAAGGGCATGTCATCCCATATCGGCGTATCAACCCCGCCCGGCGCAATCGCGTTGACGCGGATGCCGTGCGGCGCGCCTTCCTTGGCGGCGACTTTGGTGAGCAGGATCAATGCCGCCTTGGACGCGCCATAGGCGCCGACGCCCGGTTCGGCCTTGATGCCGGATATCGATGCCGTGGTGACGATTGCGCCGCCGCGGCCGTGCGCGGTCATTGCGCGCATCGCAGCCTGCAAGCTGAGCATCGCCCCGTCGAGGTTGACCGCCAGCAAGCGCCGCCAGGCCATGAAATCGATATCGACGATCGGGGCGGCGTCGCTGATCCCGGCGTTGACGACCGCGAGGTCCACGGCGGAGAAGCCGTCGGCGCGTGATTGCCACATATTTGGGTCGGTAACATCGTCGCCGCGGCTACGATCGATGCCGATAACCGTCGCGCCCGCAGCGCGCAAAGCGTTCGCGACCGCCAGGCCGATGCCCGAGGCATCGCCCGTGACGAGTGCAGTCCTGCCGGAAAAATCAGAATTCATTGCCGCAAAATATCGGCGTCAGGCGGCGGTGTCGATCCCGAGATCGCTGAGCTTGCGATACAGCGTCGAACGGCCGATGCCGAGGCGGCGGGCGACTTCGCTCATCCGGCCGCGATAATGACCGATGGCGAGGCGGATGACGTCGGCCTCGATTTCTTCGAGCGGGCGCAAATTGCCGTCGGGCAGGTAGAGGGTGACGCCGATGGCTTCGCCGTTGATCGCGATCTCGCCCTCGCCGCTGGGGCTACCGCCGCCGAGCGTCGCCTCGATGGCGCGGAAGTCTGCACTGGTCAGCACATCGGTCTTGCTGTTCACCGCGGCGCGGAACAGCACGTCCTGCAACTGGCGGACATTGCCCGGCCAGGCATAGGCGGCGAGCAGGCGCAGCGCGTCGTCGGTGATTCCGATCGGCCCCATGCCGGGAAGTCCGCCGATGCGCGCGAGCAAGTGGCGGGCGAGCGGGCCGACGTCGCCGCGGCGCTCGCTTAGCGAGGGGAGGGTGAACTGCGCGCTCGACAGCGCATAATATAGGTCTTCGCGGAAATGCCCCGCCTCGATCAGCTTTTCGAGCGGGCTGGTGCTGGTTGCGATGATGCGAACGTCGACGCTCTGGCGGATCGAGCCGCCGATCATCTGGACTTCGCCGCTGCTCAGAAATTCGACCAGCTTGGCCTGGGTTTCGAGCGGGATACATTCGACATGGTCGATTATGACGCTGCCGCCGTCGGCCTGGACCAGCCGTCCGACCTGACGGTCGAAGGCGCCGGCGAAGGCCCCGCGCTCGTGGCCGAACAAGCCCGAACCAATCAGTCCGGGAGACACTGCCGAACAATCGACCATCACCAGTGCGCCGCGGGCGCGCGGGCTGGCGCTATGGATCGCGCGGGCAAAGACTTCCTTGCCGGTGCCGGGGCGGCCGTTGATCATGACGGGGACGCGGGCGCGGGCGGCCTTGGCGGCGATCGCGAGCGCGCTTCGGAAATTGGGGCTCGACCCGATGATTTCCTCGAAGGCGAGCGGCGCGCGCAGTTTTTCGGTCAGCGGGCGCAGTTCGCCTTGCGGGCCGCTGGTCGACACGATGCGGTCGAGGGCTTCGAGCAGGCGGTCGGGGGCGATCGGTTTCTGGACGAAGTCGCTAGCCCCGGCGCGCATCGCGCCGACCGCAACCTCGACCCCGTTGCGCATCGTGATGACGATGAGCGGCAGGGCGGGGCGCCAGCGGCGCAGTTCGGCGACAAATTCGGCCATGTCCATGCCGGGCGTACCCTGATCGACGAGCACGGCGTCGAGTGCCATGCCTTCCTGGGTGCCGAGCTTGGCGAGCGCGGTGTCGGTGTCGCCCGCAACGACACTGCGCCAGCCGCCGCGCGATACCAGCGCCGCCAAAAAACGTTGCTGCGCCGGCTCGCTGTCGACGATCATCACTGTTCGCGTGTCGCGCGTCGTTGCCATCGTGTTCGAATCTGCCCTTGTTCGGCGCCGTCGTGCCGATTCCTCCGCTCAAGTGCTGTGATGTACGCCACACCGGTAAAGGGGCGATTAAGGCCGTTCGATTTTTGCAGCGACAGGCGCAGACCCAAAGCGCCCCTTGAGCATATGCGGTCGCGTGGCTAAGACCGGCGCGAAGGCCGATTCTGGGCCGGGCGCGGCGCGCCTGTGCCGGGGAAACGGCGGCTGAAGGGGAAAGAGCCATGGCAGAGCAGGAAATGAAGGCAGCGGAAGAAACCTATTCGGGTTTCCTCAGCCTGTTTAAAGTCGGATCGATCATCACCGCGATCGTGACCGTCTTCGTCGTTCTCCTCATCGCGTCCTGACAGGGTCGGCATGCGCATCGCTGTCCTGAAGGAGCTCGCCGCTGGCGAAACCCGCGTCGCCGCAACACCCGAAACGGTGAAGAAATTCATTGGCTTGGGCGCCGACGTTGCCGTCGAAACGGGAGCAGGCGTAGCGGCCTCGGTCGCCGATGCCGACTATAGCGCCGCGGGCGCCACCGTCGCCACCCGCGCCGAGGTGCTGAAGGGCGCAAACATCATCCTGGCGATTCAGGGGCCGGATCCTAAGGGGCTGAGCGGCTTTGCCGACGGCGCTTGGCTGGCGGCAGGACTCAACCCGTTCGGCGAGCGCGCGCGGGTCGACGACTATGCCAAGCTGGGCATTGAGGCGCTGGCGATGGAATTTATGCCGCGTATCACGCGCGCGCAGTCGATGGATATCTTGTCGAGTCAGGCGAATCTGGCGGGCTACAAGGCGGTGCTGATGGCGGCGAACGCCTATGGCCGCGCCTTTCCAATGATGATGACCGCGGCGGGCACCGTCAGCGCCGCGAAGGCGTTTGTGATGGGTGTCGGCGTTGCCGGTCTTCAGGCGATCGCCACCGCCCGCCGTCTGGGCGCGCAGGTCAGCGCCACCGACGTGCGCGCCGCGACCAAGGAACAGATCATGTCACTCGGCGCCAAGCCGATTTTCGTCGAGAGCGTCGCGGGGATCGAGGGCGAAGGCGCGGGCGGCTATGCCACCGAAATGTCCGACGAATATAAGGCGGCGCAGGCCGAACTCGTATCGTCGCACATCGCCAAGCAGGATATCGTCATCACCACCGCGCTGATCCCGGGGCGCCCCGCGCCAAGGCTGATTTCGGACGCGCAGCTCGCCACGATGCGCACCGGCAGCGTCATCGTCGACATGGCAGCCGAAAGCGGCGGCAACGTCGAGGGATCGGTTTCGGGCGAAGCAAAGCGCATCCACGGCGTCACCGTGATCGGCGCGAGCAACATCGCGGCGCTGATGCCCGCCGACACCAGCGCGCTGTTCAGCCGCAACCTGTTCAATTTCCTGTCGGCCTTTTGGGACAAGGAAGCGGGCAAGCCCGTGCTCGACGAAGAAATCGGCAATGCGATCCGTCTTACGCAGGGCGGCAAAGTGGTGAACGAGCGCCTGCTCTGATGGGGTTGTTCAGCGCCAGCGACCTCGACGTTACATCGGCTGCGGCCGAGTTCGGGCACGCGCTGATTGCTGGCGAAACGATCCTGGCGGCGTTCCGCACGATCCGGGATTCGGTGCTGCTGACCGATCAGCGGCTGATCTATATCAACGTGCAAGGGCTGACCGGATCAAAAGTCGAGTTTCAGTCGGTTCCGTGGCGATCGGTGGTCCGCTTCTCGCTCGAGACGGCGGGAACATTCGACCTCGATGCCGATATGAAAATCTGGGTGTCGGGCGCAACCGAACCTTTACAGGTCAAAATTTCGCGCAAGAGCGATCCGCGTGTCATTCAGCGGATCATGGCCGAGCAGACGCTGCTCAAGCGCTAATCGCTGCGATCTGGCCGCGACCACTTGCGCGGTTGAGAATGGACCGGTTTTCCTAGCGCAATGAAACTATTCTGCCTCGCGGTGCGTCTATTCGACGGAGCAGACGTAGCTACGTCTGCAGAGGCGTGGCCCGCCGCCGAACCGAATGGTCGCCCAATTTTGCGGGTTCAAAAGGAGATTTTTTATGACGCGCGCTATGTTGTTTACCGCCGTTGCCGCCGCCGGACTGGGCCTTGCGGGCTGCAATAGCAGCCCCGAAACCCCGGCAACCGAAACCACGACCGTGGCCGAAGGCGAAATGGCGCCGGTTGAAACCGCAGGGGCCAATCCGACGGTCGGCGGCGCCGAAATGCTGGCGACAAAGAATATCGTCGAAAACGCGTCGGCCTCGCCGATTCACAAGACGCTGGTTGCTGCGGTGACGCAGGCAGGTTTGGTCGAAACGCTGTCGGGCGCGGGCCCGTTCACGGTCTTCGCACCGACCGACGCGGCCTTCTCCCAGGTTGCGCCGGTAACGCGTGATGGCTGGATGCGTCCGGCGCAGAAGGAAGTGCTGGCAGGCGTGCTGACCTATCATGTCGTCCCCGGTAAGGTGATGGCGGCCGATCTCGCGTCGCAGATCACCGCGGGCGGCGGCAAAGCCACGCTGAAGACCGTCGAAGGCCAGGATCTGACCGCGACGCAGAGCGGCGATTCGATCATCCTGACCAGCGCCAGCGGTAACAAGGCGACCGTGACGCAGGCCGACGTCGGGCAGTCGAACGGCGTGATCCACGTTGTCGATGCGGTGCTTGTGCCCAAGATGTAATGCGGCAGGCCGGTTAACCGGCCTCCACGACATTTAATGTCCCGATCGGCCCGTATTTCTCATTTTTGAGAGATGCGGGCCTTTCTTTTTGGCCGCTTTGGAGTCGACACGCTGGCGTGTGCGCGGCAAGAGGTGCGCCAAGCGGAATCAGCAGGGGAGCGTGCCGTGGATTTCATCGCGATATTTTCGATTTTTATCCTGGCGTGTTTCGTCGGCTATTTTGTCGTGTGGTCGGTGACCCCGGCGCTGCACACGCCGCTGATGAGCGTCACCAACGCCATTTCGTCGGTGATCATTGTGGGTGCGCTGATTGCCAGCGCCGCCGCTGGATCTGCCTCGTCGAAGTGGCTGGGGCTGGCCGCGGTCGTCATGGCGAGCATCAATATATTCGGCGGCTTTGCGGTCACCGCGCGCATGCTGGCGATGTACAAGAAAAAGGAGCGCTGAGATGGACTTTCAGTCGATCCTTTCCGCCGCAGCGGGCGAGCATGGCCTGGCCGTCAATCCTTGGGCCGCGGTGGCCTATCTGGTCGCGGGCGTGCTCTTCATCCTCTCGCTGCGCGGGCTGTCGAGCCCGGCGACGGCGCAAAGCGGCAACCGCTTTGGCATGATGGGGATGACGATCGCGGTCGTCACCACCCTCGTGACCCACGTGCCGTGGAAAACCAGCGACGCCACCAACAGCTATGTCGGCCTCGATTTGGTCGGGATCGCCGAAATCCTGGGCGCAATCGCGATCGGTGCCGTTATCGGTATCGTCATGGCGCGCCGCATCGCAATGACCGCAATGCCGCAGTTGGTTGCGGCATTCCACAGCTTGGTCGGCCTTGCCGCGGTGGCGGTGGCGGCCGCCGCCTATCTCAATCCGCAAGCGTTCGGCATCGCCGATGCGGCGGGGCAGATTTACACGGTCAGCCGCATCGAAATGGGGCTGGGCATCGCGATCGGCGCGATCACCTTCTCGGGCTCGGTCATCGCTTTCCTCAAACTCAACGGCAATATGTCGGGCGCGGCGATCATGCTACCCGGGCGCCATATCATCAACCTGGGGACGCTAGCTGCGATCATCGGGCTGGTCGCCTATTTCACCGTCGATCAGTCGCCGTGGGTGTTCTGGACCGTGACGGGCTTGAGCTTCCTGATCGGTTTCCTGCTGATCATCCCGATCGGCGGCGCCGACATGCCGGTCGTCGTGTCGATGCTCAACAGCTATTCGGGCTGGGCCGCGGCGGCGATGGGCTTCACCCTCGGCAACACCGCGATGATCATCACCGGCGCCCTCGTCGGTTCGTCGGGCGCCATCCTGTCGTACATCATGTGCCGCGCAATGAACCGCAGCTTCATCAGCGTGTTTGCGGGCGGCTTCGGCGCCGACGCCGCGGCGAGCGATGGCGGATCGAAGGAACAAAGGCCTTGGAAACCGGGCAGCGCCGACGACGCCGCGTTCTTGATGAGCCAAGCCGACACCGTCATCATCGTTCCCGGCTACGGCATGGCGGTGGCGCAGGCGCAGCACGCGCTGCGCGAAATGGGCGACCTGCTGAAGAAAGAGGGCGTGACGGTCAAATATGCGATCCATCCGGTCGCCGGCCGCATGCCGGGCCATATGAACGTGCTGCTCGCCGAAGCGAATGTGCCGTATGACGAGGTTTTCGAGCTGGAGGACATCAACGGCGAGTTCGCGCAGGCCGACGTCGCGTTCGTCATCGGCGCCAATGACGTGACCAACCCGTCAGCCAAGACCGACAAGACATCGCCGATTTACGGCATGCCGGTGCTCGACGTCGAAAAAGCCAAGACGGTGCTGTTCGTGAAGCGATCGATGGGCGGCGTCGGTTATGCCGGGGTCGACAACGACGTCTTTTACATGGACCAAACGATGATGCTGCTCGGCGATGCCAAGAAGATGACCGATGACATCGTCAAGGCGCTGAATGGTAGCGGACACTAATTCCACAGCCATTGACCCGAATCGGCATCCCGGCGAAGGCCGGGATCTCAACCTCGCGTCATAAATTGACGTGGAGACCCCGGCCTTCGCCGGGGTGAGGACGAAGGGACAAGGGGCTATATGCGTAAAATCGGCCTGATCGGCGGCATGAGCTGGGCATCGACCGAGCTGTATTACCGGCACCTCAACAAGGGTGTGCAGAAACGCCTCGGCACCGCCTGTTCGGCGCCGATCATGCTCGAAAGCCTCAACTACTGCGACCTGTCGCGGCTGACCACGCCCAAACAATGGGCGCATGCGAAAGATGTTCTGATCGCATCGGCGCAGCGGCTGGAGGCAGCGGGCGCGACCGCGCTGATGATCGCCGCCAATTCGATGCACAAGGTGGCCGAGGATGTCGCCGCGGCGATCTCGATCCCGCTGCTCCATATCGTCGACGAAACCGGCGAAAAGATGAAGGCCGATGGGATCAAGGCGGCGGCCGTCATCGGCACGCGCAATGTGATGACCGAAGCCTGGTTCCGCCAGCGACTGGTCCGGCACGGGCTGACGCTGGCCCCCTACGACATGAGCCGCGCCGACGAGATCGACCGGATTATTTACGAAGAGCTGATGCAGGGCAAGGCGAACGAAAGCTCGCGTCGCACGATGAAAACCTTCATCACCGACATCGCCAAGCAGGACATTCAGGCGATCGTGCTGGCATGCACCGAGCTGGTGATGCTGGTCGATCCCGACGCCAATGTGCTGCCGATCTATGACACGACACGGATTCACGTTGCGGCGGGCGTGGACTGGATTTTGGGGGATGAGGCCTAGCTCAACATTGTGATTCCGTTCGCATCGAACGAAGTCGAGATGCCTATCGGTCCGGCATGACTTCGGGGTATCTCGACTTCGCTCGACACGAACGGGCATTCACAAAGATCAGCTCATCTTCGTCCACGTCACCGTCCGGCAAAACACGCTGACGCAGCCCTTCATCGTCAGCTTGCCACCCTTCACGCGCAGATGCGCGTTGTAGTAGCGCCCGTCCTCGGGGCTATAGCCCTCGCCCTTCCAACCATTGCCGTGCGGGACCAGATCCCAATAGATTTGCAGCCCGGTGATCTGGCGGCCCCGCTTCGCCTTGTCGGGATTTCGCTCGTCGAGCTGGCCGCCCGCAGGCTGCTTGACAAGGACGCGCTCGATCCGCCCGCACATCTTGTTGCCGCACGCGGCCATGACGACAACACCCTTGCCGTCGTCGGTTTTCCAGCGTCCGGTTATCGGCGCGGGCGCGGCGGCCATCGATGGCACGGCAATAAGCGCAACGAGCGCCAATGATAATCTGGTAAGCAAAGCGACCTCTCCCGGGTTTTAGCTACACGCATGTCAGCAACCCGCTTGGCATCCGTCAAGTCTTGCCGCATGTTCTCCCAAAATCAGGGGAGAGAGCGATGCGATTCCACGGCTTTCACGCGGCAACGCTGGGCATATTGGCGGCCTTCGTTGCCGTTCCGGCGGGCGCCAAGATGATCAGCGTCAGTGCGACAACGCCCGACACCAATGAAAAGCTGCAAGAAGCACTAATCCTGGCCGAGCCGGGAGATGTCGTGCAGCTGGGCGCCGGGGTGTGGAAGCTGGTCGATGGCCTGTCGCTCGATGTTCCCAATGTCACGGTGCGCGGCGCCGGGGCGGGCGAGGGCGGATCGGTGCTCGACTTTACCGGCCAGCAGGGCGCGGGCGAGGGGCTGCTGGTCACCAGCGACGATGTGTATCTGACCAATTTTGCGGTGCTCAACACCAAGGGTGACGGGATCAAATCGAAGGGCGCCGACCGCATCGTCTATCACCAACTCCGCGTCGAATGGACCGCGGGGCCGAAAGAAACCAACGGCGCCTATGGCATCTATCCGGTCGAAAGCACCGACGTGCTGATCGACAGCGTTTATGTGCGCGGCGCGTCGGACGCAGGCATCTATGTCGGCCAGTCGAAAAATATCATCGTGCGCGAATCAATCGCGACCGAGAATGTCGCGGGGATCGAGATCGAGAATAGCTATAACGCCGACGTCCACGACAATATCGCGACGAAGAACACCGGCGGCATTTTGGTGTTCGACCTGCCCAGCCTGCCGATGCAGGGCGGGCATAATGTCCGGGTGTTCGAGAATATCGTCAACGACAACAGCACGCCGAACTTTGCGCCGAAGGGCAATATCGTCGCGAGCGTGCCGACCGGCACCGGGGTGCTGGTGATGGCGAACCGCCATGTCGAGATTTTCGACAATATCTTCGACAACAACGGCACCGCCAATGTGATGATCGTCGGCTATCGGTACGAGCACAAAGATCCGAAATATCAACCGCTGCCGCGGCAGATCGTCGTGCGCGGCAATCAGCATGGCAAGGCGGGCTATGCGCCCAAATTCGCCGGAGGCGACGTGATCGCGGCGGCGATGGGCGGAAGCATCCCGCCGGTGCTGTGGGACGGTTCCGGCGACGCGATCGTGCTCGACAAGGTCGGTGTGCTGTCGCTGAACCTGCCCGATGTCAAAACGCCGCAGAGCGAGGCGAAACCGTCGCCTGCCGATTTGTCAAAGGGCACGCCGCCCGCGGCGCTGCCCGCGATCAAACTGCCCGATGCGATGGAGGCGAAGGTCCGGTGAAGCGCGTTTTGGCCGCGCTCGGCGCGGCGCTGCTATGTTCGAGCGGCGGCGCGGCGGTCGTGGTGACGGCGCCCGAACCCGACCAGTCGGTGATCGAAGGCAGCAGCCTGCCGCCCAAATTGTCGGCGTTCCGGCTTTTTTGGCCTGAATCGTCGCAACCGCTCGAATCGTTGACGCCCTATACGCTGCGTACCGCGCTGTTCTCGGACTATAGCGAGAAGCACCGGATGTTCTGGATTCCGAAAGGCCGAAAAGCTTCGGTCGCCGCCGACGGCAGCATTGCATTCCCCGTGGGCAGCATAATCGCCAAAAGCTTTGGTTGGCCGGACGTCAACGGCGGACGCGCGGTCGAAACCCGCCTATTGATCCATCGCGACGCAGGCTGGGTCGCGCTGCCCTATATCTGGGACGCCGACGGCAAGGACGCGACGCTGGCGCTCGGCGGGCGGCGGGTGCCGGTAAGCTTTAAAAGTCCGGACGGTGAAACGCATGCCATCCGCTACGCGGTGCCGAACAAGAACCAGTGTAAGGAATGCCACAGCCTGTCGGGCGAGATCGTGCCTATCGGCCCCAAGACGCGGAATTTCGTATTGCCGACAGCGGCTACCGACTATTGGCGCGGCATAAGCTTTGACAAGCCTGCGGCGCTGCAGCCAACGATGCCGCAATGGGACGATCCCAAGTCGGGCAGCGTCGCCGCCCGCGCCCGCGCCTATCTCGACGTCAATTGCGCCCATTGCCACAATCCGGCGGGCAGCGCGTCGAACAGCGGGCTATTCCTGCGCTGGACCGACGATCCGAGGGGCGTGAACTATGGCATCGGCAAGCGCCCGACCGCGGCGGGGCGCGGCAGCGCGGGCATGGATTTTGCCATTGCGCCGGGCGACGCGGCGCACAGCTTTATGATCTATCGCCTCGAAAGCACCGACCCGGGGGTTGCGATGCCCGAGGTCGGGCGGTCGACGGTACACAAGGAAGGTGCGGCGCTGCTGCGGCAATGGATTGCGGAAATGCCGAAGGGCGGGGACTAGTTGCCGTTCGGCCTTGAATGAATGGCGTCCCCCTCATATTCGTCATCCCGGCGAAAGCCGGGATCTCACCTTCGCGTCCCGATGCTCCGTCGAGATCCCGGCCTTCGCCGGGATGACGATAAAAGGTTCTCCCATGACGTCGCTCGTCCTCCACGACTATTTCCGTTCCTCGGCCAGCTATCGCGTGCGGATCGCGCTCAACCTGAAGGGGTTGGATTATGAGCGCGTCGAGGTCAGCCTGATTGCCGGCGAACAGCGCAGCGACGCCTATCTCGAACTCAACGCGCAGGGCTTTGTCCCGATGCTGGTCGCCGATGGCGAGCCGATCATCCAGAGCATGGCGATCATCGACTGGCTCGACCGCGCCTTTCCCGAACCACGGCTGATCCCCGAGGATGCGATGCCGCGCGCGGTGGCGCTGGCGCAGGCGCAGGTGGTGGCGAGCGACATCCATCCGCTTAACAATCTGCGGGTGCTAAAATATTTGACCCGCGATCTGGGTCTGAACGAGCAGACCAAGGACCGCTGGATCGCAACCTGGATCGCGCAGGGGTTCGAGGCGCTGGAAGCGATGGCGGGCGACGGAACCTATCTGGGCGGCGACACCCCCAGCATCGCCGACTGCTGTCTGGTGCCGCAGATGTACAACGCGCGGCGGTTCGAAGTGCCGCTGGACGATTATCCGCGGCTGGTGGCGATCGACGCGGAGTGTCTGGAACTGGAGGCGTTTCAGAAAGCGCATCCCGACGCGGTCAAGACCGCGTGATTCGGCTGCTTGCGGGAACTGTCGCGCTGTTCTTGCCGGCGGCGACGATGGCGCAGGTAACGGAGAACGCGGCCGAAGAAATCATCATTCCTGCAAGGGTCGTTTCGCGCGAAGAAATCGTCGTATCGGGGAGCGGCCTGTTACGTGAATCGGACAGCGATCTCATCCAATCGTCCAATATATTGCTGGATGTGAAGCCCGGCCTCGGCGCGCGGATCGAGAACCGTTTGCGCGACGAATCCGGCATCGTCCAGTTCCGCCGCAGCGACGGGCGCAGCGCGCATCCGACGAGCCAGGGCGTCACGCTGCGCGGCCTCGGCGGCAATGCATCGAGCCGCGCGCTCGTCACCCTCGACGGCGTACCGCAAGCCGATCCTTTCGGCGGCTGGGTGGCGTGGTCGGCTTATGATGCGATCAGCCTTGGCGGTATCGTTGTGACGCGCGGAGGTGGCAGCGGCGCCGACGGCCCCGGCGCGCTGGCGGGCACCATAGGCCTCCATTCGACGATGACCGACGGGATTGCCGCGAGCGCCGCCTATGGCAACCGCGGTAGCTGGGACTTGTCGGCGAGCGCAGGGGGCGAGCTGGGTCATGGGCAGGTCGCGGTCGACGGCCGCTACAGCCGTGGCGACGGCTTCATTCCCGTCGCCAGGGACCAGCGCGGCGCGGTCGATCGAGCGGCCCCTTATGAGCAGGGCGGACTAGGGCTGCGCCTGCGATTCGACGCGGGCGACGACAGCCGTATCGAGGCAAGCCTCCGCAGTTTGTCAGACCGGCGCGACCGGGGGACCGATTTCTCGGCCAGCAAGGTCGACGGCGTCGATGCCAGCGTGCGGTTCATCCATGATCCGGTGGCGACGACGCAATGGCTGGCGCTCGCCTATATCCAGCTGCGCGATTTCGAGAGCGGGTTCGCGAGCGTTGCGGCGGGTCGGAACAGTGTCGCTCCCGCGCTTTTTCAGCGTGTCCCCGCGACCGGCCTTGGCGCGCGCTTCGAACTTCGCCCGGCGATTGGCGGCGCAAACCCGCTCCGCACCGGCGTCGACTGGCGCCGCACGACCGGCCGCACCGAGGAGGATTTCTTCTTCGCGGGTACCGTCCCCGGCCGCCACCGCATTGCGGGCGGCAGCAGCGACACCGTCGGCGCCTTCGCCGAATGGACCTCGGGCGACGCTGGTGACGTTTTCCTCTGGACGCTTAGCGGCCGCGTCGATCGCTGGTGGCTCGGCGAGGGCTTTCGCCTCGAACGCAATATCGGCGGCACGATGATTACAAACCTTGGTTTTGCCGCACGGCAGGGTTGGGAAGGCAGCGGCCGCGCGGGCGTGCGCTGGTCGTCGGACTTCGTATTGCTTCGCGCCGCGGGCTATCGCGGCTGGCGCCTGCCGACGCTGAACGAACTTTACCGCCCGTTCCGCGTCGGGGCCGAGGTGACGACGGCGAACGAAATGCTGAAGCCCGAACGGTTGTGGGGCGTCGAGGTCGGCGTCGACTGGAACCGCGACGATACCAAGCTGTCGGCCACGCTGTTCGTGAACCATCTGACCAATGCCATCGCCAATGTGACCTTGGCGCCGAACCTGAACCAGCGGCAGAATCTGGACGCGATCGACACCAAGGGTGTCGAGATCAGCGCCGAACAGAAGATCGAATTTCTGACGCTGCGCGCGACCTATGCGCTGACCGACGCCACGGTCGATGCGTCGCGCGGCGCGGCGGCGCTCGACGGTCGCCGTCCGGCGCAGATCGCGAAGCATAGCGGCAGCGTTTCGCTGCGTAGCAATGCCAGCGGCCCGTTGGGCGGCTTCGCGACGCTGCGCTACGTGGGTAAACAGAATGAGGACGACCTTGGGCTGCTCCAACTCGACGATGCGCTGACGCTCGACGCCGGTGTGACGTGGCGGCTCGCCGACGCGATCAGTCTGGAAGCGCGTGGCGAAAATCTGTTCGATGAGCTGGTGCCTGCCGCAATCTCTTCGGCAGGGATCGTCGAGCGGGCGACGCCGCGGACCTTGTGGATCGGTGCGCGGGTGGAATTCTAACACCTCCTTGGGGAGTGTGGGCCAGGCGGGGTGGGGGGAGCACGGG
>NZ_JAIBES010000040.1 GCF_019459305.1 Sphingopyxis sp. | reverse complement strand
GCGAGCTTGCGCGCCCCACGGGCCATAAAGTCCGTCACTCACCGCCGGTTTTGGCAAAAGCCCCCCCATAACCCCCCCCATTGCTACCCACCCTAACAAATCCAGGGCGGTTTACGCCACACTGGGTTGCTTCGCTTCGCTCGCAATGGCGGGGATAAGGGGCGGTCTATGCCCAAACGCGCCGATCTGTCAGCGACTTACTGCCCCGTCGGCCGCTCAGCCGAGCTGCTCGGCGATCGGGCGGTGCTGCTCATCCTGCGCGATCTTTTCTTCGGCAATCGACGGTTCGAGGTCATCGCGGCGAACACCGGGCTCGGCCCGCAGCTCGTGTCGGCGCGGCTCAAGCTGCTCGAAAGCGAAGGCGTGGTTGAGCGCCGCCCGTACCAAGAGCGGCCCGTCCGTTACGAATATTGGCTGACCGACAAGGGCAAGGATCTATTTGACATCCTGTACGCCATGCGCGGCTGGGCCGAGCGCTGGGCGTATCGCGACGGCGAGACGGGCGGTGGCCCGGCGATGCGCTATATCCACCGTGCGTGCGGCACCGACGTGGGGACCGCGGTTGTTTGCCCGGGATGCGGCGCGTCGCTGGGCTACGGCGATTTAAAGGGGGAAGCTTCGCCAGCGCTCAAGGCCGAGCAGGTACGGCGGGATCGGCATCAATCCCCCTCCAGGGGTTAGGGGGTCGGTGCGAGCGAAGCGAGCCGTGCTGCCGCGAGCGGCGCTGACCCACCCTCGTGCGACTAACCAGCAAGCTGGCAATTTCGCTGTCCCGCTCTTTCAGAGAAGGAAGAGTTTTTACGCCTTTTCCAGCGTGCATTGCAGCGGGTGCTGGTTCTGCCGCGCGGCGTCCATCACCTGATTGACCTTGGTCTCGGCAACTTCATAGCTGAACACGCCGCACACGCCGACGCCCTGTTGGTGGACGTGGAGCATCACCTGTGTCGCCTGTTCGATGTCCATGTTGAAGAACCGCTGGAGCACCATCACGACGAATTCCATCGGCGTGTAGTCGTCGTTGAGCAGCAGAACTTTGTACATCGACGGCTTTTTCGCCTTGGCGCGGGTGCGCGTGGCAATGCCGACGCCAGGGGTGCCGGGCGAGCCGTCGTCCTTATCCGCCATGGCGCGGATCGGATGGAGGGTGGAAACTGGAAGCATCATGGGCAGGAATATCGCAAGCCGCAGGCGAAGCGCAAGGGGCGTGCACGCGGTTTTTAACCACTTGTTCGCCAGCCGCGATCGGCCGGTCGCTCAAAAACAAGAACCGCCCGCTTCCATGGGAAGCGAGCGGTCTTGAGAGTGTCAGCGCAGGCGGGGAGAGGGGGAGGGTGCCCGCGCCAACGGAAGACAAAGGCGCCTTAAGCGGCCTTCATCTTCGAAGTGATCACCGAAACGCGGTTCGAGATCGGCGCGAAGCTGTCGTTGGCCATCTTGACGACCAGTTCGCTGGTCTTCGAGGTCTGGGCAACGGCGGCGTCGAATGCCTTCTTGCTGTTTTCGGCATAGAGCTTGAAGAATTCGGTCGGCGACTTGACCGAGGTGTAGCCCTTCAGCGCAGCGGTCGTGTCTTCAAAACTCTTGCGAGCGAAGGACACGCCTTCCTGGCCAAGAACTTCCATGTTCTTTGCAGCGATCTTGCCGGCTTCGACCATCGCTTCGATGTTCGCCTTGTTGAATTCGACAGCTTCTTCGGCCAGCTTGCTGGTCTTGCTCATCGCTTCCTTGGCCTTCCCGTTGAAGTCGGCGGTCAGGGCTTCAGTGCGGGTCTTCGCTTCGTCGGCGAACTTCTTGACGGTGTCGTTCATGGTCTTGATTCCTTTGCTGACGGCGGCAACCGGCTTCGGTGCGGCCTTGGGGGCAATTTTCTTCACGGTCGCCTTCTTGGGGGCGACCTTCTTGGCCACTGCCTTGGGTGCAGCAGTCTTTTTCGCGGCCGGCTTGGCTTTTGCCTTTACCGTCTTGATCTTGGCAGGAGCCGCAGCCTTCACCGCTGCGGGAGCAGCGACAGCGGCGGGGGCAGCCGGAGCTTCCACCGGCTTGGCGGCGGTTTCCAGCGTCGCGGCTTCGAAAGCCTGTTCGGCACTATCCATCTTGGTAGCCATGGGTAAAACTCCTTTATGTTGCAGTGCACAATATAGGAGTGGTTCGGCGATTTCAAGGATATTTTTGTGCAGCGCACAAAAAAACTCTCATCGCCGCCCAAATGCTGGATAGTCGCTAGATATTACCGCTGTTTGACATAGCGGCCAGGCGCGTCCTCGATCGCCTTTTTGGCCCCTTTTCCGGGGATGCGGGCACCTTTGACTGCGATTTTTTCGTCATCCTGTGCCAAAATCCAGTCGATCCAGTGCGGCCACCAACTGCCCTTGGTCTCGCTGGCGCTGGCAACAAATTCGTCGAGCGTCGCGGCTTTGCTGTCACCGGTCCAATATTGATATTTGCTCGCGGCAGGCGGATTGACGACCCCGGCGATATGGCCCGAACCGGCAAGCAAGAAGGTTTTGGGGCCGGACAAATTGTCCATCAGCCGCCACACGCTGGCGAGCGGCGCGATATGATCTTCGCGCCCCGCCTGGATGTAGGCCGGCGTTTCGATTTTCCTTAGGTCGATCGGCGTGCCGCACGCCGACAGGCTGTTCGGGATGACCATGCGGTTATCGCGGTACAAGTCGACCAGATATTGCCGATGCCACTTCGCGGGCAGGTTGGTCGTGTCGCCGTTCCAGTAGAGCAGGTCGAAGGGTGGATAGTCGTTGCCGAGCAGGTAATTGCTGACGACATAATTCCAGATCAGGTCGCGACCGCGCAGGCTGTTGAAGGTGGCGGCCATATAACGGCCGTCGAGGTAGCCGGGCGCCGAAAGCTGTTCGAGCAATGCCAGATAGCTGTCGTCGACAAACATCTTGAGGTCGCCGGCCTGTTCGAAATCGACCTGCGCGGTGAAGAAGGTAACCGACTTCACTCGCTCGGCCTCGCCCTTCGCCGCCAGGATCGCGAGCGTCGCAGCGAGCGTGGTCCCCGCTACGCAATAACCGATTGTATGAACCGCGGGGACATCGAGCGCCGCGCGCACCGTGTCGATCGCGTCGATCTGCGCCGCGATATAATCGTCCCACACGACGTCCTTCATCGACGCGTCGGCCGATTTCCACGACACCATGAATACCGACAATCCCTGTTCGACCGCCCAGGCGACGAAGCTTTTGGCGGGATTGAGATCGAGAATATAGAAGCGGTTGATCCATGGCGGGAAGATCAGCAGCGGGACCGTGAGCACCTCCTTGGTTGTCGGCGTATATTGGATCAGCTGATAGAGCTCAGTTTCGTGGATTACCTTGCCGGGCGTCGTTGCGATATTGACCCCGACTTCGAACGCGTCGGGATCGACATGGCTCAGCTGTCCGCGCGACAGGTCGGTGAGCATATGCTGCAAGCCCTTGAGCAGACTTTCGCCTCGCGTCTCGACTGCGCGCTTGATGACTTCGGGATTGGTGAGCACGAGGTTGGTCGGCGCCATCGCATCAGCGATGCTCTTTGCAGCGAATTCCATCTTCGCGCGCGCCGCGGGATCGAGTCCGTCGAGTTGGCGCGTCGTTGCGAGCATCTGTTCGGCGAGCAGGCCGTAGGTCTGGCGGATCATCGCGAACACCGGGTTTGACGCCCAGTCTGGGTCGGCAAAGCGGCGGTCTTTGGTCGCGGTGTCCGGCGCGGGCGGGGTCATCGGGTTCAGGGTCGCGAGCGAGGTCCAGAAGGCGACCCCTTGATCCCACATCTTCGACGACTGTTGTGCCCACATCTGGGTCGCCGGGTTTTCGAGCCATGTCGAGGGATCGAACATCGCTGGGGCGCTGGTCTTGCTGTCATTGGCCTGACCCAGCGCATATTCGAGCATCATCTGCTGCGCGCGCCCGATCACGCTGGCCCAATGCTGGATGTCGTCGGGCGACGGCAGGAAGGGGTTGGGAACGTCGGTCGTGTCGCTTTTGTCTGCGTCGCTCATGCTCGTTCCTGCTGGTCAGTGGGGATAGAAGCCTATAACAAGCCGCGGTGCGGCTGGCGAGGCGCCGTTCGCACCTATATCCGATAACGAAAAGGAGTTGTTCTAGTTTCCCATGTCCGAAGATGAATTCTATCGCATCAAGCGCCTGCCGCCCTATGTCATCGCCGAAGTCAATGCGATGCGTGCGGCCGCCCGCGCCGCGGGAGAAGACATCATCGACCTGGGGATGGGCAACCCCGACCTGCCGCCGCCGCAGCATGTGATCGACAAATTGTGCGAAGTCGCGATGAAGCCCGACGCGCACGGCTATTCGCAGTCGAAGGGGATTCCGGGTCTCCGCAAGGCGCAGGCCAATTATTACGCGCGCCGGTTCAACGTCGAGCTCGATCCCGAGAGCGAGGTTGTCGTGACGATGGGGTCGAAGGAAGGGCTCGCGAGTCTCGCGACCGCGATCACCGGCCCGGGAGACGTCGTGCTGGCGCCGAACCCCAGCTACCCCATCCACACCTTCGGCTTCATCATCGCTGGGGCGACGATCCGCAGCGTTCCGACGACGCCGGATGAGAATTATTGGCGCGCGCTCGACCGTGCAATGGCGTTCACGGTGCCGCGCCCGTCGATCCTGGTGGTCAATTATCCTTCGAACCCGACCGCCGAGGCAGTGGACCTCGCTTTCTACGAGCGGTTGGTTGCGTGGGCGAAGGAGAACAAGGTCTGGGTGCTGTCCGACCTGGCCTATTCCGAACTCTATTACGACGGCAACCCGACCCCTTCGATCCTGCAGGTGCCGGGCGCGAAGGATGTTGCGGTCGAATTCACCTCGATGTCGAAAACATACTCGATGGCGGGCTGGCGCATGGGCTTTGCGGTCGGCAACAAGCGCCTGATCGCGGCGATGACGCGGGTTAAATCTTACCTCGATTATGGCGCTTTCACCCCGATCCAGGCCGCGGCGTGCGCGGCGCTCAACGGGCCGCAGGATATCGTCGCACGCAATCGCGAACTGTATCAAAAGCGTCGCGACGTTATGGTCGAGAGCTTTGGCCGTGCGGGCTGGGACATCCCGAGCCCCAAGGCATCGATGTTCGCCTGGGCGCCGCTGCCGCCCGCGCTGAAAGAGATGGGCAGTCTGGAGTTTTCGAAACAGATGCTGATCCATGCCAAGGTCGCGGTCGCGCCCGGGGTTGGCTATGGCGAGGATGGCGAGGGCTATGTCCGCATCGCGATGGTCGAGAACGAGCAGCGCATTCGTCAGGCCGCGCGCAATGTCCGCAAATTCCTGGCGATGCACGGCGTCAACACGCCGTCGGTCGCGGCGGGCGGCGAGGGATGAGCATGACCGGCTCGGCGATGATCGCCGAGACGATCCAGCTGTCGGTCACCCCGGTGTTCCTGCTCGTCGCAACAGGCAGTCTGCTCAACGTCTTCACCGGGCGGCTGGCGCGCGTCATCGATCGGTCGCGCGTCCTGATGGAGCGCTGGGCCGAGACCGAGGGGCAGGATCATGAGCGCATCGTCGCCGAACTGCGCGTCGTCGATCGCCGCATCGACGTGATCAACAATTCGATCGCGGCCGCGGTCGCGTGCGGCATCGTCGTGTGTTTCCTGGTCGCGCTGTTGTTTGCGCAGGCTTTTGCCGGGTTCAATCTGGGATTGGCGGCAGCTTGGGTTTTTGCGCTCGCCATGTTGCTGCTGCTGGTGTCGCTGGTGCTGTTCTTGATTGAGGTGCGGTTGGCGATCCGCACCATCCATGTTCCGATGGAACTGCTGGAGCTCGAAGAGATGGGCTGGCAGCGGCGGCGGGATAAACGGTGAAGCGATCCTCCCTGGGACGAAGTCATGGGGAGGTGGCAGCGCGAAGCGCTGATGGAGGGGTAATGACGCAGTGTTGCGGCCCCTCCGCCACTCGCTTCGCGAGCAGTCCCCGTCCCCATCGCTGCGCGATAGGGAAGATTTTAGGGCGCCACACCCACCCGATAGGTCGGTGTTACCCGCTTGAAGCTCGCCTGCTCATAAGCATAGCCCGCTGCCAACACTTCAGCATCGGTCCACTTGCCACCGATAAACGACACCCCGATCGGGAGCCCTTGCACCGCGCCCATCGGCACCGTCAGGTGCGGATAGCCGGCAACCGCGGGAAGCTGGCTGGCGCTGGGACCGGTGTAGTGATCTCCGTTCACGAGATCGCTCGTCCATGCCGGACCGTTGGTCACGCCAACGAGCAGGTTAACGTCATGCTCTTTCATCAGCCGGTCGATGCCCTCGGGTCCGGCGAGCCGCGCCGCCTTGTCGCGCGCCGTCACATAGGCGGGGCTGTCTAACCCGCCCTTGCTTTCCGCCAGCTCGAACAGCGACTGATCGAACCATTGCAGTTCGGCGGGATTCGCCTTGTTGAAAGCGATCAGGTCGGCAAGCGTTTTGGGACCATCCTTGGCGGGGAGGCTCGCGAGATAAATTGCGATGTCGGCCTTAAGCTCGGTCATCAGCACTTCAAATTCAGCCGCGCCGAGTTCTTCCAGCCCTTTGCGACTTTCGCCGATCTCGACCACCGTCGCGCCCAGGTCGGTCATCTGTTTGAGCGCTGCATCGAACAGCGCGGCGATGTCAGCGCGGTCGCCGATGCGGTCGCGCAGCACGCCGATCCGCTTGCCCTTCAGCCCGTTGGCCGACAGCGCCGCGGCGTAATCGACTTTGCGCGCGTCGGCTTCGGCAGTCGCCGGATCGCTGGGATCGCTGCCGGCGATGACGGTCATCACCAGCGCGGCGTCGCGCACCGTCAGCGTCATCGGTCCGGCGGTATCCTGGCTGTGGCTTATCGGGACGATATGGGTGCGGCTGACCAGCCCAACGGTGGGTTTGAAGCCCACAACGCCATTGACCCCGGCGGGGCAAGTGATCGATCCGTCGGTTTCGGTACCGATGGTGATCGGCGCGAGGCTCGCCGCGGTGGCGGCGCCGCTGCCTGCCGACGAACCACAGGTATTGCGATCGAGCACGTGCGGGTTTTTCGCCAACCCGCCGATGGGGCTCCACCCGCTGGTCGAATTGTTCGAGCGAATATTGGCCCATTCGCTGAGGTTGGTCTTGCCCAGGATGACCGCACCGGCGTCGCGCAACCGCGCCACCAGCGGCGCGTCGCGGTTCGTGACATTGTCTTGCAGCGCTAGTGAGCCGGCGGTCGTCGGTACCGGCCCCTTGGCCTCGATATTGTCCTTGATCAGGATCGGGATGCCGTGGAGCGGGCCGCGCACGCGCCCGGCGTGACGTTCGAGGTCCAGCGCATGCGCCCGGCTCGTTGCATCGGGAAAGGTCGCAATGACTGCATTCAGTTTCGGCCCATTGTCGTCGAGCGTGCTGATGCGGTCGAGATAGCTCGCGGTGATGACCTCGCTGTTGATCCGCCGCTCGGTCATCTCGGCCTGCAACGTCGCGGCATCCTTGCCCTCGACCGGGGGCAGCGGCGGCGGCATTGCCAGCGCGGGCGCGATGGCAAGCAGGGCGGAGACGGCGAGCAGCGAAAATTTTTGCATGGGCAACACGCTGCCAGCCGTAGCGGCAATTGCAAGCAGCGATTTTCAGGATGCCGCAACGGCGTTGACACCGATCCCCCCGGTCTGCTCCCATGAGCTCGGGAGAATGATATGAACGAAAAGCCTGCCCTCGCCACGGGTATCGCCGCGCCATCAGCCGATGGCGTTTCCGCGCAGACGCGGACGATGCTGTGGATCCTGCTGGTCGTTTATATCTTCAATTTCCTCGACCGACAGATCGTCAACATCCTCGCCGAACCGATCAAGGCCGAGCTCGGGCTTTCGGACACCCAGCTCGGGCTGCTGGCGGGGCCGGCATTTGCGGTCTTCTACGCACTGCTTGGCATTCCCATTGCGCGTTACGCCGACAAGGACGGCACCAACCGGGTACGGCTCATCGCCATTTCACTGGCGATCTGGTCGGCGATGACCGCGGTGTGCGGGCTGGCGCAGAATTTCGTTCAGCTACTGCTCGCGCGCGTCGGGGTCGGGGTTGGCGAGGCGGGTTGCACCCCCGCGGCGCACTCGCTGATCTCCGATAGCGTTCCAGCGGCAAAGCGTTCGTCGGCGATAGCCTTCTATGGCCTTGGAGTACCGATCGGCTCGCTGCTTGGCCTGATCATCGGCGGGGTGGTGAACGACCTTTATGGTTGGCGCATTGCGCTGATGATGGTCGGCGCGCCGGGCATCCTGCTGGCGCTAGTCGTGCTGTTCGTCATGCGCGAGCCGAGGCACAGTCGGACGGCAGAGGCGGTCGCGACGGCCCGCGCCGTGGTGCCGCTATCGACCGGCGAAGCGCTGCGCGAAATTTTCAGCTCGCGCGCCTTCATCTATATCCTGATTGCGGCGTCGGTCGTCGCTGTGCTGGGTTACGGTAAAGCGCTTTGGACGATCAGCTTCTTCATTCGCAGCCATGGGCTGTCGACGACCGAAGCAGGCTTGTCGATGGCGGTCGTACTAGGGCTGGCCGGGGCATTTGGCACCTGGCTCGGGGGCAAGATGGCAGACAAATATGGCCCGCGTGACAAGAAACATCTGCTGACCTTTCCCGCTTACGGGATGGCGATCGCGGCGCCGATCCTGTTCCTTGGCTATTATATGGAGGATTGGCGCGTCGCGGTGGCGATGCTGATCATTCCGACGATCCTCAATTCGGCCTATTATGGCCCCGCCTATGGCTGTGTGCAGGGGCTGGTCCAGCCGCGCGCGAGGGCGGTCGCGGCGTCGATCATGTTGTTCGGGCAGAATCTGATCGGGCTTGGCCTCGGGCCATTCCTGTTCGGGGTATTGTCCGATGCGCTGCAACCGGTCGCTGGGCAGGAAAGTGTGCGCTGGGTGCTGTACGGTGCCGCGTGGCTGGGGTTGATCCCGGCGTTCTTCTTCTGGCGCGCCAGCCTCCGACTGAAGGCCGAGCTGAAGTCGGGCTAATAGGGCGGATCGACCTTCGCGCGCTGCGTCTTGGCGGCGTCGATCCACCAATTAAGATCATCGGCAAAGCGTGGGAAGCTCTTAACCAGCCGCGCGCCGTCGTCGCCCGTTGGCTGACCATCGGCGTCGAAGGCGCTGCCGATCCGCCCGACGGGCAGGATCGATGAGGTGACCGCCATCCCCATTTCGCCGAGTGTATCGCGCCAGCCCATCATCGCCCGCACGCCCGCGAACGGCCCGGCCGAATAACAGGCGATCGCGGCGGGACGCCAGAACCATTCCTCGAGATAATGGTCGGTCAGGTTCTTCAGCCCCGGCTGCGGCCCCCAGTTATATTCGCCGGTGACAAAGACAAAGCCATCGGCAGCTCGGATCTTGCCCGCAAGTTCTTCCATCGCGGGTGGCGCCTCGCCCTTCGGATATTCCTTATACATGCGGTCGAGCATCGGCATATCGACCGCCTTGGCGTCGATCAGTTCGGCGCTGTCGCCGCGCGCGATGATCGCATTTACGAGCCAATGCGCGAGCCTGATGCCCTGCCGGTCGCGGCGATAGCTGCCATAGAAGACGAGAATGTGGCGGGTCATCGCGCGATGGTGCCACGGCTTGCGTCGCAACGGAAGTCCCCTAAGCTGGCCGCGACCATGGGTGGGGGAGAAAATGATGCGCGTTTATCGTACGCCGGACGATCGTTTTGCGGATTTGCCCGACTGGCCCTATGCGCCAAATTATGTCGAGATCGCGGGTGGCCTCCGCGTTCATTATATCGATGAAGGGCCGCGCGACGCGCAGCCGGTGCTCATGCTGCACGGCGAACCGACCTGGGCCTATCTCTATCGCCATATGATCGGTCCCGCAGTCAATGCCGGGTTTCGCGTCGTCGCGCCCGACCTGATCGGCTTCGGGCGGTCGGACAAGCCGCTCGATCGCGCGGCGTACAGCTATGCGGCGCAGGTTGCGTGGATGCGGCAATGGATCGAGGGGCTTGACCTCAGAAACATCATCCTTGCCTGTCAGGATTGGGGATCGCTGATCGGCCTCCGGCTGGTTGCGGAAATGCCCGAACGCTTCGCCGGGGTCGCGCTGTCGAATGGCGGATTGCCCGAAGGTCAGCCTGCACCGCGCGCTTTCGCTATCTGGCGTGCCTTTTCGCGGTACAGCCCGGTCTTCCCGATCGGCAAGATCGTCAAGGCGGGCACCAAGCGCGAATTGAGCGCGGCCGAGATCGCGGCTTATGACGCGCCGTTCCCGACCCGCGCTTCGAAGGTCGCGGCGCGGGTCTTTCCGTCGTTCGTCCCGCTGGGCGACAATGTCGCGGTGCCCGACCAGAAGCGCGCCTGGGCTGCGCTGGAGGCGTTCGACAACCCGTTCCTGTGCTGCTTTTCCGACGGCGACCCGATCACGCGCGGCGGCGAGGCGTTGTTCGCTGGACGTGTGCCGGGCGCGGCGCGGATGACCCACCGCACGCTGCGCGGCGGGCATTTCATTCAGGAGGATGACCCGGTCGGCTTCGTCGCGGCGATCCGCGACGTTGCCGCCGCCGCGAGCTGATGGTCAGTCGCTGAACGGGTCGCGGATCAGAATCGTGTCTTCGCGCTCGGGGCTGGTTGACACCAGCGCGATCGGGGTTTCGATCAGTTCCTGGACGCGCTGGATATATTTGATCGCCTGCGCGGGCAGGTCGGCATAGCTGCGCGCGCCCGCGGTCGTTTCCTGCCAGCCGTCCATCTCCTCGTAGATTGGCTCGACCTCGGCCTGATCGGCCGAATGCGCCGGGAAATAGTCGAGGATCTTGCCGCGGAGCCGATAGCCGGTGCAGATGCGGATCGTGTCGAAACCGTCGAGCACGTCGAGCTTGGTCAGTGCGATGCCGGTGACGCCGGACACGGCGCAGCTTTGCCGCACGAGCACCGCGTCGAACCAGCCGCAGCGACGCTTGCGCCCGGTGACGGTGCCGAATTCATGCCCGCGCTCGCCGAGCTTCTGGCCGATGTCGTCTTCAAGTTCGGTCGGAAAGGGGCCGCTGCCGACGCGGGTAGTATAGGCCTTGGCGATCCCGAGCACGAAACCGACGGCGCCGGGGCCGAGGCCCGAGCCGCTCGCAGCGGTACCACTGACCGTGTTGCTGCTGGTGACAAAGGGATAGGTGCCGTGATCGACGTCGAGCAGCACGCCCTGCGCGCCCTCGAACAGGATGCGCGCGCCGGCCTTGCGGACTTTCTTCAGGCGCTTCCAGACGGGCTGGGCATATTCGAGCACATAGTCGGCGATTTCGGTGAGGTCGGCGACGAGCCGTTCGCGATCGATCGGCGGCTCGCCGAAGCCCGCGCGCAGCGCGTCGTGATGCGCGGTCAGGCGGTCGAGCTGCGGTTCCAGCTTGTCGAGATGCGCGAGGTCGCAGACGCGGATCGCGCGGCGGCCGACCTTGTCTTCATAGGCGGGGCCGATGCCGCGTCCGGTGGTGCCGATCTTGCCTGCACCCGCCGCGGTTTCGCGCAGCGCGTCGAGATCGCGGTGGAAGGGCAAGATCAGCGCGCAATTGTCGGCGATCGCAAAATTCTCGGCATTGATGACAACGCCCTGACCGCGCAGCTTGGCGATCTCGTCGCGCAGCGCCCACGGATCGAGCACGACGCCATTGCCGATGATCGACAGCGTGCCGGTGACGATGCCCGAAGGGAGCAGCGACAGCTTGTACACCTGTTCGCCGACAACGAGCGTATGACCCGCATTATGACCGCCCTGAAAACGCACTACGGCATCGGCGCGGCTGGCGAGCCAGTCGACAATCTTGCCCTTGCCCTCGTCGCCCCATTGCGACCCGATGACGGTAACATTTGCCATGATGCTGTCCTGCTGAACCGGACCCAAAAACGACCAGCGCGGGTCCGGCGCGGCCTTAGCGGATTTGGCCGCTGAGGCAAGCACGCTGGGATGAATTTGCGACATTTACGTCGGACAAGAGGTGTACGCCGGGGGGCGATGGAGGTGCGGATATGAGCAAGCGGTACTGGATGGGCGTGTTGGCGGCGACCGCCGTGGTGGCAAGCGGCATGCCCGCGAGCGACGCGCGCGAGAAGCTGCGCGACCGCCTGCGCGAGCGGATGGCCGAGCGCATGGGCGCCGAGCAAGGGCCGAAGGCACCGGGCAGCGAGACGATCGCCTATGGTAGCGATCCCTTGCAGGTGCTCGATATATGGCGTGCCAAGGGTGTTCGAGGGTCGGCGCCGCTGATCGTCTATGTCCATGGCGGCGGGTGGAAGCGCGGTAGCAAGGACAATGCGACCGGGCGCTTTAAGCCGGTGCATTATCCCGAGCAGGGTTATGCGTTCGCCTCAATCAACTATCGTCTTGTTCCCGCCGCGACGGTCGAGCAGCAGGCCGCGGACGTGGCGGGGGCGGTGAAGGCGTTGATCGATCGCGCCGACAAGCTGGGCATCGATCGGCGGCGCATCGTATTGATGGGGCATAGCGCGGGCGCCCATCTCGTTGCGCTGGTCGGGACCGACGAGCGTTATCTGAAGGGCGCCGGGCTGTCTTTTGCGGACATCGCGGGCGTGATCCCTAACGACGGCGCGGCCTATGACGTACCGGCGCAGATGAAGGACGGCCCCCCGATCATGCAAAAGACCTATGCGCAGGCGTTTGAGAGCGATCCGGCACGGCAAAAGGCCTTGTCGCCCACCGCGCATGCTGCGGCGCCCAACGCGCCGGAGTTTCTTCTGCTCTATGTCCAGCGCGCCGACGGGGTGCGGCAGGCGAAGGCCTTGGGAAGTGCGCTGGTCGCGGGAGGCAGCCGCGTCGAACATGGCAGTTTTCCCGGTGAGGGGCTGAAGGGCCATGCTGAGATCAACCGCAGCCTGGGCGATGCGGCCTACGCGGTGACCGCGACGGTCGATGCGTGGTTGAAGCGAGTGTTCGCTACCTGACCCGCCTGCCTGATTTGGAATGGAAGCGACAGGGATTGTCCCTCTTCGTCACCCCGCACTTGATCCGGAGTCCACGACTTCGTTAGTTGCTTGGGCCCCGGGTCAAACCCGGGGTGACGAGACAAGAGAAAGCTGTGTCAGCATGACCAAACCCGACGCCCCTTATCACGCCCATATCTATTACAACCCCGCCGAACGGCCCGCTGCGGCGGCGCTGCGCGACGATTTTTCGGATGATCCCGCGATCCTTTTCGTTGGCGCGATGACCGACGGCGCGGCGGGGCCGCATCCGATTGCGCAATATGAGGTGCATTTTCTGGCGCGTTCGCAGGCCGCGGTGGTGGCGGCTATCGAGGCGACCGGCCTGCGCGCGCTGGTGCATCCGCTGACCGATGATGATCTGGCCGACCATACGACGCTGGCGCGCTGGATTGGCGAGCCGGTTGTGCTCGACGTGACCGTGCTCGATCCGCCGGGGATCAATCAGGGGGTGCCGCGGTTCGGTATTTCGGATTTTTAGATTTTCAGCATGTCGGTTGGTAACTAATCCCGTTCGCATCGAGCGTAGCCGAGATGCCCATCGGCGCGCACGCCTTCCCGGCGTCTCGACTAAGCCCGACACGAACGGAAATAAAAGTCGGCAGTCTTCAGACCGCGACCGGCCCATCGGCGCCGAGCCACCACCCACAACCCAATGCCCCAGCATCGTCCGCGTCGGACAGCGCCGCCACCGTCTGCCAATCATCGGCGCGCAGGCTGGCCGCGAGCGCCGGATCATGACCGAGCGGGAGAAAGATGCGGCGGTCGCTGTCGTTTTCTGCGCCGAGCCCCGCGTCGATCAATGGATCGGGATAGAGCGAAAAACCGACCGCGGCCTCTTCCTGTTCGCCGACCGGAATCGCATAGCCGCCGCCGCGCCCGACCGCGTCGCCCTGGCCGGGAACGAAGATCTGGAAACCGAACCAGCTTTGATAGGCAAAGCCGTGACGCTCGGTCGGGTCGAGTGTCAGCGTCACGCGGTCGCGAACCGGCGCCGCAATCGCTTCCAGCGCGTCGATGCGCGCGGTAAGTACGCCCGATGTGTCGAAGTCGCGCAGGTCAGCAATCGCCTGATCGAAGGGACCCGTGGCGCGGAGCAGCGGCAAGTAGGCCGCGGCGCCGATCCGGGTGAGCGCGCCGGCGTCCTTGGCGTCGAGCTCGTCGCGAAGCTGCTGGATCTCGCTATCGACCGGCAGCGGTCCGTTCGCCAGCAGGTCGACGACGTCGGGCAGGGTGAAATCGATTGTGACAGGACCGATGCCTGCGGCTTCGAGCGCGTCGATCGCGACGCCGACGATCTCACGCGCTGCGGCGACACTGTCGCTGCCGATCAGTTCGGCGCCGACCTGGAGCATCTCGCGCGCCGGACGAAGCTGGCTGGCGCGCAGCTTGACGACCTGCCCGGCATAACAAAGGCGCAGCGGGCGCGGAGCTTGGGCGAGCAGCGACGTTGCGATGCGGCCGACCTGCCGGGTGATATCGGGACGCAACGCGAGGGTTCGCTGCGATACCGGATCGGTGAAACGCAGCAGATCGCGAGCGGTGCGATCGTCATCGCCGCCCAACGTTTCGCGAAACTCGGCAAGCGGCGGCGAGACGCGGCCATAGCCGTGCGCGCGCATCGCGTCGACGAGCGCGCGGGTGACGCGCGACGCCGCCTCGGCCTGTTGGGGGAGGCGGTCGCGCAGGCCTTCGGGCAGCAGGGCAGGAGCTTTGGGCATTGGTGCGGCCTTAGTGATAATGACGCGCAATTGGAAGCATCGCCAATCCTGTCCCATTGGGAGAGGTAACGAGACTTAGTGGCTTTCCACCTAGTCGCAGTGGTGAGGGGCTGTGCACCTACGATAAGGCACAGCCCCTCGTCCAACTCCGCCTAGCCGCTTCGCGGCAAGGCTGCGTATCCTTCTCCCAATGGGAGAAGGTTGTCAGGCGTCAGAACTTCAAACCCTTGACCGTCCTCACCCCTGGAAGTTGGCAAAGTTGCCACAGTAGTGGTTCGGGCATCGGCGAGTCGAGGCTCAAAAGCAGCACCGCTTCGCCCCCCGCGGCGCGGCGGCCGAGGTGGAAGGTGCCGATGTTGAGCCCGGCTTCACCGAGCGCGGTGCCGATGCGGCCGATAAAGCCCGGCGCATCCTCGTTGACGATATAGAGCATGTGGCCGTCAAGATCGGCCTCGACCTTGATTCCGAACATTTCGACGAGGCGCGGGTCGCCGTTGCTGAACAAGGTGCCCGCGACCGAACGGTCGCCCTGTTCGGTCGCCACGGTGACGCGGACGAGCGTGTGGTAGTCGCCGTCGCGGTCATGCCGCACTTCGCGGACGTCGAGCCCGCGCTCGCGCGCGAGGTGCGGGGCGTTGACCATGTTCACGCTGTCCGAATATCGGCGCATCAGGCCGGTGAGCACCGCGGCGGTGATCGGCTTGAGGTTCAGCTCGGCAGCCGCACCCTCGACTTCAACCGAGATCGTGGTGAGGTTGTCGTGCGCGAGCTGACCAACGAGGCTGCCGAGCTTTTCGGCAAGGCTCATATAGGGGCGCAGCTTCGGCGCTTCCTCGGCCGACAGGCTGGGCACGTTGAGCGCGTTGGTGATGCCGCCGGTGAGGAGGTAATCGCTGATCTGCTCCGCCACTTGGATCGCGACATTGACCTGCGCCTCGTCGGTTGAGGCGCCCAGATGCGGCGTGCAGATGAAGTTCGGTGCGCTGAACAGCGGATGGTCGGCGGCCGGCGGTTCCTGCGCAAACACGTCGAGAGCGGCACCCGCAACCTGGCCCGACTCGAGCGCATCCTTGAGCGCCGCTTCGTCGATCAAGCCGCCGCGCGCGCAGTTGATGATCCGCACACCCTTCTTCGCCTTGGCGATATTCTCGGCCGACAGGATGTTGCGCGTCTGGTCGGTCAGCGGCGTGTGCAGTGTGATGAAATCGGCCTTGGCGAGCAAGGTATCGAGATCGGCCTTTTCGACTCCGAGTTCGATCGCACGTTCGGGGGTCAGGAAGGGGTCGAAGGCGACGACCTTCATCTTGAGGCCGAGGGCACGCTCGGCGACGATGCTGCCGATGTTGCCGCAGCCGATCAGGCCGAGCGTCTTCGAGGTAAGTTCGACGCCCATGAAATCGTTCTTCGGCCATTTTCCCGCCTGCGTTCCGGCGTTGGCTTCCGGAATCTGGCGGGCGAGGGCGAACATCATTGCGATGGCATGTTCAGCGGTGGTGATGCTGTTGCCGAACGGCGTGTTCATCACGACCACGCCCTTGGCCGATGCAGCTGGAATGTCGACATTGTCGACGCCGATCCCGGCGCGGCCGACGACCTTCAGGTTGGTCGCGGCGGCGAGGACGTCGGCGGTTACCTTGGTGGCCGAGCGGATCGCGAGACCGTCATATTCGCCGATCATCGCGATCAGCTCGTCCTTGGTCTTGCCGGTGATGACGTCGACGTCGATGCCGCGCTCCTTGAAGATCGCGGCGGCTTTGGGGTCCATCTTGTCGCTGATGAGGACTTTGGGTTGGGTCATTGTCTGTCTCCGTCATCCCAGCGAAAGCTGGGATCGTTGGGAATGGGGTTGATCGATAGCGGTCCCAGCTTTCGCTGGGACGACGTCAGGCGCTAAGCGAGGCGTAGGCCCAATCGAGCCACGGTCCGAGCGCTTCGATGTCGGCGGTGTCGACGGTCGCGCCGCACCAGATGCGTAGGCCCGGCGGGGCATCGCGATAGCCCGCGATGTCGTAGGCCGCGCCTTCCTTGTCGAGCAGACCGGCGAAATTCTTGATGAAGCCCTCGTCTGCGCCAGCAACCGACAGGCAGACCGAGGTCTTTGAGCGGCTAGCGGGATCGGCGGCGAGATGGCTCAGCCACTCGCGCTCCTGGACAATCTTGTCGAGCGCCGCAGCGTTTGCATCGCTGCGTGCCTTCAGGCCATCGAGACCACCCAGCGACTTCGCCCATTCGAGCGCGAAGATCGCATCCTCGACCGCGAGCATCGACGGGGTGTTGATGGTCTCACCCTTAAACACGCCCTCGGCGAGCGCGCCCTTGGAAACGAGGCGAAACACCTTGGGCAGCGGCCAGGCGGGGGTGTAGTTCTCAAGCCGTTCGACCGCACGCGGACCAAGGATCAGCACGCCATGACCGCCTTCGCCGCCGAGCACTTTCTGCCAGCTGAACGTCGCGACGTCGATCTTGTCCCACGGCAGGTCGTAAGCGAACACCGCGCTGGTCGCGTCGGCGAAGCTCAGCCCTTCGCGGTCGTCGGCGATCCAGTCGCCGTCGGGGACGCGGACACCGCTGGTGGTGCCGTTCCAGGTGAACAGCACGTCGTTCGACCAGTCGACCTGCGTCAAATCGGGAAGCTGGCCGTAATCGGCGCGGATGACGGTGGGATCGAGCTTCAGTTGCTTCGCGGCATCAGTGACCCAGCCCTCACCGAAGCTCTCCCAAGCGAGCGTGGTGACGGGGCGGGCGCCGAGCATCGTCCACATCGCCATCTCGAATGCGCCGGTGTCGGATCCGGGCACGATGCCGATGCGGTGGGTGTCGGGCAGCCGCAGCATCTCGCGCATCAGGTCGATGCAATAGGCGAGGCGCGTCTTGCCAATCTTCGCACGATGCGAACGGCCGAGCGATTCGGTAGCGATTTTGGAGGCATCCCATCCGGGCGGCTTTGCGCAGGGGCCGGAGGAGAAATAGGGGCGCGCAGGGCGCAATTGGGGTGTCGGCACTTCAGTCATTATAGTCTCTCCTTGCAGAGAGCTCGCGCGGCGTTGGGACCGCGTGGCCCGGCGCCGCGTTTAGGGGCGGGGACGCAACTGTCAAACAAAATGCGTGGGCTGCGCGAAATTTCCGGTGAGCCGAAGCAAAACTAAAGAAGTTGTTAACTATCTTGTCGGTATTTTGACGCCATGCCGATCCCGACCGTCTTTCAACCCCGGATCCTGATCGCCGCGACCGCAGCACTGGCGCTTTCGGCCTGTTTCGGCAGTCCCGACGTGATGAAGCGCGGCGATCCCAAACGCCCGAGCGCCAGCGCGCCGAAGCGTCCGCAAATTGCGCCGACGCCGTCGTTCACCAGCGCCGAAGCGCAGCAATGCGTGTTCGAGCTGAAGCAGGCCGGGGTGCGTTTCACCCCGCTTGCCAATCAGGATCATGGCGGCGGTTGCAGCTCGATCGACTCGGTCAAACTGCTCGACATCGGCACCCCGACCACCAACCTTGGCGCGATGACCTGTCCGCTGGCGAAAAATTTCGCAGCGTGGGCGCAGCATGCGGTGAAGCCCGCGGCGCGGAAATATTTCGGGCAGGAAGTCGTCAAGATCGAGACGTTCGGTACCTATAGCTGCCGCAACATCTATGGCGGCCGCTCGGGTCGCCTGTCGCAACATGCCCATTCAAACGCGGTCGATGTATCGGGCTTCGTGCTGGCCGACGGGCGGCGGATCATGCTCGACGGCGGGTGGAAGGGCGACAAGGCATCGCAGGATTTCCTCCGTGCGCTGCACAAATCAGGCTGTCGCCGTTTTGGCACCGTGCTCGGGCCGGATTATAACGCCGCGCACTATAATCACTTCCATTTCGACATGAGCGGCAACGGCTACTGCCGTTAGCCTAGGCGCGTCTTGGCAAGGTGACGCCAAACCGCTAGCCGTTGGCTAATGACAGAAGATAAACAACCCCATCGTTCGCGTTTCCACAAAGCCAAGGATGACGCGCAGTTCGCCAAGCAGGCGACCACCACCCCGCAGACCGCGAGCGCCGCGTACAAGCTGGCGTTTCAGGACAATGAATTCCTGCTGCGCGAAGATTTGCGCCCGGTGCGGTTCCAGCTGGAACTTCTCAAGCCCGAATTGCTGCTCGACGAGGCGAAGATCGAGTCAATGCTCGTCATCTACGGCTCGGCGCGCATTCCCGAGCCTGCTGAGGCGGATGCGCTCGAAGCCGCAGCAACCGATGACGTCCAGCGCAACATCGCGCGGCGGCTGAAGGCCAAGGCGAAATATTATGAAGAGGCGCGCAAGCTGGCGCGGCTCGCGAGTCAGGTGCCGCCCGACGAAAACGGCTGCCGCCACTTTGTCGTCTGCTCGGGCGGCGGGCCGTCGATCATGGAAGCGGCGAATCGCGGCGCGGCTGACGTCGGCAAGGAGTCGGTCGGACTGAACATCGTGCTGCCGCACGAACAGGCTCCCAATCGCTTCGTCACCCCCGATCTCAGCTTCCAGTTTCACTATTTTGCGCTGCGCAAGATGCACTTCCTGCTCCGCGCGCGCGCGGTGTGCGTGTTCCCGGGCGGGTTCGGCACGTTCGACGAAATGTTCGAATTGCTGACGCTGATCCAGACGGGCAAGATCAAGCCGATCCCGATTGTCCTCTTTGGCAAAGAGTTCTGGGAACGTGTGGTGAATTTCGACGCGCTGGTTGAAGAGGGCGTGGTGAGCGCGCGCGACCTGGGGCTGTTCAAATTTGTCGAGACTGCTGAAGAGGCGTGGGCGATCGTTCAGGATTTCTACGCGAATATCGAAGAGTAGGGGTGATGCCGCTTTTATCCTCCCTGTCGCGCAGTGATGGGGAGGGGGACCGCTCGCGAAGCGAGTGGTGAGGGAGACCGCACCGCTAGCGCCAAAGTCCCTCCGTCAGCGGCTGCGCCGCTGCCACCTCCCCATGGCTTCGCCACAGGAGGATCAATTACTTCGAGTGCGCTTCCAGATACAGGATCAACGCCTTGCGGTCCGCGGCGTCGATAACCCCCGCAAACGCCATCCGCGTTCCCGGCAGCGCCTTCATGGGGGCTTCGAGATAGGTGTCGAGCGTTGCCGCGTCCCAGACGCCACCCTTTGCCTTCATCGCGCCTGAGTAGGAAAAGTCGGGCTTCGCCGCGACCGCTGCGCCGACGACGCCGTGCAAATTGGGGCCGATGCCGTTGCGGCCGCCCTTGTCGATCGTGTGGCAGGCGACGCAGCGTTTGAAAACTTGCTCACCCATCGCGGCAGTCGGCTCAATGACAGCCGCAGGCGAGGCGGCCGGGGGGGGGGGGGGGGGGGGGGGGGGGGGGGGGGGGGGGGGGGGGGGGGGGGGGGGGGGGGGGGGGG
>NZ_JAIBES010000033.1 GCF_019459305.1 Sphingopyxis sp. | reverse complement strand
GGGGGGCCCCCCCCCACCGCTTAATCCTTCACTACGTCGTCGCCGTGCTTCTGCTCGCGCACCGGTTTGAGCATGCCGGGCGCGAAAAAGCCGATCGGATTGACGCTCATCGCCTGCTGCTTGATCTCGCCCTGGATCTTTTCATAATCCTTTTCCATCGCTTCGGTGACCGAGGCGCGGGTGTCTTTCAGCGCCGCGTCGAAATCAGCCATCGTCACCGTGTCGCTGTTGATCGACCGCTTGAGCGCCGCCAGACCAGCGCGGCGGCTAAGGTCTTCCAGATCGGCACCGGTAAACCGGTCGGATTTCTCCGCCAGCGCCGACAGATCGACGTCGTCGGCCAGCGGCATCTTGCCGGTCTGGATTTCCAATATTCGGCGGCGCCCTTGCTTGTCCGGCACCGACACATAGATCAGTTCGTCGAGCCGTCCCGGGCGCAGCAGCGCCGGGTCGATCAGGTTGGGGCGGTTGGTCGCGCCGATGACGACAACCGACTGCATTTCCTCGATCCCGTCCATCTCGGCGAGGATCGTGTTGACGACGCGTTCGGTCACCTGCGGCTCGCCCGACGTGCCGCTGCCGCGCGCAGGCACCAGGCTGTCGAGTTCGTCGATGAAGATGATCGTCGGCGCCACGGCGCGCGCGCGCGCGAACAGCCGCGCAATCTGCTGCTCACTCTCGCCATACCATTTTGACAGCAGGTCCGACGATTTGATCGAGATGAAATTGGCATCCGATTCGCGCGCGGCGGCCTTTGCGAGCAAGGTCTTGCCGGTGCCAGGCGGTCCATAGAGCAGGAAGCCCTTGGCGGCACGGATCCCGAGCCGCCGGAACGCTTCGGGATGCTTCAGCGGCAGTTCGATGCCTTCGATCAGCTTTTCACGCGCCGCGTCGAGCCCGCCGATGTCGCTCCACCGGGTCGTCGGCGCCTGCACCATCACTTCGCGCATTGCCGATGGCTGCACGCGTTTCAGCGCATTGCTGAAATCATCGCGGGTGACGCGCAAATCCTCCAGCACTTCGGGGGGGATGGTCCCTTCGGCCAGGTCGAGCTTGGGCATGATCCGCCGCACCGCCTCGATCGCCGCTTCGCGGGTCAAAGCTGCCATGTCGGCGCCGACAAAGCCAAAAGTCGTGCGCGCCAGTTCGGCAAGATCGACATCTTCTGCCAGCGGCATGCCGCGGGTATGGATGCCCAGGATCTCACGGCGTCCGCCTTCGTCGGGAACACCGATAATGATTTCACGGTCGAAACGGCCTGGACGGCGCAGCGCTTCGTCGATGGCATCGGGACGGTTGGTGGCAGCGATGATGACGAGATTGGTGCGCGGCTCGAGCCCGTCCATCAGCGTCAGCAGCTGCGCGACGAGACGTTTTTCGGCCTCGCCGGTCACCTGCCCGCGCTTGGGCGCGATCGAATCGATTTCGTCGATGAACAGGATCGATGGCGATGCCTTGGCGGCCTGTTCGAAAATGTCGCGCAGCCGCTTTTCGGATTCGCCATAGGCCGAACCCATGATTTCGGGGCCATTGATCAGGAAAAACTGCGCTTCGCTCTCATTCGCGACCGCGCGCGCCAGACGCGTTTTACCGGTTCCCGGCGGCCCATGCAGCAGCACCCCGCGCGGCGGATCGACGCCGAGGCGCCGGAACAGTTCGGGATAGCGTAGCGGCAGTTCGACCATCTCGCGCAGCTGATCGATCGTTTCGCCCAGCCCTCCCAGATCGTCATAGGTGACATCGGTACGGCGCGCGTCGTGTGGCTCCTGATATTCGGGCAGAAGTTCGATTTCGGTATTCTCGTCGATAAACACCACGCCTTTGGGCGCCGCCGATACGACGAGCAGGCGCACCTCGGCCAGCGCGTATGCCGGCGCGTTGAGCATCTGGCGCAGCTGCGGCGGCATGTCGCCCGATTCCAGCCGCTGCTGCCCGGCGGTCGCAACCGTATCGCCCGCGACGACAGGGCGCCCGAAGAAGCTGCGTTTCAGTGCGTTCGCCGATCCCTGAAGCCGCAGATTTTCCTGCGCCGGGGCGAACACCACGCGCGTTGCCGGGCGCGTCTCGACCCGGCTCAGCATCACCATGTCTCCCGCGCCCGCGCCCGCATTGGCGCGCTGCAGGCCGTCGAGACGGATCACCTCCAGCCCTTCATCCTCGGCATAGGGCAGCACCACGCGCGACGCGGTCTGCCGCTTGCCGCTGATCTGGATGATATCACCTTCGGTGACGCCCAGTTCGGCCATCGTGGAACGCGGAATGCGCGCAATCCCGCCGCCGCTTTCCTCGGCGCGCGAATTCGCCACCTGCAGTTTCACCTGTTTTTCTTTTACCGCTGCATCGGCCAAGGCGCGTCTCCTTCAAAAAATCGCTATGCCGAAGATAGGGTTGTCGTTCCCGATTTGCGACCCCCGCCCGTCGCTTGGCCCCTCGCTACCCTTTGCCGCACTGCACAAAATTGTGGCAAGTCGCGCGGGCTCATGTCATCATCGGTGCCGGATATGCCACGCCTTCCTCCCCTCAGCAGTATGGAGGCCTTTCTCGAGGTCGCCCGCCATGGCACCGTAAAGGCGGCCGCGATCGAACTCGGCCTCTCGATGCCGGCGCTGTCGCGGCGGATCCAGACGCTCGAACATGCCGTCGCACGCCCGCTGTTCAACCGCCATCATCACGGGCTCAGCCTGACCGAGGCGGGGCGCGCGCTGCAAGGACAGCTGGCGCCGATTCTCGACGAACTACGGACGGTGATCGGCCAGGTCGGCAGTCCCGACGCATCGCTGCGCCTGCACCTCAATGTGCTACCGCTTTTCGCCCAGCAGCGGCTGTTCCCGCGCCTGCCCGAACTACGCCGCGAGCATCCCGAACTGCACATCGACATCGACACGATGTCGCATGCCGAAGCGCGGCTAGGCGACGGCATTGACGCGGCGATCGCACTGGCGCGCTCAATCGACCCGGCGCTCTATGCCGCGCGGCTCGATCAGGACAAGGTGTTCCCGATCGCCGCTAGGACGCTGACCGATGGGGAGCGGCCGTTTGTGGTGCCCGAACAATTGCAGCGCATGACCGTCCTCCTCCACCGCGAGATGCCTGAGACATTCAGCGAGTGGAAAAAGGCGATCGGCATGCCTTACCTCGAACCGGCGGGGATCGATTATTTTGATTCGGGACCGCTGATGCTCGAGGCCGCGGCGCAAGGAATCGGTGTCGCCTTCATGCACGGCCACCATTTCGACGACGCGCACGACCCGCGGCTGGTGCGTCTGTTCGATTTCGACGTCGACAGCCCGTACAGCTACTGGTTCGTCTGCCGCCCGCGCGCACTGCGCCAACCGGCGGTCAAGCTGTTCCACGACTGGCTGCTGGCGGCGAAGATTTAGCACCGTTTGCAGTTCAACCGCCGCGTCCGACCAACTTATTTCGGAATATTGTTGGCCTCAAAGCGATCGCGGCTCTTTTGATCTTCGCGTTCACGCTGACGAAGATATTTGCGATCGGGACGATTGTGCCGAATGTAAGCGACGCCGGCGACCGCAGCCGCCAGCATCAGGGCGATCAGGCCGTAGGCGACCCATAATCTCATCTCTATGTCATTGACTCCGTCGGGGGCAAATATCACCCCGACCCGATGTACGGCGTCCGCGCGCGATGGTTCCCCAACCGCCTGCCACAAAATGTCCCGCGTGGAGAAAATGGTGCTGCTGGGGAGGATTGAACTCCCGACCTCGTCATTACCAATGACGCGCTCTACCACTGAGCTACAGCAGCAACCGAAACGCCCGCAAACGCCTGTTCGCTGGGCAGGCGCGGCCTATGGCGGGGCGCCCCGCGCCTGTCAAGGCGCGAGACTTGACGATGGGGCAATTTCGCGGGCATGGCCGCTATTGTGAGCAAGCCGCCCTCCCCCGCCGACATCGAACGCGAACGCCGTCTGGCGGAGGCGCTGCGCGACAATCTGCGCAAGCGCAAGGCGCAGTCGCGCGATGCCAAGGCCGAAACCCCGGTTAAAGACTGACGGTCACCGCCACTTCGTCACCCTCGACCAATGCCTCGGCCTTGCGCACCGCGGCCTTGACCGGCAGCAGCCAGCCGCCGCTTTGCTTGTGCGGGAACACCGATGTCTGCCAGCTTGTCTTGCCGATCGTCACATCGACCCGCGCCGATCCGAACGCCTTGCGTCCATCGAGCCACTGGCCGCTGATCGCCGCGATCCGGATGCCGTCGGCGACGTCGCCCGCAATGGTGACGAAAAACCACGCCGCCGGGGCAGTCGCGGACTGCCAGCGCCAGAGCGGGGTGGTGACGGTAAAGCTTTCCACCTCTCGCTTAGTCCGTTCGTGTCGAGTGAAGTTGAGACACCCAGCCTAAGGGCACGACGCCAAGGCTCCTCGACCTCGCTCGATGCGAACGGCTGAGAACCATCATTTTTCGACCGCGCGCACCGGCACTGGAATATTGCAGATGTCAGCACCGCCAGCAGGCTTGATGAAAAACGGATCGCGGCGATTGGCACGCGCATCGGCGTAGCGCGCAAAGCTGTCGCTTTCGGTCGACAGATATTCGAAGCGTGGTTGGTCGCTTACAGCCAGTTCGGTAGCGATCCGGACCGACGTAATCGGCACCCGCTCCTTTTCATCCTCATAGAAGCCCAGCGCGCCGGTCCCGCGCGGTAAGCTCGACAGATGCTCGATGCCGGTGACCACGCGGCCAACGAGAGCGATATTCTGGTCCAGATGACGGGGAGCGTGGCCAATCACCGTGTAGAGTTCAGCGCCGCTGCCGGTGTCGGGCGACATGTTGCGGCCGACACCAACCATGCCATAGCAATGCACGGGCCAAACCGCGTCGGCATTCCAAGCGACCGGCCAACCCGCCAGAACGCCATGATGAGGAGCGTATGAGCCATTAGCAGACGGCAACCAAGTCGTTGCGCCACGCTTACGCTCCGAGAGATACGCGCTCTCCGGTACCGTCACCAAACCCTCCGGCAACGCCTTCTTCTCGGTCGCGTCGCCCCATTGCACGACATAATTGTCCTGCACCCGGTTAATGCTCGTCCCGTCCCACCAATGCACGGAGGCAAGCTTGCGAATATTGCCGATCCACCCTTGGCTGAACGGTGTGGGCATAAGCTGGATCACCACGCGGCGCGCCTTGCCCTTAGCATCGGGCGCCAAGTCCATCACCAACAGGTCCGCCGCGGCAATCGCAATCCAGTCGCTCGCCGGCGCGGCAGCTGTGATCTCGCCGGGCGACGGGATCGGCGCAGGTTCCTGCGCGGTAACCGGAAGGGCGAGCGAAGCGGCAGCTACGGCCAGAAGCAGATGTTTCATGCTGCCTGTCTGCCATGCTCAACCGACTTGCGAAAGCCCCGCCCAGCGATTAGGGCGCGCGTTCCAAGCATGCGGAGCGGTGGCCGAGTGGTCGAAGGCGCTCGCCTGGAAAGTGAGTATAGGTCAAAAGCCTATCGTGGGTTCGAATCCCACCCGCTCCGCCAACTGGCCTTCCGCCAGCGTCCGTAATGGTTCACACAGCCTTGTTTTATCTCGGTTTTAGGACATATCGGATATTCGGCCGGTTCGGGGGCGTTCACCAGCGTTCACAGCATGCCATGGGATAACTCATGGTATCGGATCAGCAATCCATGGTATGGCGTTGACCCGGGCTGAACGATGCGGAAATCAAGGCGGCGAAGCCCCGAGAGTCGGCGTACAAGCTCGGCGACGCTGTTCAGCTTTATTTGATCGTCGCGCCCGCCAACGGAAAGCACTGGCGGAGGAATTACACCTATGGCGGCAACGCCAAGGGCAAGCCCGCGCAGAAGACCGCTGGCGCTGGGCTCCTACCCCGCCGTCGGTCTGTTCGGTGCGCGCGCGGCGCGACGCGGCCAGGGCGACGTTGCGCGCCGCTCAGGATCCAGCGGTCGAGAAGCGCGTCGCAGGACAATGCCGCTACATGACCCTGAAGAGCGTCTCGGGATTAAGCGATAATGCCATCATCACGTTGCCCGCTATGGCAGCATGATCATCCCGGATTGGCCGGAGATCGCTAAGGCTGCACCGGCGAACCTACACCATTAAATTGGACACGACCCCATGGCGTCAGCGTGGCCGAGGTCAAACAGGCGATGATTCGAAGGCTCCGGGTCATCGCTCAGTCCGTCGATAGAACCGCAGGCGGTGGCAATTCTGGCGGCGATGAAGCCGCTTCGATCTTGCCAATCGGCCGCCGCGCCGACAGGGTGCCGCCAGCGATGAAAACCGACCTCGATCATCTTCCGGCCAACAAGCAGCGCGAACTCGAGCGTGTTAAGGCAATCGTCTTCGAAGAGTTTGAGGATGCGATCGCGCTTGGCACGATGGGCTGGAAGAAGAAGGGCCGGATCGACAAGATCATCCTCTACGGCAGCTACGGGCGCGGCGGCTGGGTCGACGAACCACACACCGCCAAGGGCTATCAGTCAGACTTCGACCTTCTCATCATCGTCAATGACAAGCGGCTTACCGAGAAGGTCGATTTCTGGCTAAAGCTGGACGACCGGCTCATCCGCGAACTGGCGATTGACAAGACGCTCAAGACACCGGTCAACTTCATCGTTCACACGTTGCAAGAGGTGAACGACGGCCTCGCGCACGGGCGTTATTTCTTCATGGACGGCGCGCGCGACGGGATCGCGCTCTACGAATATAACGATAAGCCCCTTCACACGCCCAAGCCGAAGACGCCTGAGCAGGCGTTGGCGATGGCGCGAGAATATTTTGACGAATGGATGCCTAGCGCTTCTGACTTTTTTGACGGCTACACCGATGCGCAAGCGCGAGGGAAGTTGAAAAAGGCGGTGTTTGATTTGCACCAATCAGCGGAGCGGATGTATCATTGCGTTCTGCTCGTCTGCACCTTCTACACGCCTCACGTTCACAACCTTGCCTTCCTGCGCACGCAGGCTGAGCGGATTGACATGCGGCTGGTCGATGCTTGGCCGCGCGAGCGCCGCGAGGATCGGGCGCGGTTTGAAAAGCTGAAAGAGGCTTATGTGAAGGCGCGCTATTCAAAGCACTATCGCATCACCGAGGATGAGCTTCAATGGCTTGGGGGCTGCGTCGAAGAACTAGGCCGCGCCGTTCACGCGATTTGCTCCGACCGGATCGCCGAACTCGATGCGAAGGCCTCGCTTCGCCCCTAATTTGCCCAAAGCCATACAAAAAGCCCGCCGCTACGGGCCGCTTTCGCGCGTCGGGTATTCGTTTACGAACCCTGCAAAGGCTATGGTCGGGAGGAATGTAATGACAGTGAAGCGACCTGATGACCTAGTGAGCGTAGTGGCGACCGATGTCGAAAGGGCGGCGTTGTCCGCTCGATCTGTTTCGGGCAGCTAGTTGGCATGACGCAAAGACCGCCGCGAGCGGTCGGTCAGAGCATCGAGCCCGACCTCCTTGTAGCAGTTGATAAATTTGTAGCCGGTCTTTCAGGATATCCCGAAGGACCGGCAAGCATCGATGGCCACACGCCCTTAAGCGAAATGCAGCCGACGATATTTGCCGCGAAAATAGAGCAGCGGGTCGCGGTGCGGTTCGAACTGCGCACGCACGACGCGGCCGACCAGGATGAAATGATCACCCGCCTCGTGGAGTGATTCGCGTTGGCATTCGAACGACACCAGCGAACTGCCGAGCAGCGGCACCCCGGTCTGCCCCGGCGCCCACAGCAGATTGGAGAAGCGGTCCTCGCCGCGCGTGGCAAAGCGGTTCGATGCGGGTTGCTGCCCGATTTGCAACACATTGACCCCGAAATGCCCCGCCTCGCGCAGCGCGGGTGCGGTCCCTGCCGAATTGGCGATGCACACCAGGAGCAGCGGCGGGTCGAGCGATACCGAGGTAAAACTGTTCGCAGTCAGCCCCACCGGCACTCCCGCCGCGTCAAGCGCGGTGACAATGGTGACGCCGGTCGCAAAGCAGCCCATCGCGTCGCGCAGCGTCCGCGGGTCCGATCCTGCCTGAAACTCGGTCGCCTCGCGCGGCTGGCGGCGTTCGAGAAATTCGAGCAACTGACCCAGCAAAGCTTCGGTCCGGTCGGCTTCGATCGCCAGATCGGCCTCGTCGATGTCCACGCTTTCACCGATCGGTAGCGCGGCGTCGAACGCATCACCTGCGGCGTTTCTCTGCGCTGCGGCAAAGCCGCCGCGCACCACCAGCGTCGGCACTGCCTGCCGCGCCGCGATTCCGATCGCCACAGCGTCGGTGTCGTCGGGCATATCGACGAGCACCAACCCGCCCGCGAGCAACACGCCATCGGCCGCCAGCGCGCGCGTCGCGATCCACCCGCCTCGCCGTGCGGCGACAACGACGGGACGCGACCCCATTTGCGCAAGGACGAGGCGCAAATCCTCGACATGGGCTGCCAGTTGGTCTGGTCCGTCATCGACACGGAGGTCGAGACTGACAACCCGGCGCCCCGACAACACAAGTCCCTCGGCTACCGCACGCCAAGCGCCACGCGACTGCCCGATGTCGGGGATCAGCAGCACGGCGGGGTCATTGTCGTCGCCCAGCACGTCGGCGGACAGCGGGACGCCGCCGAAACCCTTATATTCGATGACGCTCAAACTTCCCCCTGGCGCACCGGCGGGCGAGAACGCCGTGGGCAACGAACTGATCAAATTGCGAAGAATCGGATCATATCGAAAGCACGCGCGCCGCGCCAGCACATCGCCGCGGCTTACCGCCGCAACGATGCCAGCCGCTGATCGACGATCGCATCCGCCTCGGCAATAATCCGGTCGATCAGTTGCTGACAGGTCGGAATGTCGTGGATCAGCCCTTGCACCATCCCGGCCCAGAACACGCCCTTCGACAGATCGCCGGTTTCGAGCAACTCGCGCCCGGCTTTACCGTTCACCAGTTCAGCCACATCGGCAAATGTCGCATCGGGTTGTGCCAGACGGCGCACCACCTCTTCGCTGACCGCGCTCTTGCCGACACGCGCGGTGTTCTTGAGGCTGCGGAAGATCAGATAGGATCCGCGCTCGTCATTATCGACATAGGCCTGCTTCACATTGTCGTGGATCGGCGCCTCGACCGTCGCGCAGAAACGCGTGCCCATGTTGATGCCCTCGGCACCCAGCGCAAGCGCGGCGACAAGCCCGCGGCCGTCGCCGAACCCGCCCGAGGCGAGCATCGGGATCTTCACCTTGTCGGCGGCGGCAGGGATCAGGATCAAGCCCGGGATATCGTCCTCGCCCGGATGTCCCGCGCATTCGAAGCCGTCGATCGAGATGATGTCGCAGCCGGCGCGTTCCGCCGACAAGGCGTGGCGCACCGCGGTGCATTTGTGCAGGATCGCGATGCCGTGCGGCTTGAGCATTTCCCAGATCTCGCGCACCGCAGGCGTTCCCGCGGTTTCGACGATCTTGATCCCGCCGTCGATGATCGCCTGCGCATAAGCCTTGTAATCGGGGGCGTTGATCGTCGGGAAAACGGTCATGTTCACCCCGAACGGCTTGTCGGTCATTGCGAGGCAGCGCTCGATCTCGGCGCTGAGCGCCGCGGGGCTAGGCTGGGTCAGCGCGGTGATGATGCCGAGCCCGCCCGCGTTCGATACCGCGCTCGCCAGTTCGGCATAGCCGACGCTCTGCATCCCGCCCTGCACGATCGGATGTTCGATCCCCAGCATTTCGGTGATGCGTGTCTTGAAAGCCATCGTCAGTCCCTTCCCCAATGTCGGTCGCAACAAAATGACGCTACGTCGCCGCCGCGCCGGAATTGACTTGACGTTTACGTCAACGTCCGGTTCATTGGCAAGACAAGATATATGGGAGCGGGAGAGATGCGGCGATGACGATCCTCTATGACGAAGGCCAACAGGCGATCGCAACCGAATCGCGGCGGGTGCTCGAAGCCCGAATCAGCAAGGATGCCTTGCTGCCGCTGCTCGAATCGGTCGGCGATTATCATCGCCCGTTTTGGGACACGGCAAAGGAACAGGGCTGGACCGCGCTGGCGCTTCCCGAAGCGCATGATGGCTTGGGCCTCGGCCTGATCGAACTCGGGCTGATCGCGCATCAGGCGGGCCGATCGCTCAGCGGCGCCCCGTTTCTAACGTCGGGTTTTGGCGCTGCAAAGGCGATCGAGCTTTACGGGTCGGATGCGCAAAAGGCGCACTGGTTGCCCAAGCTCGCATGGGGTGAAAGCATTGGTGCGATTGCCTTTGCCGCTGGTCCCGACGCGCTACCGGCCCAGCCCGATGTAACATACACCGACGACCAACTGAGCGGCATCGCCCGCGGCGTCTCCGGCGGATTGGCGGCCGATGTCGCGATCGTGCTGGCCAATGGTTCCGGCATGCCGGTGCTGGCGCTGGTCGATCTGAGCGGCGCCGAGCGCATCGCGGTGCCCAGCTTCGACAACAGTCGCTGCGTCGCCAATCTGAGCTTTGCCGGCGCGAAAGCCGAAACGCTGGCGGTCGGAAGCGCCGCCCGTGATGCGGCGCTCCACATTCTCGCCCTCCAGGCTGTCGTCACCGCGCACGAACAGACCGGCGGCGCCGAGGTGCTGATGGAAATCGCGCGCGATTACGCGCTGACCCGCCGCGCCTTTGGCCAGCCGATCGGCGCCTTTCAGTCGGTGAAGCACCGCATTGCCGAGCTTTACGGGCTGGTCGAACTCGCGCGGGCCAACTGCATCCACGCCGCCTCGCGCGAGGGCGCAGCCGACTTCATCACCGCCGCCGCTGCGGCACGCCTGTCGGCGACCGAGGCCTATGACACCGCGGCGCGCGATTGTGTGCAGATCCACGGCGGCATCGGCGTGACCTGGGATCTCGGGCTCCACCTCCATATGCGGCGCGCGCGCAGCCTCGCGATCGAGCAGGGCAGCAGCCTGTTCTGGGAAGATGTCCTCGTCGACCGGCTGGCAGGAGAAGCGGCATGACCGATCTGGAAACCTATCGCGCCAAGGCGGCGGCGTGGCTTCAATCAATGGCGCCGACCTATGGGCGTGAGGCGCGCAAGGGACTGGCGGAAGCAGACGATCTCGCGCTCGGGCGCCGCTATCAAAAGGCGAAGTTCGACGCGGGCTTTGCCGGGATCAACTGGCCAACCGAATATGGCGGCCAGGGCTTGGGGCATCTCGAAAAGGTCACTTTCGACGCTGAAGAGATGAAGCACGGCTTTCCCAATTTCTATTTCGGCATCTCGCTCGGCATGCCGGTGCCGGTGCTGATGCAGTTCGGCAGCGACCGCGACTTCGTCAAGGAACGGGTGCTGAAAGCGCTGCAAGGCGAAGAAATCTGGTGCCAGCTTTTCTCCGAACCCTCGGGTGGCTCGGATCTCGCGGGCCTGCGCACCAAGGCCGAGCCCGACGGCAATGGGTGGAAGATCAACGGGCAAAAAGTTTGGACCAGCTGGGCGCATTACAGCGATTATGGCGTCATCGTCGTGCGCACCGACCCGACCGTCCCCAAGCACAAGGGCCTGACCTATTTCTGGGTCGACATGAAGGCGCCGGGGGTCACCGTGCGCCCGATCAAGCTTGCGGGCGGCGACAGCCACGTGAACGAAGTCTTCTTCGACGATGTGAAGATCAGCGACGATCACCGCATGTCCCCTGTCGGCGGCGGCTTTGCGGTCGCGATTACGACCTTGATGATCGAACGCTATGTCGCGACCGACAGCGCGGGCTTTGGTCCGCACCTCGACCTGTTTGTCGATCTGGCCAAAGACACGCTGCTCAACGGCAAACCCGCGATCGAGGATGGTCGCATTCGCCACCAGATCGCGCGCAACCACGCGATGCGGTCGGGGCTGGATTCGATCAACGTCCGCGCGCGGCTGATGATGCAGGCCGGGATGATCCCGGGCGCTGAAGGATCACTCAACAAGCTGGTCGCGGTCCGCTCGCGCCAGAAGCTGTCCGAACTCGCGATCGATTTGCAGGGCACCGACGGTTTCGCCTTTGACGAGCATGCCTCGCAAAAGGAGGATTGGGCGTCGAGCTGGATCAACGCCCCGACCGGCCGCATCGCCGGCGGGTCGGACGAGACCTTGCTCAACACGATCGCCGAAAAGGTGCTCGGCCTGCCGCAGGATCATCGCCCCGACAAGGGCATCCCCTTCAACCAGATTCCGGCCTGAGGAGGCGCAGCGCATGAAGTTCGATTCTACCACCGCGGCGGTTGTCACAGGCGGCGCATCGGGCCTTGGCCGTGCCACCGCCGAAGCGCTGGCGGCCGCTGGCGTCAAGGTCGCGATTTTCGACATCAACGAAGCGCTGGGCGAAGAGGTCGCGGCATCGATCGGCGGCCTGTTCTGCAAGGTCGATATCACGGATGAACAATCGGTCCTCGACGGCTATGCCAAGGCACGCGCGGCGCATGGCCAGGAACGGATTTGCGTCCATTGCGCGATGACGTCACGGCGCGGCAAGACGCTCGCTTATGACAAGGAAACCGGCGGGTACCGCCGTACCCCGACCGCGGATTTCGCCTATGGCGTCGAAGGTATTCTGACCGCCAGCTACCGCGTCGCATCCGTGGCAGCCGAGGGCATGGCGACGCTACCCGAACTGGACGACGGCGAACGCGGCGCGATCATCCTCACCGCGTCGGTTGCCGCGCAGGACGGCCAGATCGGACAGGTCATCTATGGCTCGGCCAAGGCGGGGGTGAACGGGCTGGTGTTGCCGATGGCGCGCGACCTGATGGACCTTGGTATCCGCGTCAACGCGATCATGCCCGGCGTGTTCGGCACGCCGCTGCTGAACAACATGAATCCGAAGGTGAAAGAGAGTCTCGAAGCCTCGGTCCCCTTCCCCAAGCGGCTCGGCAAGGCGGAGGAATATGCCAGCCTCGCGATGGAAATGATCCGCAACACCTATTTCAATGGCCAGGCCGTCCGCCTCGACGGCGCGATCCGCATGGCCCCTCGTTAAAACACTTCCCGAAAGGACTATCTCATGGCCGAAGCCTATATCATCGACGCCGTCCGCACCCCGCGCGGGGTCGGCAAACCCGGCAAGGGCGCCTTGTCGCACCTCCACCCGCAGCATCTTGCCGCCACGGTGCTGAAGGCGATCAAGGATCGCAACAACCTCGACACCGCGACCGTCGACGACATCATCTGGTCGACGTCGAGCCAGAACGGCAAGCAGGGCGGCGATCTTGGCCGGATGGCGGCGCTGTCGGCAGGTTATGACACCAAGGCATCGGGGACGACGCTCGACCGCTTCTGCGGCGGCGGCATCACTTCGGTCAATCTCGCCGCGGCCAGCGTGATGAGCGGCATGGAAGATTGCGTCATCGCCGGCGGCACCGAGATGATGAGCTACACCACCGCTTTCGCCGCCGAACAGGCGAACGCCGGGCTGCCGCCGCGGCTGATGGGATCGGGGCATGAAGCGCTCGACGAACTCCATCCGCAGTCGCATCAGGGCGTATGCGGCGACGCCATCGCAACGATCGAGGGGATCAGCCGCGAGGCGCTCGACGCGCTGGCGTTGGTCAGCCAGCAGCGCGCCGACCGCGCGATCAAGGAAGGCCGTTTCGCGAAATCGGTCGTGCCGGTACTCAATCCCGATGGCAGCGTGGCGCTCGACCATGAGGAGTTTCCCCGCCCCGAAACCACCGCCGAAGGACTGGCGTCGCTCAAGCCCGCCTTCACCGGCCTCGCCGACTTCGACCTTGGCGGCGGCTTCACCTTCCGCAAGCAGGTCAATCGCCGCTATCCCGATGTCGAGATCCAGCATTTCCACCATGCCGGGAACAGCTCGGGCGTCGTCGATGGTGCTGCGGCGATCCTGCTCGCGTCCAAAGAATATGCCGACAAGCATGGCCTGAAGCCGCGTGCGCGCGTCGTCGCCTATGCCAATATCGGCGACGATCCGACGCTGATGCTCAACGCCCCGGTCCCGGCGGCGAAAAAAGTGCTCGAAAAGGCCGGCCTGACCAAGGACGACATCGACGTCTGGGAAATCAACGAAGCCTTTGCCGTTGTCGCCGAAAAATTCATCCGCGACCTCGATCTCGACCGTGAGAAGGTCAACATCAACGGCGGCGCGATGGCGCTTGGTCATCCGATCGGCGCCACCGGATCGATCCTGATCGGCACCGCGCTCGACGAACTCGAACGCTCGGGCGGTCGCTACGGCCTCGTCACCATGTGCGCCGCAGGCGGCATGGCGCCCGCGATCATTATCGAGCGGATCTGATCGACGCCATTCAGAACGGACCGCGGATCGCGAGCGTCTTGGCCGGACTATACAGGTTCACGAACATCGTCTTGCCGTCGGGCGCGGAACAAGCGCCCCCCCGGGCCCGGGGGGGCCGGGTCCGGCCAAAGGGCTAAAACAAGCCCAAGGGGGT
>NZ_JAIBES010000020.1 GCF_019459305.1 Sphingopyxis sp. | reverse complement strand
CGCTGGTTTTGGGCGGGGGACCGCCCGCGTAGCGAGCGGTGGAGGGGCAGCAACGGTAGCGCCAAAGCCCCTCCGTCCCCCCCCTTCGGGCTGCCACCTCCCCATGCCTTCGCCACAGGGAGGATCAGGTCGCCGCAACCTCCGCCAGCGCCTGATGAATATCGCTGACCACCACCGACCCCTCGCCCACCGACGAGGCGACGCGCTTTACCGATCCCTTGCGCACATCGCCGATCGCATAAATGCGCGGCCAGCTGGTTTCATACCGGCTTGGCATCCGGTCGAGTGACCAACCCGCCTTGACCAGCTCAACCGGCGCGATGTCTGCACCGGTCTTCACAAACCCGCGCTCGTCGCACACCATTTCCTCCGGCAGCCAGCCGGTGTTCGGGCTGGCGCCGAGGAAGAGGAACAGAAAGCGGCAATCGCAACCGCTCTCGGTCCCGCTCTCGCGGCTGCGATAGGTGATCCCGTCGAGCCAACCACCCGAAACATCGGCGCCGTGCAATCCGACGACATCCGTCATCGCGTGCAATTCGATGTTCGGATGCTCCTCCAGCCGCTTGACCAGATATTCGGACATCGTTTCGCGCAAGGACCGCCGTCGGAAAATCACATGCACCTTACGCGCCGCATTGGCGAGATAGATCGCCCCCTGCCCCGCCGAATTGCCGGCGCCGACGACGGTCACCTCGGCATTGCCGCACAGCTGCGCCTCCATCGGGGTGGCGCCATAAAAGATGCCGCGGCCTTCATAATGCTCAATGTCGTCGATCGGCAGCCGCTGATATTGCGCCCCGCTCGCGATCACCACCGCGCGGCTGCGCAATTTGCGGCCATCGGCGAGCTTTAGGCAATAGGCCTCGCCATCGCGGTCGATCGCCGCGCCGCGCACCGGCGCGACCAACCGCGCGCCGAATTTCTGCGCCTGCACCGTCGCGCGGCGCGCCAGCTCATTGCCTGAGATGCCGGTCGGGAAGCCGAGATAGTTTTCGATTTTCGACGACGTCCCCGCCTGCCCGCCCGGCGCGAGCGCGTCGATCGCGATCACGGTCAGTCCCTCGGACGCGGCATAGACCGCCGCCGCCAGCCCGCCCGGACCGCTGCCCACCACGATCACGTCGGCGGTCGCGCCATCGGGCAACAGGTCGAGTCCCAGCGCTGCGGCCAGCTGCTCGGGAGTCGGCTGGACGAGCACGTCGGCGGCGCCCAGGATTACCGCGGGCAACTGCTCGTCAATCAAGCCACGCTCGGCCATCAGATGCCCAGCGACCGGGCCATCGGCAGGATCGAACCACCGATGCGCGACGCCATGCTTCATCAGCAGGTCGCGCAGCGCATAAACGCTGCGATCCATCGCCGCGCCGATCACGATGATTGCCGCAAAGCCGCGACGAGTGCTGAACTCGCGGCGCGCCGCGAAAATGCGGACGAAGATGTCCGAATAATGCGAATTGCCCGCGATCAGTCGCTGGAAGTCGGCGTGCGCGATCCGCAAGATCTCACCATCGGCGCCCATTTCGACCCGCGACAAATGCCGCTGCCCGGTCAGCACCGACAGATCGCCCGCGAATTGTCCGCGCTCCATCCAGCCGACGCGCTTCGGCCCATCGTCGGTCGAAGCAAAGATGTCGGTGTGGCCCGACAGGGTGACGATGCAATCGGGCGCCATCGTCCCCTCGGCAACGAGCAGCTCGCCGGCCCGATGCGATTCGACCGTGCCAAAGGCGCGCAACTCTTCGAGCTCAGCGTCGCTAAACGTATGATTCACATCGGCGGGTGAGACCATTGGTTGCCAGCTTCCCCTCTTCGTCACCCCGGCGAAGGCCGGGGTCTCGCCGGTGCCTCGGGACGCGACGTTGAGATCCCGGCCTTCGCCGGGCCGCCGCAACAAAATTTGAGTTCAACCATAACGTGGGACCACCAGCTTGTCGCTATTTTGCCCCGTTCGGCGCACATCGGCCTCGCTTCGCCCTTTGTGTTACCGCACTATTACAAAATTGCTCGATAGGGACTTTACAGGGGGGACCCCCCTCCATATATGCGCCTCCGCTGCCCCAGGGGGACTTCCAATAACCGCAAGGCAGCCTTGTCGTTTACCGTTACACTTTTGGGGGTCCCTTGCATTGCACCAGCATCATAGCGCCCACGGGCTGATTCAGGCACTTTCGCCGGTCGAACCTGTCACGCTTGTCCGTCCGCACGCCGCACGGCGCGCGGCGCGTTTCTTCATCGACCGGTTTCCCGGCACGACCATGTATGCGGTCAAGGCGAATCCGTCCGCCGACCTGCTGCGCGTGCTGTGGGATTCGGGCGTCACGCATTATGACGTCGCCTCGATTGCCGAGGTTCGGCTGGTGTCGCGCACCCTGCCGCAAGCGACGCTGTGCTTCATGCATCCGGTAAAGGCCGAGGAGGCGATTTCCGAAGCCTATTGGAAGCATGGCGTGCGCACCTTCTCGCTCGACACGATGGACGAGCTGGAGAAGATCGTCCGCGCAACCGAAGGCGCTGCCGACCTCAACCTGCTCGTGCGCCTGCGCGTCTCGTCCGACCATAGCAAGCTCAGCCTCGCCGCCAAATTCGGTGCCGAAGCCGACGAAGTTGCCGAACTACTGATGGCGACGCGGCAGGCCGCCGACGCGCTCGGCATCTGCTTCCACGTCGGCAGCCAGGCGATGACCCCGCACGCCTATGCGCAGGCGATGGAGCGCGTTCGCGCCGCGATCGTCGCCGCATCGGTCACCGTCGACATCATCGACGTCGGCGGCGGTTTTCCGTCGTCCTATCCGGGCATGGAGCCGCCGCCACTCGATGCCTATTTCGACACCATCCACCGCAGCTTCGAAAGTCTGCCGATCAGCTATTCGGCCGAACTGTGGTGCGAACCCGGCCGCGCGCTGTCGGCGGAGTATAGCTCGCTAATCGTCCGCGTCGAAAAGCGTCGCGGCGAGGAACTGTACATCAACGACGGCGCCTATGGCGCACTGTTCGACGCCGCGCATGTCGGCTGGCGCTTCCCGGTGTCGCTGCAACGCGATGTCGAAAGCGACGCCGAGATGGTGCCGTTCAGCTTTTACGGTCCGACCTGCGATGATCTCGACCATATGGCGGGACCGTTCTTCCTGCCGGCGGACATCAAGGCGGGCGATTTCATCGAAATCGGGATGCTCGGCGCCTATGGCTGCGCGATGCGCACCAAGTTCAACGGCTTTGGCGCCGACGAGACTCATGTCGTCAGCGATGAGCCGATGGTGAGTCTTTACACCGGCGAAGTCGAACCAGAACGCCGCAGCGCGACGGTGACCAAGCTGTTCTGATCACCGCCACGCGGCAATCGGCTCACATCGCGGCGATGCGCGGGATGACGTAGTCGGCGTCACGCCCGACGCCGCGTAGCGTCGCCGATGCAAAGCCGTTCTGTCCCGACAGGCCGACATAACCCAGCCCGGGAACCGTGGTTGAGACGCCCCGGCGGTGGAGCGGCTGACCCTTCGCGTCCAAAGCGCCGCACGGCCGCAGAAAGTCCATCGCGTGGCGAAAGCCGGTAGCGAAAATGACCTGGGCGATCCGCTCGTGCGTTCCGTCGGGCCAGACGACGCCGTCGGCGGTAAAGGCACGGAACATCTTCCGGACCGGCGGCCGATTGGCGCGCAACGCAGCCTTGTAGCGGCCATCGTCGACGATGGGGACGCCATGGTCGGAAAACAGGTTCAGACCGTTCAGGCGCAGCTTGTCGAACCACCAGTGAATATCGTGGCCCAGCACCCGCTGCGGCAGAAAGCGCAGCTTGTCACGGACGGCCAAGGTCACGTCGGCATGCCCCGCCAGTTCCACCGCAATCTGCACCGCCGAATTTCCGGCCCCGACCACGATGATCCGCTGGCCCGGATAGGCATCAAGGTTACGGTACTCCGAAGAATGCGCGATGCGGCCCCGATATTCGGCTTGCCCGGCTATCCGCGGCAGGTTCGGCGCGCCAAAGGCTCCCGACGCCACGATCAGCTTTTGCGCTCGCATCGGCGTTCCGTTTTCGGGCCTCAACACAAATCGATCAGGCTCGCGGGTGACCGACGATATCCTCGTTCCCAATTTCACCGGGAAGGCAAAATGGTCGCGATACTGTTGCAGATAATCGACGACATCATCGCGCGTCGGATAGGCATCGGGCGCGCCCTGCATCGCAAACTCCGGCAATGACGAGTAGCGCACCGGCGAAAACAGCTCGAGGCTGTCGTAATAGTGGCGCCACGAACCGCCCACCGCCAATTCGGCATCGACCATCAGGAAGTCGGCGCCCGCGCGTTGCAAAAGACGCGCCGCCGCCAGTCCCGCCTGTCCGGCCCCGATGACTACAAACTGATGATCGGTCATGCGTCGGCTTCTTGGGCAAAACCATGCCGCAACCGATCGTCGCCATCGGCAAACTCAGGGACGTTGAGCCACAGCCGCAACAGGTGCCGCTTTTCCTCGGCGGAATCCCAATCCTCATAATCGGTGCGTGCATGCAGCACGACCGAGTTTTTCAGGAACTGCATGTCGCCCTCCTGAAAATTCATGTCGAGCGCGATGCCCGGTTCGAGGGGAAGCCATTCAAGCAGGTCGAGCAGGCTCTCCTCCTCGTCGCTTAACGCAGCGATTTCGGGAAAATCTTCGGCGGCATTGCGGATATACCAGGTGAGCAGCATCATCCGGAAAATCCCGCCTTCGCGGCTGACGATCGGATAGCGAAAGGTCTTGGGGCCGTCGGGGCCCAATTGCCCATGCGCGTGGTGGTAGAATTGCTGTTCCATCAGCGGCGCCAGTTCGGGGCGCCGCGCGACGACCTGATTATAGACCTCGACCGACGAACAGATGCGGCTGACACCGCCCGCCTTGGCACCGCGCAGGCACAGCAGGCCAATAATGTCGGCGCCGTCAGTGTGAAAGGCCAGTTCGGCCCGCGTCTTGTACAGCCGCACATTATGGTCGCTCGGCGGCGCACCCGTGTCACGAATGTCGACGAGCAGCTCGCCCAGCGGATTCTGGGCGGTCGGCTGCCCCAGCTGCAATCCGATCAACCAATAGGCCGCGGCGGCGACCTCGCGGCCGATGCTGCGGACCGGCAGTCCGCGGATCAGCACCATGCCATGACCGTGGTCGATCCGATCCCGCCAATCGGTCAGCGCCGCCTCCAACCCGGTCATCGGATAATCTTCGCGCGCGAGCTCGCTGAGCGGGCAGCCTCGCTCGACTGCCGATTGCGCCGCGGTGACAATCGTGGCGATTTCAGCGCCACTTAATTGGTAAAGCCATTCCTCGGACTGCGCCTGCAATGTCTCGCCGCGCCAGGGCGTAGGTGATTCAACCATTGACGTCATTGGGCAGTCCTTTCCTCGAATGCGGCCACCGATTGCGACCGCAACAAAATCCAATATCGGATCGTTAGATTCGATATTCGTCGAATTATCGAATTGATTGACTGGGTCAACCTACATTTCGACTGCAATCGAAACAACAGAAAGGGACAGGCGCAAAATGCGAGCTAGCCTGAGCAAATCACGCTGCTAGGTTCCCGGCCGCATGCGCCCCTTCCACCACCTCCTCATCAACAATCTGATCGCCAACATCACCAATTTCACGGTGTGGTTCGCGATCACCTTCTGGATTTTCCTCGAAACCCGGTCGGTGTTCGCGACCGGCATGATCGCGGGCATCTATCTGGTGCTCACCGGGGCGCTGGGCATCTGGTTTGGCAGCCTGGTCGACCATCACCGCAAACGCAGCATGATGCTCGTCTCCAGCTTGGTTTCGCTGGCGATTTATGCCGCCGCGCTCGGCGCCTATGCGCTCGATCCCGGCATCCGCGTCGCCACGACAACCAGCGTCACCTTATGGCTGTTCGTCCTGCTCACGATGCTCGGAGTGATCGTCGGCAATATCCGCATGATCGCGCTGCCCACGCTCGTCACCCTGCTGGTGCCAGCGGATCGGCGCGACAAGGCGAACGGGCTGGTGGGGATGGTCAGCGGTATCGGCTTCCTGACCACCTCGGCGATCAGCGGCTTCCTCGTCGCGTGGGGCGGAATGGTCGCGACATTGGCGTTCGCAATCGCCTTCTCGCTAATCGCCGCGCTGCACCTCCTTTTCGTCGATGTCGACGAGCCGCGCGAAACCGACACGCATGATGCGCCCCGACAGATCGACCTCGCCGGCACCTTTCGCGTCGTGCGTGGCATTCCGGGCCTGTTCGCGCTGATCCTGTTCGCGGCGTTCAACAATCTGCTGGGCGGCGTCTTCATGGCGCTAATGGACGCTTACGGCCTGTCGTTGATGAAGGTCGAGCAATGGGGCCTGCTCTGGGCCTTTGTCTCCTGCGCCTTCATCCTCAGCGGCGCGTTGATCGCCCGAACGGGCCTTGGCACCAACCCGGTGCGGACGCTGCTCCTCGTCAACCTGATCGTCTGGGCGGTCGCGGCGCTGTTCACTGTCCAGTCGTCGATCCTGTTATTGACCCTCGGCTGCTTCATCTGGCTGTTCCTCGGCCCCTATGCCGAGGCGGCCGAGCAGACGACGTTGCAAAAGGTCGTGCCGTTCGAGCGGCAGGGGCGCGTCTTCGGCTTTGCCCAGTCGGTCGAACAGGCTGCCTCGCCGCTCACCGCCTTCCTCATCGCGCCGCTCACGCAGTTCATCTTCGTGCCGCTGATGACGGGCGGCGCGGGCGCCGACCTGATCGGCGACTGGTACGGCCGCGGCGCCGAACGCGGCATCGCGATCGTCTTCTCGATCACCGGTCTGCTCGGCGTGCTGGCGACGATCGCCGCTTTCCGATCGCAATCCTACCGCCAGATATCGGCGGCCTATGCGACCGATACCCCTCTCCAATAGAACACCGCCGCATCATAAGGATGTCCGATTGCGTTTTCGGTTTCCTTCTGCAACCATTCCTGCCGACACGCGAAATGGAGAGGCAGACGATGGCGCTCAAATCGACCCGGCGAGACCGCGCCGCATGACCATGCTCAACGGCATCCGCATCGTCGACCTGACGACGGTGATTTTCGGCCCCTACGCCACGCAAATGCTCGCCGATCTAGGCGCCGAGGTGATCAAGGTCGAGACCCCCGGCCTCGGCGACATCTCACGCTATCTGGGCAGCGGGGTTCCCGATCCGACGATGGGGTCGATCCACCTCACCGTGAACCGCGGCAAACGCTCAATCGTGCTCGACCTCAAGAAACCCGACGACGCGGCGGTACTGCGCGACCTCGTCGCTGGCGCCGACGTGTTTTTCCACAATGTCCGCGGCAAAGCGATCGCCAAGCTGGGGTTCGACTATGCGGGCTGCAAGGCGATCAAGGACGACATCATCTATGTCCATGGCACCGGCTTTGGCCAGGATGGACCCTATGCCGATTTGCAAGCCTATGACGACGTCATTCAGGCCGCGACCGGCACCACCAGCCTGCTGCCACGCGTCGATGGCGACCCGCGCCCGCGCTATTTCCCGTCGCTGATCGCCGACAAGATCGCGGGCCATTTCGGCGCACAGGCGATCTTGGCGGCGCTGATCCACAAGCTGCGCACAGGCGAGGGGCAAGCGGTCGAGGTGCCGATGTTCGAATGTTTTGCATCCTTCATGCTGACCGAACATCTGCGCGACGCCGCGCTTGACCCGCCGCTCGGCCCCGCGGGCTATCCGCGCCAGCTCGATCCGACGCGCCAGCCCTTCCCGACTAGCGACGGCTATCTGGCAATCGTCCCGTACACCCCCGAATCGACCGCGCGGCTGATGGCGCTGCTCGGCAGCGAAGGACTGACCCAAACCCCCGAGTTCGAGGCGGCCAAGGGGAAAGGCCAGCACATGCCGATCGTTTACAGCGAGATCGCTCGCAAGACTCCGGCCAAGACCACCGCCGAATGGCTCACCCTGTTCGCCGCCAACGACATTCCCGCGATGGCGGCGCGCGACCTGCAAGACGTCAAAGAGGATCCGCATTTCGTTGCGACGGGCTTCTTTCGTCATCGCACCCACCCCGATGTCGGCGCCTTCCACGAAATGCAGCCGCCCGTGAAATATGGCGCCGCGTCGCCACGCGATCTGGGTTTTGCGCCCAAGGTCGACGGCGACGGCGCCGCAATTCGCGCCGCAATCGCCAAGCGGCGCGGCTGAAACTCGATCATTGCAATGTCGCTCGCGCGCCCTAGCATCGCGCCAAAATAACGAGGGGGAACAATATGCCTGAAAGCCTGCTTGCGCCCGGCGCGGTGCTCGCGCTGTGGACGCTCATCATGCTCGGCTGGGTCGCCGCGACCCGTTTTTCGGCGATGTCGAAAGCGGGTGTCGATCTGAATGCCGCACCGCCGGGCGGGCGCGGCGCCGATCTGGAAAATGTGCTGCCACCGCTGACCAACTGGAAATCGCATAATTATACGCATCTGCTCGAACAGCCGACGCTGTTTTACGCGGTGATCGTCTTCCTGCATCTGTCGGGCGGCAGCACCGATCTGACGCGCGGGCTGGCGTGGGCTTATGTGGTGCTGCGGATCGCCCACAGTCTTTGGCAAGCAACAGTGAACCGGATCCCGGTCCGCTTCGCCATTTTTGCGCTCGCGACATTCTGCCTGTTCGCGCTGGCAGTGCTGGCGGTCATTGCCACTTTGGGTTGAGGGGGGAATATCATGGATACCAACGCTATTTTGGGGCCGGTCGCGACACTCGCGCTGTGGTCGATGATCATCTGGGTGTGGATGTACGCGACGCGCATCCCGGCGATGCAGCGCGCCAAGATCGACGCCGCCAAGATGGTCGGCGGCACCGGCAAGAGCCTCGACGAAGTGCTGCCGCCCGAAGTGCAGTGGAAGGCGCATAATTATAACCATCTGATGGAACAGCCGACGATCTTTTACGCCGTCGCGCTGGCGCTGGCGATCGGTGGCATGGGCGGCGGGCTGAATGCCCAACTCGCGTGGGCTTATGTCGGTTTGCGGATCGTCCACAGCCTGATCCAGGTGACGGTCAACCGCGTGCTGTGGCGCTTCGCCGTCTTCGCGCTGGCCAGTCTCGCGCTGCTCGCGCTGTGCGTGCATGCGTTCATGGGGTTTGTGCTGCATTGATACCGGTACGCCCTCCCCTTCAGGGGAGCGCAGCGAGACTTACGAACTTGTTCGTTAGTCGCAGCGGGTGGGGGCCAAGGGCGTTGGCCAGCGCCCGGGGGCCCCCCCCAACCCCCCCCCCCCAGGGGGGGG
>NZ_JAIBES010000085.1 GCF_019459305.1 Sphingopyxis sp. | reverse complement strand
CCCCCCGGGCGGCGCCCCGGCGGGCCCCGCCCCCCCCGGCGCGCCCTGCATCATTTGTTGCTGCTGCATCATCTGCTGCTGTTGCTGCATCTGCTGCTGCATCGCGCGCACCTCGGCTTCCGAGCGGAAGTCGAGCAAGGTCACATCGAAATGGAGCGTGCTGCCGGCCGGGATCGGTCCGGCTTCGCGGTCGCCATAACCAAGCTGCGGCGGGATGATGATCTTGTACTGGCCGCCCTTTTTCATCCGGGTCAGCGCCTCGGAAAAGCCGGGAACTACCTGCGCAACCTGCATCGGCGCCTGTTCATTGGCGTCGAATACGGTACCGTCGTCGAGCTTGCCTTCATATTTGACCAGCACGACATCGGCCTTGGTCGGGCTCTTGCCCGTGCCTTCCTTGATAACCTCGAACCCGATGCGCGGGGTCACATGATATGCAAAGGCTGCCGCCGCTCCGAGCAGCGCGATAACGCCGATCCAGATCAGCCAGAGGCCTTTTTTGCTCACCGGGCGCAGGGGAACCGTCGTCACGCTCATTATCGCTGATCCTTACCGCTGCCCTGACGGGCCATATTGTCGGGCACGCCTATAGGCGGAGCGGTGCGGGGCGGTCCAGCGTGAATTGTCGCGGGACGATCGTCGAGCGGGGTGAGCACTTCGGTAGGATCATCAATTCGAAACGCAATGCCTCACCTCCCGCTGCGGGAGGGGAAAGGAAATGTCTGCCGCCCGACGTTCGCCAGCCCCATCCCAAACGAAAAAGGCGCCGCGGTTGCCCGCAGCGCCTGTTTCACGATCCGAATCTTTAAAAGGAAGGACGGGTCTTACTTGATCCCGTCGCGTTCCATACGCTTGCGCTCCATCTTGCGGGCGCGGCGGACGGCGGCGGCGTGTTCACGCGCGCGCTTTTCGCTGGGCTTCTCGTAATGACGGCGCAGCTTCATTTCGCGATACACGCCCTCACGCTGCAGCTTCTTCTTGAGCGCGCGAAGGGCCTGGTCGACATTATTGTCGCGAACGATGATCTGCATGTGCCGTGTCGTCTCCGGTTCGTCCAACGATCAAGGTGGCCGGATGTCCGGTCCGCCAACAATCGCCGATATAAGGGCAATAAAAGAAGCGCCGCGAACCCGCGACGTTCCGATGGCTGGGCCGATAAGGGGATTCGCGGCGAAATGCAAGCCCCTGCGCGGCAAAACCCCTGCCCCGCTGATGAACCGCCCGGCCCGCTTGCGGGATTGTGCCGCCCCCTTGCCTTATGGCATAGGTAGCAGGACGAAACTAACATGACAAAGGGACAGGTGATGGCGACCCAGCTCAAGCGCAACAGCAAATATAGCGAAGCCGAATGGACGGCGCGGCAGGAACTGGCCGCATGCTATCGGATTTTCGCGATGATGGGCTGGGACGAGATGATCTTTAACCACATCACGGTGAAGGTTCCTGACGAGGAAGGCGCCTTTCTGATCAATCCTTATGGCCTCCATTTCAGCGAAGTCTGCGCGTCGAACCTGATCAAGATCGACATCGACGGCAACAAGGTCGACGTGGACAATCCCTGGCACGTCAACAAGGCCGGCTTTGTCCAGCACAGCCTGTTCCACCGCGTCCTGCCTGACGCGCATGCGATCATCCACACCCACACCACCGCCACGGTGGCAGTCTGCGGGCTTGAAGGCGGACTGCAACCGGTCAATTTCTATGCCTGCAATTTTGCCGGCCAGCTTGCCTATCATGACTTCGAAGGCGTGACGGTGCGCGAGGAGGAAGGCGAGCGACTCGTCCAGAACCTCGGCGACAAGCGCATTCTGATGCTCAAGAACCATGGCCCCGTCGTGATGGGCAAGACCCTGACTGAAGCCTTCATCAAATATTGGGCGCTCCAGCGCGCGTGCGAGATCCAGCTCGCGACGATGAGCATGGGCAAGCCGATCACGGTTCCACAGGACGTGATCGCGGTCCACCAGCGCGACCTGTTCATGGCCTCGATCCCCGGACAGGCGGGCAAGGCCGAATTCGACGCGATGGTGCGCAAGGTCGACAAGACCGACACAAGCTGGCGTGACTAATCCGGCGGCTCGGCTAAATCTGCGCGTATGACGCGATTCTCAGTCAACGACCGTCCGGTCGAATATCGGATGGAACCCGAAACGCCCCTGCTGTGGGCGCTGCGTGACGCGTCGAACCTGACCGGGACCAAATATGGCTGCGGGACAGGCGAATGTGGCGCCTGCACCGTCGATATCGACGGAGAATCGATCCGCAGCTGCATGGTGACGATCGCCGAGTGCGAGGGACGCTTCGTCACCACGATCGAAGGCCTGTCGCGCGACCGCAGTCATCCGGTGCAGCAGGCATGGGTCGCCGAACAGGTGCCGCAATGCGGTTTTTGCCAATCGGGAATGATCATGGCTGCCGCTGCGTTGCTACGCGCGAACAGCAACCCCAGCGATGCCGAGATCGACGCCGCGATTACCAATATCTGCCGCTGCGGTACCTATCCGCGCATCCGTACTGCGATCCGCCGTGCCGGTCGCGTGCTGCGCGGCGAAGAGCGGATCGCCGCCGCGCCCCCGCCTGGCATTCGGCCTGAAGATGCCGCGCGCGCGGTCCCCGCGCTGCGCCTGCCGCCCGGCACCTGATCCCAGCTGTTCATGTAGCTGAACCGCAGGCAACAGCATGGTTCAGCCGCCGATCATCTTGACCCCGGTAACAACTGATTCATCATCCCGGCTGGCCTCTCCAGCATTCGGGACATGAGTTGGAGAATGGTGAGATGAAAAAGATGTTTGGAGGGTTGCTGATCGCTGCGACGATCCTGACTCCCATTGCCCCGGCCGCCGCGCAGGCGTCAGGCGAGCGCATGCAACTGGCGCAGCGCGGCGACGGTGATCGTGGAGCCCGCGGCGACCGCGGCCCGCGCGGTCCTGAAGCCCGCCGCGGCAATCGCGGCGGCGAAGCGCGCGCCCAACGTGAGCCGGCGCAGCCACGGGCCGCGCGTGAGCAACGCAGCGAAGTCCGTCAGCAGCGCAGCGAAATGCGCCAGCAACAGCGCGGCAACGACCAGCAACGACAGGCGCAGCGTCAACAATGGCAGCAGCGGGGCAATGAGCAGCGTCAACAGGCTGCCCAGCGTCAGGCCGCGCAGACCCAAGCGCAGCAGGTCCAGCGTCAGCGCGGCGGCACCTATGACCGCAACAACGACGGCCGCATCGACCGCCAGTGGGACCGCAACCGCAACGGCCAGGTCGATCAGCGTTACGATCGCAACGACAACGGACGCGTCGATCGCCGCTATGACCGCAATCGCAACGGCGACCTCGACCGCCGCTGGGATCGCAACAACAACAACCGCATCGACCAGCGCGATGGACGCTACGACCGCAACCGCGACGGCCAGATCGATCGGCGCTACGACCGCAACAACAACGATCGCGTCGATCGCCGCTACAGCGACCGCCGGGGCAATTGGAACCGGTCATGGCGTGACGATCGGCGCTACAACTGGCGCGATTACCGCCAGCGGTACAGCAGCCGCTACCGTCTGCCAGCCTATTACTCGCCGTACCGCAACCATCGCTACACGCGGTTCAGCATCGGCTTCAGCCTGGGGTCGCTGTTCTACAGCAGCCGCTACTGGATCAACGACCCGTGGCAGTATCGCCTGCCGCCCGCTTACGACGGCTATCGCTGGGTTCGCTATTACAACGATGCGATTCTTGTTGATACCTACAGCGGCCAGGTCGTCGACGTCATCCACGATTTCTTCTGGTAAGTCCTTTCGATTACCCGAAGACAAACTCAAGGGGTCGGCTTGTCCGACCCCTTTTTTTGATCCTCCCCATCGCTGCGCGGCAGGGAGGATGAAACCTGCCTAGCGCAGCCTCTTGCCCACCGCCGCGCCAGCGCCGCCGGCCACGCCTTTCCCCTTGCCCTCCCCCGCCCGGCGCGCCACGGTGGCACATCAGTCAGGGGAAACAGGATGCACAAAATCGGACTCTTCGCCGCGGCGACGCTCGCACTTTTGGGGACCACCGCCGCGAACGCCAAAACCACCGTCATCTACGCCGGCCGCGTCATCACCGATGCCGAAAAGCCCGCGCAGGGGCCGTCGACGATCGTCATCACCGATGATCGCATCACCTCGATCACCGCGGGGCGCAGCGCCGCGCCTGCTGACGCCACCGTCGTCGATCTGGGTGCCAAGACGCTGCTCCCCGGCCTGATCGATCTCCACGTCCACCTCACCGGCGACCCCGGCGGCGATTATCGCAGCGAAGCGGTCGATCCCGACGAATGGGGTGTCGTCGTCGGCGTGAAGAACGCGGGGATCACGCTCCGCGCGGGGTTCACGACGGTACGCGAGGCCGGGTCGGCGCAATATAGCGCCTTCTCGCTCCGTCGCGGTACCGCGAACGGCTTCATCACCGGGCCGCGGATCATCGCCGCTGGTCCGGCGCTGTCGATCATCGGTGGCCATGGCGACGTCACCGGCTTTCGCGAGGACGTCCACGACGTGCTCGACCAGGGCTACACCTGCACCGGTGCGCTCGAATGCGCCGAAAAGGTGCGCAAGGCGTCACGCGCGGGCGCCGACATCATCAAAATCACCGCGACCGGCGGCGTGTTGTCGCAGCAGGGCCGCGGGCTCGAGGGGCATTTTACCAGCCCCGAACTGCAAAGCATCGCCGACACCGCGCATTCGCTGGGTCTGAAAGTGATGGCGCACGCCCACGGCGCCCGCGGCATCGAAGCTGCGGCAGCGGCGGGCATCGACACGATCGACCATGGCACCTTTGCCGACGATGCGGCGCTGAAGGTGATGAAGGCCAAGGGCACCTACCTGGTCCCGACGCTGATGGCGTTCGAGGGCATTCGCGAGCGCCTCGGCAAGGGCATCTACACCGCGACGGTCGAGGAAAAGGTCCGCATGACGCTGGGCAGCGTCGGCAAGGCGGTGACCCGCGCCAAGGCGCTCGGCGTGCCGGTCGCTTTTGGCACCGACGCCGGGGTGTTTGACCATGGCCGCAACGGCAGCGAGTTCGCGCTCCTAGTCAAGGCCGGCCTGACCCCGCGCGAGGCGCTGGTCAGCGCGACGACGGTCGCGGCGAAGGCGCTGTCGATGGAAAGCGAAATCGGCCGCCTTGCGCCCGGCATGTCGGCGGACATGATCGCGGTCAGCGGCGATCCGCTCGCCGATGTAACGGTGCTGGAAAAGGTCGAGTGGGTGATGGTCCGCGGCCGGATCGCGGATTGATTATCCCAGATTGTCATCCCGGCGAAGGCCGGGATGACAGACCTGTTCAAGCCGCCCGCCGAACCTGCCCGCGCGTCGGCGTCCCCCTCTTCGGCCCCAGCAGCGCATCCATATCGATAGCGTGCGCGAACTTCACCCCGACCCGGTTGCCGTCCGACCAGCGCGCCTCGGCGTCGAATGCCTGATCAGCGCCAAACTCCAGCATCAGCGGCGTCCCCGGCGGGACATTACACAGACCTTCGATCAGCGCCCCGCGCGGCGACATGTTGCGCACGATCGCTTCATATTGATGCCCCCCACTCGCAACCTGTATCGTGCGAAAAATCGTCAAACGCGGCTCACGCGCGCACTTATAGCCTCGCGCCTCGGCGTGCCCGCCGCCCGCGCGCAGCAGCGTCAGCACCTCGGCCAATTCCATCGGTCGCCCATAAATATAGCCCTGAACATGGCTGCACCCGAGCCCGCGAATCAACGCCAGATCATCGTGAGTCTCGACCCCTTCGGCGGTGGTTTCCATTTTCAGCGCGGTGGCCAGCCCGACGATGGACGCAATGATCGCGGCGTTCATGCTACTCGGATCGGCGGCGCCCAAGACAAAGCTCTGGTCAATCTTGATCTTGTCGAACGGCGCTTTCTTCAGATAGCCGAGCGCCGAATAGCCGGTGCCGAAATCGTCGAGCGCCAGCCGCACCCCAGTGCGTTTCAATTTCTGGAACATTGCCAGGTTTTCCGGGCTCTCGTCGAGGAATACGCCTTCGGTGATCTCCAGCTCGAGCTGTTCAGGGCGGATGCCAGCCGCCGAAACCGCGCTGAGGATCGTCGCGGGTAGCTTTTCATTGGCGAACTGGCGCGGCGACACATTGACCGCGATGCGGTAACCGGGCCCAAGCAGCGCGATGCTCGCACAAGCGGTGCGGATGATCCATTCGCCGATCGGCACGATCAGGTTCGATTCCTCGGCAATCGGTATGAACTTTGACGGGCTGATCATCCCTTCGGACGCATGGTGCCAGCGGATCAGCGCCTCGAACCCGGTGATCCGTTCGCTGCCGACGTCAACGATCGGCTGGTACAGGAGCCGAAGCTCGTCCTTGACCAGCGCGTCGCGCAGTGCGTCCTCGATCGCCTTTCGCTCACTCGCCTGGTTGTGCATCGCGTCGGCATAGAAACGATAGACGCCGCGCCCCGCGTCCTTGGCCGCATAGAGCGCCAGATCGGCATTGCGGACCAGCGCCGACGCCGAAACCCCCTGCCCGTCGGACACCGCGATGCCGACCGAACAGCCGATACGGACCTGCTCGCCCTCGATCGAAAAGGGCTTGGCCAGGCTCAGGATGATCGCATTGGCAATCCCCGACAGTTTTTCGGGCTGGCTCAGCTGCGGCACGACGATCTGGAATTCATCGCCGCCGAGCCGCCCGACCTGTCCCTTGTCGCCGACAATCTGGGTCAGCCTTCCGGCGACCTGTTGCAACAGCTGGTCGCCAACGGGATGGCCCAGCGTGTCGTTCACCGCCTTGAAGCGGTCGAGATCCATCAGCAGCAATGCGCACGGCTGCGGCTGCCCGATATGGTTTTTGAGCGCGCGTTCGAGCAGGTCGGTAATATGCCGCCGGTTGGCAAGCCCGGTGAGGGTATCATAGCGTGCGAGTTGGTTGATCTCGCGCTCCGACCGTTTCTTTTCGGTCAGGTCGGTGCCGCTGCCGCGAAATCCCTGAAAATTGCCGAGTTCGTTGCTGATCGGCTGGCCCGAAATCGACCACCAGCGTTCCTCGCCCGCAACCGCGGCCTGCACCGTCAACTCCTTGAACGGGGTACGCGACGACAGGCTGAAGCCGAGCGTGCGCTCTTCATTTTCGTCATTGCCGGTGCGTTTGCGAATGATGTCGGTAAACGGCCTGCCGACCAGATCCGATGCCGCCCCGCCCAGCCGCGCCGCCACGGTTGGCGAGATATAGACGAGCTGGCCATGGCGATCGGTTTCCCAGAACCAGCCGCGCCCCGCGCGTTCGAAATCGCGCATCAAATTGAGCGCGCGTTGCTGGTCGCTGACCGACAGCTGTGCCGCGCGCGTTGCGCGGCGCTGATGACGAATATCCTCGCGCATCATCATGATCAGCAGGGCGAGAAACACGCAGCCTGCGATCGCGAAGGGCCAGGATGCACTTCCGATCGCTCCGCCCAGCGCCGTCGCACCGGCAAGGGCGAAGAACGCCGGGCGCACGATCGCCGCTGCCGAAGCAGCGACGAGCAGCGATCCGATCTGGATGGCGGTGAAGGCATCGAAACTTTGGCGTCCGTCGGGAACGGCGACCGCCGCAAACATCGCGGCGGCATTGAGCAGGCTGCCCAATATGATCAGCCCCATGCTCGCCACGACCACCACCCGCAATCTTCGCTGTAGCGCGGGGCGCGGCCGACGCATCGCCTGGCCGATGATCGTCAGGACGAGATCGAAAAACAGGCCTGCCGCCATCACCAGCCATTGCGACGGCTGGTCCAGGAAACCGGGAACGCCTGGCAGGAACGCAAAGGTCAGAAATGCCAGCGCGCGGCCGATCAGGAGATAGTGCCACAGCTGCGCGACGCGCATCAGGGGCGTCGCGAACTCGGGCGAATCGAACATCGATTCGTCCGTCGTCACCTCGCCGAGCACTGGCCGGATGATGCTACGTCGATCCCCCAATTTCCCGCTTGTCCTGCTCGTCTGGTCCACCCGGTTCAGTGGCCAGACAGGAGTTTCCAATTCCTTACCGGGGGCCGCTGGTTAACCCCGTTACTGTGCCAAAATGGACGCTATTCCGTTTCGCATCGCAACTTGTTATAGCGACCCCATGCCCGCCGTCCGCCTGCTCCCTCCCGACCGTTTCTTTGACCGCAGTCAGTGGGCCGCGATCACAGCCGCATCGCGCTGGCGCGGGATCGGGCTGGTCGCCCATGCGTGGATCGTCAGCATCGCGCTGGTTGGGGTGGCTGCATGGTCGCAGAACCCGCTCGCATGGCTGATCGCGATCATCTTTGTCGGCGGGCGCCAGCTCGGCCTTGCCATCCTGATGCACGACGCTGCGCACGGCCTGCTGCATCCGGTGCGCAAGACCAACAATTTCCTCGGCCAATGGCTTACCGGTGCCGCGGTCGGGTCCGATCTCATCGCCTATCGCACCTATCATCTCCAGCATCACAAATTCACCCAGCAGGCCGAAGACCCCGATCTGGCGCTGTCGAAACCCTTTCCGACCACGCGCGCCAGTCTGGGCCGCAAGATACTGCGCGATCTGACCGGGCAGACCTTTTTCAAACAGCGCGTGACGCAGTTCGGCTTCGCGTTTGTCGGGCTGAAAGCGATGCTGCGCGGCGAAACTGCCGAAAAGGGTCGCGCCAGCACCACGGCGGGGACGCCGTTCAACAAACGGTCCGACGACGGCATGACGTCACCGACGGTCGATGTCGCGAGCGCGAAGGCGGTGGCGCGCGCGGTCGGGCGGTTCCTGCTCGTACAGGCGGTGCTGCTCACGGCCTCGCTCGCACTGTACGGATGGACGCCCTATCTGCTCTGGCTCGCGGGGCTAGCGACGACGTTCCAGCTGTACCTGCGCATCCGCAACATTGCCGAACATGCCTGCACGGCGACGGGTAGCGATGATCCGTTCTCCCAGGCCCGCACCACCCGCGCGGGCTGGCTCGCTCGCGCCACGGTTGCGCCATATTGGGTGAATTATCACTCCGAGCACCACCTGTTCATGGGGGTGCCCTGCTACCGGCTGGCCGAGGTTCACGCGATGCTCGGCCGCGCCGGGCGGCACGAATCGATGACGATCGCGCCGGGCTACGCCGCAGTGCTGCGGCAGGTGACGGCTAGGGGTTAACCGCGGTCCTGCGCGACGAAGCGCGCCCCGGCCCGATCCTTCTCGGTCGTTGCAGGGTCAAAGATCATCCCGTTCATCGCGATATAGACCCCGGGCGGCAAAATCTGCGCCGCCGCCAGAGCGAAACCGACGTTGAATTCGGCGTCGCTGGCGCGCACCGACGCAGGCTGCATCGCGCCGGTCATGACGATCGTCTTGCCCGCAATCCCTGCCAGCACTCGACCGGTGAGCACCATCGTATCGGTGCCGTGCGTCACCAGTATGTGCGACGCATCGCTCGCTTCGACCGCCGCACGGATGGCGGCGCGGTCGGCATCGTCGAGTTCCAGACTGTCCTTGCGCATCAGCTGCGTCACCCGATGCGGCACATGGACATTATTCTCGCGCAGCAGGTCGGGGATCGCCGCGGGGCCGATCTGGAACTCGGACAAGGCGTCGAAATAGACTTTGTCGATCGTCCCGCCGGTGGTGAAGATTTCTATCATGCGCATTCGTCCTGTACGCGCAAGGCTGGGGTGCCGTCGGGCGCGGCAAAGGGGTACTTGAAGGTGAAAGCCTCAGCCGTCGGGCCGTTCGCAGCCAGCAGGTCGATCCGCGCGACACCGTCCGCCACCGTCGGGCGATGTCCGACGGGTACCCACCACAGCGCCTGAAACACCGCAATATGCTCGAACCACTCCTTGCGGCGTCGCATGATCGCCAGATGCTCGGGGTTGCGATAGACGAACGCCGCCAGCGCATCGACGTCGCGCCACACCGACATATTCGCTATGACGTGCGGATCGTCGTTCACCGCCACGTCGGTGGCGTCATTGCCCTCGCCGACCAGCCGCCAGACAAAGCCCTCGCTTGCCTCGGCAATCGCATTCACCGCATCGAGCGCGTCCATGAAATCGCGGTTGGCGACGTGATCGGCGGGCAGACGGAAACGCGCGATGTTGATCTGCGCCAGTTCATAATCCGCCATCTCATCCTCCCTCAGGCCAAAGCCTCGGCAATCAACCGCCGCGTATTGTCGATCCCGAACAGCGCGATAAAGCTGCCCATCCGCGGCCCGGCGCTCGACCCGAGTAGCGTTTCGTAGAGCGCCCTGAACCAATCGCGTAAGTTTTCAAAATTATAGGCCTCGTTCTTGCCAATCTCGTACACGATGTTCTGGATGTCGTCGGCGCTCGCGTCGGCAGGCAGCGCCGCCAGCTTTGCGTCGAGATCAGCCAATGCCGCAACTTCGCCGCCCTGCGGCTTGCGCCGGTTGAGCGTCGGCGCAACATAGTCGCGGTTATACGCCATTGCATTGTCGATCAGCCGGTCGAGCTCAGGATAGGTCGTGGCATCGGCGCCATCGACATATTGACCAAGATAGCGCCAGATCTGGTCCTTCGACGCGTCCGCCCCCATCACCCCGACCAGATTGAGCAGCAGCCCGAACGTCACCGGCAATTCGGCGGCAGGAATAGCTTGCCCGCGCGCGACATGGACATGATGCACCGGATTGCCGAGCTTCTTGTCGGCATCCTGCGCCGGGTAATTGCCGCGCATCTGCAGATATTCGTCTACGGCCTTGGGGATCACCCCGATATGCAGCTGCTTCGCCGCCTTGGGTTCGCGATATGCGAAGAACGCGAGGCTCTCTTCGCTGCCATAATCGAGCCATTGATCGAGGCTGAGCCCATTGCCCTTCGACTTCGAAATCTTCTCGCCCTTTTCGTCGAGGAACATCTCGTAAATCAGTCCTTCGGGCTTCCGCCCGCCGAGCGCCTTGGCAATCTTGCCCGACTGGACCCCGCTATCAGTCAGATCCTTGCCATACATCTCGTAATCGACGCCGAGCGCGACCCAGCGCATCGCCCAGTCGACCTTCCATTGCAGCTTGGCACCGCCGCCCAGAACGCTGTGCGTGATCGTCTGGCCATCGTCCTCGAACGATACCAGTCCGGCATCGGTATCAACAACCGTCACCGGCACCTGTAACACCACGCCCGACGTTGGACTCACCGGCAGGATCGGCGAATAGGTCGCAGCGCGCTCGGCGCGCAGCGTCGGCAGCATGATGTCGAGGATATCCTGATTGTGACGCAGGACATTCTTGAGCGCCTCGTCGAACGCGCCCGACTTGTAGCGCTCGGTCGAGCTGACGAACTCATATTCAAAGCCAAAGCGGTCGAGAAACTCGCGTAGCATCGCATTGTTATGATGGGCGAAACTTTCGAATTTGTCGAACGGATCGGGGACATCGGTCAGCGGCTTGCCAAGATATTCGGTGAGCATCGCACGGTTCGGAACATTGTCGGGAACCTTGCGCAGCCCGTCCATATCGTCGCTGAACGCGACGAGCCGGGTCGGCGCGCCGGTCATTTGCTCATAGGCGCGGCGAACCATCGTCGTGCGCAGCACTTCGTTGAAGGTGCCGATATGCGGCAGCCCTGACGGGCCATAGCCTGTCTCGAACAACACCGGCGCGCCATCCGGCTTGCCATCGGGATAGCGTTTGACCAGCTTGCGCGCTTCCTCGAACGGCCAGGCCTTGGACGTTAGCGCGGACTCGCGCAGCGAAGGTTGAGGGTGCAGGTCAGTCATGCGCCGCGCCATAGCGGCAAGAAGGCCCGATGGGAAGAAGCGCAGAAAACTGCGCAACTTCACTTGCGATTCGCCTTGCTACACCGCTCCGACCAAGGCTCGAAGCCACAAAATCCCCCCATGGGCGCACCCAGAATGGGTCCTTTGTGGCTTTAAGGAATAATGCGTCGGCGGGTAGCATCGGCAGCAAGAAGCATGGCGGGACGATGCAGGAAAGCCGAATATTGCGGCCACCGTCCGCCCCTGCTGCGCGCCTCGATTATCCCCTGGGTTGGGTCGCGGGCAGGAAGCTGCTCTTGCGCAGCAACGCAACCGACACGAGCGCGACGAGCGGCGTCGCGCGTGGTCATGCTGCCGACGGTCTTGAAAACGGCCTCATATTCGCCAAGCTGCTAGCGATAATCTTCCACAGTATAGTCGATCACCGCCTGTGCCCCCAAGCCGCGCACCAGATCGCGTTGTGCACGCTGCACACCGCGGTGACATGCGCGCCGCGGTGGCATGCGAGCTGGACCAGCGCCGCCCCCACTCCACCCGACGCGCCGACGATCAGCACCCGGTCGCCCGGTGCAACCGCCGCAACGTCGAGAAAATGGAGCGCGGTGCTGCCGCCAAAGCTGAGTGTTGCGGCCTCGGCAAAGCTCAAGCCTTCCGGCTTCAGCGTGATCCGCCCGCTTACGGCGACACAGCTATATTCGGCGTGGCAACCCATTTTCCCACCCGGAAACGCCATCACCGCGTCGCCGGGGCGGTATCGGGTAACGCCCGCGCCCACGGCATCGACGATCGCGGCGATTTCCGTTCCCAAAATCGACTGCCGCGGCCCGCGAAAGCCCAAGAATGGCCGCGCGATCAGGCCCATGCTCAGGGGAAAGCGCGCCGTGCGCATCCGGCTGTCGCCCGACGTCACTGATGCCGCCAGTTCCCTAACGCGCACCTCGTCGGCGGCGGGACCGGGCATCGGCACGACGCGAAATTCCAGCACCTCGGGACCACTGTAGCGGGGGCAGACAACGGCTTTGATCGGCCAATCCTGATCTTACGGATGGGACGGCGCCTTTCTGCCTGTTTCGGCCCTGCGCTCCAGCCACCGCCATGTACCGGGGCATCGCGATCGCGCCGATTATCGTTACCGGAATATTTACCATCTCGGGCTTAACACTGCCTTATGGACACAACCCGCATCCCGCAGCCCCGCCGCCAGGCCCGCACCCGCGTCGCCCTTGAGGTGACGGTCAACGGCGTCCTCAATTTCGTCGACGGCCAGATCACCGATCTTTCCGAAGGCGGCGCGCGGATTGACGGTGCCAGTATGCCCGCACGGTCGCGCTGCGAAATCCATTATGGCGGCGGTGTCACCTATGCCGTGGTGATGTGGTCCGAAATCGATCGTATGGGTGTGCGCTTCCCCTATGAACTGACCCATGGTCCGCTCTTCAATGCCCTGAAACGCGCGCGGAATGCGGTGACAATCGACCCGGGGCAGATTTTTCTGAGCAACCGCGCTCCGGTGTTTGGGCGCCGCGGGTTGAGCTGAACCAAAGCGGACCCAAAAATCCGTTCGCCCTGAACTTGTCGAAGGGCTGTTCTTTTTTAGCCGATCAGGATGAACTTCTGAGCGTATATCCTGCACTGCCTCGGCGGAACCTTCTATACTGGTTAGACCGACAATCGGCCGCGCCGCATCGCAGCGCACGAAACGGGCGCCATCGTCGGCTTCCCTTCTGATAGATTACCCGTCACCCTCGTTTGGAGCCAAGAGTTCTCGACCCGGGTTGAAGCTCTTGAAGCCGGACGCTGAATAAAGGGCTGGAGCCGTGCGAAGAAAATGGCCCTGATCCGCGGCGAGTCGTATAAAATCTCGGCGTCAGCAAAAGGCAAGAGCGGTCCTTCGACAAGCTCAGGACGAACGGATAAAAGGCAGCAAAATGCCGCCATTCGCCTTGCCGCGTTCGCCTTTTGTCCCTACCCTTCACCCATGTCCCCCGCGTCCCTCCCCCTGCCCGCGATCCACGCCAGCCATGTCGGCATCTGGATCGCGGATGCGCAGGGGCGCGTGCAGCGGGTTGGGCGCGGAGAGGCGATTGCGGCGGTCGCGGCGACTCCGCACCTGCTGCTCAATGCCACGCTGACCGGCGACCGGCTCGGCTATCCCGAGCTGTCGGGGCTCGACCTGCTCGAACTCTTCGCCTTCCTTTATCCCGCGCGCTTTGCCGTACCGACGCCGGCGGGGATTGCCGCGACGATCGGCGTCTCCCCGCCGAAAGCCGAGGAAGACATCGCCGCCTTTCTGCCGCAGGCGACCGCCGCGATGCTCGCGGGGATCGACGATCCGGCTTGGCCCGAACGTGAAGGCACCTGGCACGGGCTTCAAGCGCTCGCGCGCCAGCGCTGGCCATGGGCGCCGCTGGTCCAGCCGCGGCTGACGACGCCCGACGCCCATGAACGCTGGCTGTTTGCGCGGTTGCCCGAATGGGAGGAAGCGCCGCCACGCCCCGCGCCGCGGCAGGTCCGCATCAACCCCGACGACGTCACCGCGCGGCTTGACCGGCTGACCGGCGACGGCGCCGAACGCCGCCCGGGGCAGCAGGATTATGCGCGCGCTACCGCCGCGATCTTCGAACCGCGCGAGCGCAAGGACGCGCCGCAGATGCTGGTGGCCGAGGCCGGAACCGGGATCGGCAAGACGCTCGGCTATCTTGCCCCCGCCAAGCAGTGGATCGAGCAGTCGGCGGGCAGCGTCTGCATCTCGACCTTTACCAAGGCGCTGCAACGCCAGCTGTCGCGCGAGACCGAGCGGCTGTACCCCGACGCCGCAACCCACCGCGAAAAGGTCGTGGTGCGGAAGGGCCGCGAAAATTACCTCTGCCTGCTCAATCTGGAGGATGCGCTGCAAGGCGGCTTCTCGGGTCGCGCCGCGATCCTGGCGCAGCTGGTTGCGCGGTGGGCGGCCTATACGCGCGACGGCGACATGGTCGGCGGCGACCTGCCCGGCTGGCTGCCCGCGCTGTTCCGCCGCAACGGCACCACCGCACTGACCGACCGGCGCGGCGAGTGCATCTATGCCGGCTGTCCGCATTTCCGCAAATGCTTCATCGAACGCTCGGCGCGCGCCGCGACGCAGGCCGACATCGTCATCGCCAACCATGCGCTAACAATGGTGCAGGCGGCTCGCCCGCGCGACGGCGGGGCGCCCGCGACGCGGCTGATCTTCGACGAAGGCCATCATCTGTGGGATGCCGCGGACAGCATGTTCGCCGCGGCGCTTACCGGCCAGGAAGCCGTCGAAATCCGCCGCTGGGTACTGGGGCCGGAGGGCAAGTCGCGGGGACGGCGGCGCGGTCTCGCGGCACGACTCGCCGATGTGGCGAGCTATGACGAGGCGGGCGAGCGCGCGATTCAGGCGGCGATTGCTGCAGCTACCGAGCTGCCCGGCGACGGCTGGCTCAGCCGCCTGTCCGAGAACGACCCGTGGGGCGCGATCGAACGGCTGCTCGCGGCGGTGCGCGGGCAGGTTTATGCGCGCGCGGTCAACACTCGTACTGCCGATGCGGGCTATGGTCTCGAGACTGAACTGGCCGATCCCGACGCGGTGCTGGTCACCGCCGCGGCGGCGGCGAGCGACGCGGTCGAGGCGCTGCTGCGGCCGCTGCTGGCGCTCGGAAAGCGGCTCGATGCGCTGGTCGACGATCCGCCAGACTGGCTCGACGGACAAGCGCGCGCGCGCGTCGACGGGGCGCGCCATAGCCTCGGCACCCGTGTCGATACGCTCGGCGGCTGGCTGTCGCTGCTCGGGCGCGTCGGCGGCCCGGCCAACCCCGATTTCGTCGACTGGCTCGCGATCGACCGCTACGACGGGCGCGAGTTCGACACCGGGCTGCATCGCCACTGGCTCGACCCCGCGCGGCCGATTGCCGAGATCGTCTATCGCCCTGCGCAGGGGGTGCTGGTCACCTCGGCGACCTTGCGCAGCGGCCATGGCGGCCAAAATGCGCTGGGGGGCGGCTGGACGGAGGCCGACATCCGCACCGGCGCGCGTCATATGGACGGCGGGGTCCAGCATTTAGCGGTGCCCAGCCCGTTCGACTATGCCCGCCAGTCGGAGGTGCTGATCGTCACCGACATCGCGCGCGGCGACCTGCCCGCGCTCGCGGGGGCGTACAGTCGGTTGATCGAGGCGTCGGGCGGCGGCGCGCTGGGGCTGTTCAGCGCGATCCGGCGGCTGCGCATCGTCCATGCCCGTATCGCCGACCGCCTCGCGCGTGCAGGCCTCCCGCTCTATGCGCAGCATGTCGATCCGCTCGACACCGGTACCCTCGTCGACATCTTCCGCGCCGATCCACACGCATCGCTGCTCGGCACCGATGCCTTGCGCGATGGGGTCGATGTCCCCGGCGAATCGCTGCGGCAGGTGATCATGGAGGGGGTGCCGTGGCCGCGCCCAACGATCCTCCACGCGGCGCGCCGCGCCGCACAGGGCGGCAGCGCCTATGACGATATGGTCATTCGCGGCCGCATCGGGCAAGCGTTCGGCCGCCTGATCCGCCGCGCCGACGATTTTGGCCAGTTCGTCATGCTGTCGCCCTCATTCCCGTCCCGGCTGCTCAGCGCCTTTCCCGAAGGCACCCCGATCCGCCGCCTGCCATTGGACGTGGCGGTCAATCATGTCGCTGCCGCCAATATCGAACGCAGAAAAAGCGCCTTTCCAGCCTTTTCACCGTCATAAGATTGCGGCACAAGGCTCCCGAACGACGGCATAAGCGCAAAGGCGCGGGGGAAGATTTTGAAGAGTTTGACGATCCTGCGCCACGCCAAATCGGGTTGGGATGTCCAGGTCGAGCGCGATTTCGACCGCCCGATCAACAAACGCGGGCAGCGCGGCGCCGAAATCATCGGGCAATGGCTGAAGCGTCAGAAGCTGCCCGTCGACCGCATCATCGCCTCGCCCGCGGTGCGCGTGACCGAAACGCTCGACATCTTCCAGCCTGCTGCGGACCTGGACACGCTCGAACCGCATTGGGACCGCCGCATCTATCTCGCCTCCGCCGCGACGCTGATCGACGTCATCCGTGACACCGGCCGCGATGCCGAGCATTTGCTGATTTCGGGGCATAATCCGGGGCTGGAGGATTTGATCCTGATGCTCGTGCCCGAAACGAGCGGCGACGTACTGCGCGGCGAGGTCGAGGAAAAGCTGCCGACGTCGGCGCTGGCGCGGCTCGAAATCGACATCGCCGACTGGCGCGATCTGGATACCAACACGGCGCGCTTCGCCGCCTTCATCCGCCCCCGCGACCTCGACCCGACGCTGGCGCCCGCGATGGATCACGACTGACAGGTCATCCTCCCTGTAGCGAAGCCGTGGGGAGGACCATCTCCTCATCGTCATCAGCAAACGACCAGTTGCGGATGTTGACGGACGTAGCTTGCTATACGACAACTAGTCTATGAGCGAACTCAATCCTGACGCGATTTACACGGGGGCATGCCTGTGTGGCGCGGTCCGCATCAAAGCTATTGGAGAGCCGGACAGCATCGTTGCCTGCCACTGTAATAGCTGCCGAAGACATACAGGTGGTCCATGTGCTGTCTTTGCAGATTACGCCGTCGAATCAGTTATTTTCACGGCAGAAAAGCCTGTCATCTTCTCATCTTCGCCCGGAGTGACCCGCGGCTTTTGCAAGAAATGCGGGTCCACGATCTCGTATCAGGGCGAGAACTTGCCAGATATGATCCATTTGCATGTCGGAGTTTTCGACGCTCCAAGATCCTTTTGGCCGCAGGCGGAAGAGCAAATGGACGAAGGGATGCCCTGGGTGAGCGTTTCATTGAAGCGCCCGTAGTAACCTTAATTTCGAAGGTAAATTTTTGGCAGGGTGTTTGGCAGTAAGAACGTCCGCTATCGTTCCGTTTCAGCAGAAAGCTGACCGTCCGCCTCCCACCCCCAAGCAGACATTCTTGAACTTGCTGATACGCGATGCCAGTCGCGTCAATCCAACGCCGCCGCCAATCGCTGGCGCAGCGAGACGAGCGCTGCGACCGGGACGCCATGCGCCTGCCCTATCACACCCCCCCCCGCTGTCCGCTCGGCGCGGATTTCGGCCGCTGGTGCCGCAGAAGCCCTCGCCCCCACCTCCGACAACGCCTTGCGCGCGCCCTCGACCGTGAACCCCTGCACATGCAGCAAATGATGGATCCGCTCGGCCAGCGCGACGTCCTCGGCGCGGTAATAGCGGCGGCGGCCCGAGCGCTGGAGCGGCTTCAGTTGCGGAAAGCGCGTTTCCCAATAGCGCAGGACGTGCGTCGGCACCCCGATCCGATCGGCCAGCTCGCCGATCGCGAGCATAGCGCCGGAAGCCTTGCCGGTGTCGTCCGGCACGTCAAACCCCACCATGGCCGAGGCCTGGATTATTTACCGGCAACGCGCGCTCGCATCGTCTGGCTGGCGCGAAAGGTCATCACGCGGCGCGGCAGGATTGGCACTTCGATGCCGGTCTTGGGATTGCGCCCGACCCGCTGCGCCTTGTCGCGCAGGACAAAGGTGCCGAAGCCCGAGATTTTGACATTTTGCCCGCCCGCTAGCGCGTCGGACATATGGTCAAGAATCGATTCGACGATCGTCGCCGATTCGTTGCGCGACAACCCGATTTGCTGGTTGATGCGCGTCGCAATATCGGCTCGCGTAAGCGTCCCTGCGGTCATGATGGTCCCTCCCCCTCGTAAAGCGAAACTGGTCGAACCGGTCCCGGACAGCCCCCACCGTCACGAGTCCCGTGCGCCTATGTAACAAAAGCGAATTAATCCGCCAAACTGAAACGGATGGAGCGAAGAGTTAATGCGGTGAAGTCGACGTCCCAAGAGAGGAAGCGGCACCGGCCCGCTTTCAAACCTAAACGCGCAGGACCGCGGCGCCCCAGGTAAAGCCCCCGCCCATCGCTTCCAGCACGACCAGATCGCCGCGCTTGATCCGCCCGTCGCGTATCGCGAGGTCGAGCGCCAGCGGCACCGATGCCGCCGAGGTGTTGGCATGCTGGTCGACGGTCAGCACGACGCGTTCGGACGGCAGTCCCAGCTTTTTGGCGGTCGCGTCGATGATCCGCTTGTTCGCCTGATGCGGCACCACCCAGTCGATCTGGTCGGGCGACAGGCCGACATCGGCCATCACTTCGCCCAAGACCGACGCCAGATTGGTGACGGCATGCCGGAACACTTCGCGGCCCTGCATGCGGACATGGCCGACGGTGCCGGTGGTCGAAGGGCCGCCGTCGACATATAGCATGCCCGAATATTTGCCCTCGGCGTGCAGCCGCGTCGCCAATATGCCCTGATCGTCATCGACATCCCTCGCCGACAGCACCACCGCGCCGGCGCCGTCGCCGAACAGGACGCAGGTGGTGCGGTCTTCCCAGTCGAGGATGCGGCTGAAGGTTTCCGATCCGATCACCAGCGCATGCTTGGCCGCACCGGTGCGCAGCATCGCGTCGGCGACCGACACCGCATAGAGAAAGCCCGAGCAGACCGCGGCAACGTCGAAGGCGATACAATCGGGGGCGCCGATCAGCGCCTGCACCTTGGTCGCGCTGGCCGGAAACGTATTGTCGGGGGTCGCGGTGGCGAGGATGATTAGCCCGATGTCCGACGGTTCGAGTCCGGCCGCCGCCATTGCCTGCTGCGCGGCCGCGGCGCCCAGCGTCGCGGTCGTCTCGTCGGGTTCGGCAATGTGACGGAAGCGGATGCCGGTGCGCTCGACGATCCATTCGTCGCTGGTGTCGACACGCTCGGCCAGTTCGGCGTTCGACACGCGGTTGCGCGGCAGCGCCGACCCGGTACCCGCCAAAATCGCGCGCAACGTCATGCTGCGTTACCGCTCTGGAAATTCGCCAGATCGTCGGTCACCTGCCGCGTAATGTCCTTTTCGATCAGCTCGGCGCACAGGTGGACGCAGTTGGCGACCCCCTTGGCATCGGCACTGCCATGACTTTTCAACACGACACCATTTAGGCCCAGGAACACCGCGCCATTGTGATTATTGGGGTCGAGATGGTGGCGCAGCAGCTCGGTCGCTGGGCGCGAGATCAGGAAACCGATCTTCGAACGCGTCGAGCTGGTGAAGGCGCGGCGCAGCAAGTCGGTGACGAAACGCGCCGTCCCCTCGATCGTCTTGAGCGCGATATTGCCCGAAAATCCGTCATGGACGATGACATCCACGTCACCGCGCGACAATTTGTCGCCTTCGATAAAGCCGGTAAACTCCATCGGCAGCCCCTTCGCGGCGCGGAGCATCGCCGCGGCATCGCGAATCTCGTCGGTACCCTTCAGCTCTTCAGTGCCGATGTTGAGCAGCGCGACGCGCGGGCGCTGGAGCCCCATCGCGGTGCGCGCGTAGGCGGCGCCCATCACCGCAAACTGGGTGAGGTTGGTGGCATCGCATTCGGTGTTGGCGCCGAGGTCGAGCATGACGACGTCGTTGTCGCCCAACGTCGGCAGCAGCGCCGCGAGCGCCGGCCGGTCGATCCCCGGCATCGTGCGCAACGCCAGCTTGGCCATCGCCATCAGCGCGCCGGTGTTGCCTGCCGACACGGCACCGCCGGCATCGCCGCGTTTCACCGCGTCGATCGCCAGCCCCATCGAGGTGCTTTTCGCCTTGCGGATCGCTTGGCTCGGCTTGTCCTCACCCGTCACCACGCCGTCGGTGTGGATGATGTCCGACGCCGCGCGCAAATTCGGGTGGTTCTCAAGCGCCGCCTTGATGTGCACCTCGTCACCCACGAGGATGAAGCGCAGGCCGTCGTGCTTGTGGCGCGCCATGGCGGCGCCGGCGAGCATCATCCGCACGCCGACGTCACCGCCCATCGCATCAATCGCGATTCGCGGTGTCAATGCCATCAATTTGCGCTCCGGCTAAGGGTCAGGCGCCGACCGACACCACTTCGCGGCCATTATAATGGCCACAGGCACTGCAAAGATTGTGCGGGCGCTTCAGCTCGCCACAGTTCGGGCATTCCTGAAAGGCTTCAACCTTCAGGCTGTCGTGGCTGCGACGCATACCGCGCTTCGAGGGCGAGGTTTTTCGCTTGGGAACGGCCATGTTATTTCCTGCATTCTCAATAGTGTGTCACGAATCGGCTACCCGGATTTGTCACTCCCGTTGCCGGAAATGACTGGCCCGCCCGCCGTGCGAAACTTCGTTCCCGCCGTATTATAGCAAGAAAATCGTCCGCCGAAGGGTGCCTCAACGCCAGAAGGTGTCGGGTGCCGGATCGGGCGGGGCTATAGCGTTTTTGCCCGCAAAGGCAAGCCCTGTGGATGACAATGCGCAGGCAAGAGCCTCGCCCTTGCCGATCGCCCAGCGCGATGCCACACCACGTCCGGCGCCGAGCGACAACAGCCGCGGCCAAAAAGGGGGGACGCATATGATAATCTTGCCGATCAGCCTGACAATTGCCGCCGGAGCGGCGCTGCTCAACCTGTGGCTGTCGATCCGCGTCGGCCGCGTGCGGACCAAGGAAAAGGTTTTCGTCGGCGACGGCGGCAACGAACTGGTGACGCGTCGGATGCGCGCGCACAGCAATTTTGTCGAGAACACCGCCTTCGTGCTGATCCTGCTGGCGCTTGTAGAGCTCGGCCTGGGATCGTCGATGTGGCTGTGGGGCGTCGGCGCGCTCTATCTGGTCGGGCGCATCCTGCACGCGATCGGCATGGACGGGATGATGTGGGGCCGGATGGTCGGGACGATCATTACGATGCTGACGCAGCTTGGGCTAGCGCTTGGCGCGCTGGCGATCGTCTATCTGACGCCGGTGAGTGTCACGACGACCGAGATCGAGGAAACGACGGTGGCGGCGCCGAAGTAAACGCTCGCAATGACGACCGAGTTTAGCCAGCCGTACCGATCGCCATATCGCCGACAAACGGGTTCGTCCGCCGTTCGTGCGCGAAATTGCTGTGCGCGCCGTGCCCGGGCAGGAAGGTCGTGTCGCCGCCGAGCGGCCACAGCTTTTGCGTGATCGAATCGAGCAATTGCTGGTGATTGCCGCGCGGAAAGTCGGTTCGGCCGATCGACCCCTGAAAGATCACGTCGCCGACTATCGCGAGCTTTGACGGCGCATGGTGGAACACGACATGCCCCGGCGTGTGACCCGGGCAATGGATGACGTCGATGACCAGATTGCCGACGGTGACCGTGTCGCCATCGACCAGCCAGCGGTCGGGCTCGAACACCTCGCCGACCATGCCGAAGCGTGCGCCGTCTTCGGCAAAGGCTTCGATCCAGAAGCGGTCGTCCTCGTGCGGTCCTTCGATCGGCACGCCCAGTTCTTTCGCCAGCATCCCCGCTTGGCCGCAATGATCCATATGGCCGTGGGTCACCAGAATCTTTTCGACCTCGACCCCCGTCTGGCGCACGGCGTCCTTCAGCTTGTCAAGGTCGCCACCGGGATCGACGAAGGCCGCCTTGTTCGTTTCGGTGCACCACAAGAGGGTGCAATTCTGCTGGAAAGCGGTGACCGGCACGATCGCTGCGCGCATTGGAGGGTTGGGAGCGTTCATCCCGGTGATGTGGGGAAATAGGACCAAAATGGCAAGCCACCGCGCCGATTTGACCCGTCTCGCCGACCGACATATTGAATGACGCCGTGACCAAGGCCTTTTCCCACGGAACCGTCCACACCGCGGGCGATGACATGCAGGCGGCGCTGGTGTCCGATCCCGAAACGCTGGTGCTCTGGGAAAGCCTGACCCCACTCGGGCGCAACGAGTTCATCTGCTGGGTCGATGATGCCAAGCAGGCGAAAACGCGAGCGCGCCGGATCGAGCGGACGGTGGAGGAATTGCACGAGGGGAAGAAGCGCCCCTGTTGCTGGGCCGGGTGCATCCATCGTACCGACAAAGCGCCGAGCCGGTGGCAGCAAGCGGTGCTGATCGACAAAAAGGCGAAGTAGTGCGCCTCAGCGCAGTGTCATCGTGTCGCCCTCGACATTCACCGCGGCAAGCCGCGACAGATAGCTTTGCCCGAGCAACGACACGCCCATGTCGGCGTCGACCACCGCGGCTTCGACTCGTCGGACTTCCAGCCCGTCGATGTCGACGCTGTCGAGCATAACGGTGCGCATCGGCACGTCCCCGCCGGCGGTACGCGCCGTGCCGGTGACCGGCAGCCGATCGACATCGATTCCGATCGCCTCGGCATCGCGCCGGGTCAGCGCCACGATCGACGCGCCGCTATCGACCATCACGCGAATGTTGGTGCCGTCAATGTCCGCATCGGCGTAGAAATGCGAATCGCGCGAGCGACTGAGCAGCGCCTCGCCCGACGACGTCGACGAACCTGAACTCCGCGCGGCCTCGGCCGCCGCCACAGAGCGGTCTTTGCGCAGCTTGTGCGTTGTCCAATTGTCGTGATTGCCGGAAATCGCCGCTGTCGTTTCAACGGCATCACCGGCCGTGGAACGGCTGGCGACGCCCGCCATGCCGATCGACACCGCCGCGATGATCGCGGCCAAGCCAAGAAAGCGCCCCAACATGACGCGCTTTGTCGCAAAATTGGGTTGGGGATTGGTTAAGCGGACGGCTGTTCGATGAACGCCCGCCAAGTCGGCGTGTCGCCGCGGATGCTGTACGCGATCCGGGCGCAGGCATAGGGGCGATCTGCCCGATTGTCGGCGGCGGCGGCGGTGGTCGGCCATTGGCCGCCGGCGCCGCCCGCCGACCAGCATACCAAGGCCTCGGCCTCTTGCCCCGCTTCGATCGCGGCGCGTTCGGCGGCGTTCAACGACACAGGCGCGCTCCAGCCCAGGATTGCGCGGTGCGTGAACCCTTTGGAGAACAAGGCGTGGCGGAACGGGCTGTTGCCGTCGCGGAGCAAGCCAGCGACCCGCGCGCGATCGTCGGCGGCCAGCCATTGCCCACCCAGCAGCGGCGCCCAGCGCGCCTCATCGCGTGAGCGCAGCGCCGCGACCAGATCGTCGGCGGCAGCGGCAAAGCGCGGCGTCCAAACCGAATCAGCGGCAAGCGGAACCAGCGGCGCGCGCGGAGCGGGTGCCTCGGTCTCGACCGCCAGAAGAGAAGCGGGTGCGTCCGCCTCGGTCGCGAGTGCGGGAGTGGCGACTGCGGCGACCAGCGCCGACGAGATCAGGAAAGCGCGCATGGCTGCACCATAGCAGCAAACGCTGTGCCTGTCAGGCGTCCGTGGGCCCCAGTGCACTGCGCATCCACGACGGCGCACCGGCGGCGTCGATGCTCTCGGCGCGGCGATGCTCGACCGACCAGCCGAGTTCGGGATAAGCGATCACCTGCCGCTTTTCGTCGGCATCGGCGATCGGCACCACGACCAGCCGCCGATTGACCTTCTGCCGCCAATTCATCCGCGCGGTGTTCTCCTGCCCCACGTAGCAACCCTTGGTAAAGCTGACCCCGTTCAGTTCGGCGGCATTGCATTCGAGCCACAGGGTCGTGCCGTCGCCCAATTCGGTGCGACCTTCGGTGACGCCCAGCTCCAGCCGGTGCGCGCGCCAGGCATCGTCGGCGCCCGCGTCCCCATCAGCCGGCGTGAGCCAGCGCCGGCCGAGTTCGGGCAGCCGCGGGTCGACGACCCCGACATCGCCGCCGGGCGCCCAATGAACGCACAGATCGGGCTCGCGTTCGATCGTGATCGCGCGGCGGAGGCGGTACAGGGTCAGCCGTTTGCCCAAATCGCCCGCAGCCTCGCGCTCGCAATCAATGAGGATGTCCGATTGCCCCGAGCCCGGTCGAGGGGCGTCGCCCCAGATCAGGAAATCGAACAGAGCCTTGCCTTGCGCGGACAGCAGCGCCGCCCACACCGGCAGGTCGCCCGATGTGTCGTTGGTGACCAGCCCTTGCAGGAAACCACGGACATCGTCCCCCGATAAGCGAATGAGAGCGCGGTTGATGAGGGTGGTATTGGCCATGGCGATAATCTAGGGACGCGGCAGCCAAAACCAAGCACCCATTTCTTCGCGAGACCCGCATGTCCGACCGCCTGACGATCCGCCGCCCCGACGACTGGCACGTCCATCTGCGCGACGGGGCGATGCTGCACCATGTCGCGCGCTATACCGCGCGCCAGTTTGCCCGCGCGATCGTCATGCCGAACCTGTCGCCGCCGGTGACCACCGCCGAGGAAGGGCGCGCCTACCGAGACCGCATCAACGCCGCTGTCCCCGCGGATCTCGACTTCACCCCGCTGATTGTCGCTTATCTGACCGACGCCACCGATGCGCACGAGATTGCGCGCGGCCATGCCGAGGGCGTGTTCACCGCCGCCAAACTCTACCCCGCCCACGCCACCACCGGCAGCGCGCATGGCGTCACCGACATCGCCAACATTATGAGCGTGCTCGAACGGATGCAGGCGATCGGCATGCCGCTACTCATCCACGGCGAGGTCACCGACCATGAGGTCGACATTTTCGACCGCGAGGCGGTGTTCATCGAGCGCACCCTGGAACCGCTGGTCCGCGCCCTGCCCGCGCTCAAGATCGTGTTCGAACATATTACGACGGCCGAGGCCGCGCAATTCGTCGCCGATGCCCCCGCGACTGTCGCCGCGACCGTCACCCCGCAGCATCTGCATATCAATCGCAACGCGATGCTCGTCGGCGGCATCCGCCCGCACGCATATTGCCTGCCCGTCGCCAAGCGCGAGCATCACCGTCTCGCGGTGCGCGCCGCCGCGACCTCGGGCTCGCCCAAATTCTTCCTTGGCACCGACAGTGCGCCGCATGCGGTCCACACCAAGGAGGCCTCGTGCGGCTGCGCGGGCATCTTCAACGCGCCCTTCGCGCTGGAAAGCTACATCACCGCGTTCGATCAGGATGGCGCGCTGGATCATTTCGAAGGTTTCGCCAGCGAACACGGGCCGCGCTTCTATGGGCTGCCGCTCAATGACGACACCGTTACGCTGGAACGCGCTGACGTCGTGGTACCGGATAAGGTCGGCGAGGTCGTGCCTTTCCACGCGGGTGAGACGCTGGGCTGGCGGCTGGTCTGATTTGTTTCGCATAAAGACACGAAGGCACCACGAAGGACTCTAAAGGCGTTCGTGCTGAGCTTGTCGAAGCACCGTCCCTTTCGTCACCGTCGCCAAGAAAAACGGCTCTTCGACGAGCCCAGGGCAAACGGACGGTAGGGCTCGTTGTGTCTTTGTGCCTTCGCGCGAAAAAATGGAATCCGAACCTTTTGGGCGGCGGCGCGGCTCAAGCCACCGTCACCATCCGCTCGGCACGCATCTTGCGCCACATGTCGAAACTGAACACCGCGATGCTGATCCAGATCAGCAGGAAGCAAAACAGCTGCGCGGGCTTCAGCGGCTCGTTGAAGATGAACAGGCCGAGCAGGAACTGCAGCGTTGGCGCCAGATATTGAACGAAGCCCAACGCCGCGTAACTCATTCGCCGCGCCGCGGTCGCAAATAGTAATAGCGGCACCGCCGTCACTACGCCCGCTGCTGCAAGCAGCCAGCTGATCTCTACGCCTGCCCCGAACCCGCGTCCGTCGCCGATCCACAGATAATAGCCCACCACGGCCACCGACAGCGGCAACAGCAAGGTCGTCTCTACCGCCAGCCCGGGCAGCGATCCCACCGGTACCACCTTGCGGATCAAGCCATAGGTGCCGAAACTGAGCGCCAGCGTCAGGCTGATCCAGAGCGTGTCGAGCGCGCCGGCGAGCAGGATCGCAACGCCAATCGCGGCGATGACCACCGCCACCGCCTGTAACCGCGACAACCGCTCGCCCAGAAACGCCATGCCGAGCAGCACATTGACCAGCGGGTTGAGATAATAGCCCAGGCTCGCCGCGAGCACATGGTCGGTGAAAATGGCGTAGATATAAACAAGCCAGTTGAGCGCGATCAGCAGTGAACTGGCGAGCAGTAGCCGCAGCACGCGCCCATCCTTCAGCGCCGCGATATATTCGCCAATCTGCCTCCGAAACAGCATGATGACAAAACACAGCGGCAGCGACCAGACGATGCGCTGCGCGAGCACCTCGACCGGCGGCACGCTTTCGAGCAGCTTGAAAAAGAGCGGGACAAAGCCCCAGAGACCATAGGCCGCCAGTGCATAGGGCAAGCCGCGCTGCGGGGATTCCGCGGGAGCGGTCGGCTGGGTCATAGGGGAAAAACTGCCTTTCGGCCGAAAATCAGAAGATACCGCCGCCCAGCATCAGGCGGATCACGCCGATGACAATCACGACTATGTTCAGATTGCGCCCACTGTTGCTGCTCGACATCGCGCCCAGCGCGAGCCCGACGACCGCAAAGGGCACGATCAGCCAATTGGCCCAGCCAAGCAGCGGGACGAAAGCAAAAACGGCCAAAACCAGGGCGATGGCGCCGATAACGAGCGAGGCAATGTTGAGCATTTCAAGACTGTCGCATGATGCCGCCCACGCGGCAAGAGCTTTTCGGTTCGTCGATGATAACGCTCGCTTCGTCTTGTTGCCTCGGGTTCATGCAACGCGATCCGGACCCCGGTCGTTTCCCTTCTCGAAGTGCCAAGTACCGTCATGCGGTACAAGGCGCGGCACCAGGAAAGGATTTACAATGCTTAGTTTCAACAAGAGCCTGATGGGTGCATTGGCCGCCGCCAGCGTCGCGCTGACCGCCCCGGCCTATGCCGGCATCGCGGCCCCGGCCAAGGCCGAAGGCTTCCATCAGATGGAACAGTCGAGCGGCTTTCATAAGCGCAAGAAGCGCCATCATCATGACCAGCGGGTCAGTGCCGACACCCGCGTGTGGCGCGACCGTGACGGCCGTTATCGTTGCAAAAAGGACAACGGCACGACCGGTCTGTTGATCGGCGGCGCCGTGGGCGGCCTTGCCGGTAACGAAATCGCGGGTCGCGGCGACAAGCTGCTCGGCACCGTGATCGGCGCTGGCGCCGGTGCCCTCCTGGGCCGCGAGATCGACCGCGACAAATATCGCTGCCGCTAAGCGATAGAGCTACCGTCTCGATTGCGGGTCCGAGACCCCTCCGCCCGCAAACGTAGATGGAAGAGGGCGTCGACCTGGTCGTCGGCGCCCTCGACCGCGTGCGCGACCCACGCGCGCTTGCCCCTTGCCCGTCCGTGCTGCTTGCCGCAAAAGCACCCTCCTGTTTCCGGGAGAGGATCCTCATGCTCAACGGCCCCCTGCTCGTTACCCAACGGCTCATCCTGCGCCCGCCCGCGACCGAGGATTTCGACGCCTTCGCCGAAATGTGCGCCGAACCCGACACCATGCAGTTTATTGGCGGCACCTGCCCGCGCGCCGCGGCGTGGCGCATCTGGTGTACGCTGGCCGGGGCGTGGCACATCCGCGGCTTTTCGATGTTCTCGGTGATCGAGCGGGAGAGTGGCGAATGGGTCGGTCGCCTTGGCCCGTGGGAGCCCGACGGCTGGCCGGCGCCCGAAATCGGTTATGGCGTGCGCGCCAAATTCGCGGGCAAGGGCTATGCCTTTGAAGGCTGCATCGCCGCCTGCGACTTTGCCGTCGAATTTCTGAAATGGCCCGAGCTGATGCACAGCATCGATCCCGCCAACGCGCGTTCGCAGGCTTTGGCGGCGCGGCTGGGGGCAACCAACAGCGGTCCCACCCGCCTGCCTGCGCCGTTCGAGGATGCACCGGTCGACGCCTGGACGCAGAGCGCTGATGCCTGGCGGATCAAGCGCAAGGAGTTCCTCTGATGTCCGACCATCATATCGACCCCGAGCGCGCGCAATTCGATGCGTTCAAGGCGCTGCCGCGTGATACCGTGATCCACATGCTCAACCTCGTCCGCTTCAAGACCGCGGCGACCTATCCCGCCGATCATGCGCTTGCGAGTGAAGCGCTGACCGGCGCCGAAGCCTATGCTCATTATGGCGCCGACAGCGGTCCGATCTTCCAACGCGTTGGCGGACGCATCGTCTGGCGCGGTTCGATGGAAGCGATGGTGATCGGCCCCGACGCCGAGCATTGGGACGCCATGTTCATTGTCGAATATCCGACCAGCGCCGCCTTCATGGAAATGGTCACCGACCCCGTCTATCGGCACGCCGTGACCCACCGCCAGGCGGCGGTTGAAACCTCGCGGCTGATCCGCTGCAACCCGAACACGTCTCGCTCCGGTACAGTTTTCGGCTAACAAAACGTTACCCGTTAACGCATTTTATTTGCGTCTTTTTAACCAGAATCAGGCATTCCCGGTGAAAGATTAAGGGAGCGTTAGTGATGATGTTGCGCGGAAAATGGCTGGTTACCGGCCTGCTGATGGCGGCGGCACCGCTCGCCGGGTGCCGGGACAATCCCGAGGCCAAGTCGGAACTCGGGCCGCTCGACGAAGGGCTGACCAATGCCGACCCCTCGATCAAGGGCGCGCTCGAAGACAAGATCATGGTAGACCCCAAGCTTGCGGGTCAGGCGAACCAGAATGCCGTCGGTCCCGGCAATCGCCCCGTGGATGGCGGCGTTCCCGGCGTGGCGGGTGGCAAGGCCGCAACAGTCGCCGAAGCCGCTGCTGCGCTCAAGGCGGGCAAGCTGCTTACCGCACCCAAGGCGCTTCCGATGGAAGCAGGTTGCGACGGCTGCGAAGCCAAGCCGCGACCCGTCACCATCGGCGCACTCGCGCGCGATCAGCAAAAGGGCGGCGGCTGCGACGCCAAGCTGACCTATGGCAACGCCTGGGCCGAGCGCCTGCCCGCTGCATTCAAAGTCTATCCGCGCGCGACGCTGCGCGAAGCTGCGGGCGTAGCAGGCGGCAAGTGCAACATCCGCGTCGTTAATTTCCAGACCGCCGCGTCGATTCAAGGCGTGTTCGACTATTATCACACAATGGCCATCCGCGCTGGCTACACCAGCGACCACCGCGTTAACGGCAACGAACATATGCTCGGCGGCACCAGGGGCGACCTCGCCTATGTGATCATGGCCCGCCGCGACGGCGGCATGACTGACGTCGACCTGGTGGCTTCCGGGGGCAAATAACATTCTCCGATCCTCCCTGTGGCGAAGCCATGGGGAGGTGGCAGCCCGGAGGGCTGACGGGGGGGGGGGGCCATGGCGCGACGTTGCGACCCCTCCACCACCGCTTCGCGGCGGACCCCTCCCCGTTGCTGCTCGACAGGGGGGAACAAAAAAGGCCTCGGTCTCCCGGGGCCTTTTTCTTATCGGTCGATCAGATCGTCAGACCTTGTCGCCGAGCGCGCCTTTGACTTCGCCCTTTAGGTTCTGGGCTTCGCCTTTGCGCTCCTGCGCAACGCCTTCGGCATTCAATTTCTCGTTGTCGGTCGCCTTGCCGACTGCTTGCTTGGTGTTACCCGCAGCTTCGTTGGCGAGGCCCTTTGCTTTGTCGGTGAGTTCACCCATGGAATGTCTCCTTGCTTTTGGCCGAGGCAGTAGCGCCTCTTGCCTGACCAACGAGCGGTCCCCGCCAATGTTCCATGCCTTCGGGCAAATCATTCTGAAAAAATGGCAATTGACCCGTCGCGCAAATGCGATCGAATAGCGGCATGATATTTTTGCGCTCAATCCCGCTCGCCGCGACCGTGCTGCTGTTCGCCCTCGGCGCTCTCGCGCAGCCCGCCCCGACAAAGCTCCACGCGCTACCGCAGTTACGCGGCATGACAGCCGAAGAAGCGGCGGCGCTGATCGCAAAAGTCGCCGATGCGCAAGCGAAGTTGAAGAACGAGGAGCAGGTCGCTTTCGAACTGCTGTCCGGCGCCCCCGCCGTTTATTCGATGACGCGCACGACCCCGCGCGAGGCTTTTCTCCACCTGCCGCTCGCAAAGACGTTCAGCGTCGAGCGCAAAGCGACCGAAAACAGTTTGTGGCAGCCTTACCGGATCATCGTCCTGCCCGACGGCCCCGGCAAATTACTCTGGGATGTCGAAGTCGTGCTGGGCATCAATGGCCAGATCGAGCGGATCGAAATGCTCTACGCCCGCCTGCGCCCTTCTGACTGCGCTCAGATCAGTCCCGCCAACGGACTGGACGGGTCGGCATATTTGCGTAGCCCCATCCGCCCCGACAAATACGCGTCCCGCCCTGCCTCGACCGCCAGCTTCATGGCCCGCGCCATCCGGATCGGATCTTTCGCCTCGGCGATCGCAGTGTTCATCAGCACGCCGTCGCAGCCAAGCTCCATCGCCACTGCGGCATCGCTCGCTGTGCCAACGCCCGCATCGACCAGCACGGGTACCGACGCACCCTCGACGATCAGGCGGATGGTGACGCGGTTCTGGATCCCCAGCCCCGACCCGATCGGAGCGCCCAGCGGCATTACCGCGACCGCGCCCGCATCCTCCAGCTGTTTCGCGGCGATCGGATCGTCGACGCAATAGACCATCGGCAGGAAACCTTCCTTCGCCAGCACCTCGGTCGCCTCCAACGTCTCGCGCATGTTGGGGTAGAGCGTCTTGGCCTCGCCAAGCACTTCCAGCTTCACCAGATCCCAGCCCCCTGCCTCGCGCGCCAGCCGCAAGGTGCGGATCGCGTCGTCGGCGTTGAAGCAGCCCGCGGTGTTGGGCAGGTAGGTGACCTTCTTCGGATCGATATAATCGGTGAGCATCGGCGCGGTCGGGTCCGACACATTGACGCGGCGCACCGCGACCGTGACGATCTCCGCCCCCGAAGCCGCGACCGCCGCCGCATTCTGCTCAAAATCCTTGTACTTGCCGGTCCCGACAATCAGCCGCGACGTGAATGTACGTCCGGCAACGCTCCAAATGTCGGTCAACAACCGCCTCCCACAAAATGTACAATTTCCAACGCGTCGCCCTCGCACAGCGCCACATCCGCCAGCGTCGAGCGAGGTACGATTTCGCGGTTGCGCTCGACCGCGACCTTTTTGACGTCGAGGCCGAGCGAGGCCACGAGATCGGCAATGCTACCATCGCGCACCTGCCGCGTTTCGCCGTTGAGGATGACCGAGATCAAAGGGGAATCCGCCTTGCTTTGCCTTTTGCCGAGCAGCCCATATAGGGGGAGCGCATATCGTCGCAACCGAAAGCCCCCGCATTGACCGACAAGCCGACCGTTTTTGTCCTCTCCGGCCCTAACCTCAACCTGCTCGGTACGCGCGAGCCGGAGATTTACGGCCATGATACGCTGAACGACATTCACGCGCGGCTCGAAGCGCAGGCGGCCGAACTCGGCCTTCGGGTCGAGTGCCGCCAGACCAACCATGAGGGCGTGCTGATCGACTGGCTGCACGAAGCCTATGTCGCGGGCGCCAAGGCGGTGTTGCTCAACGCGGGCGGCTACACGCATACCTCGATCGCGCTCCACGATGCGATCAAATCGATCAAGGTGCCGGTGATCGAGGTCCATCTGTCGGACCCGATGCAGCGCGAAGAGTTTCGCCACATCAGCTATGTCGGCATGGCCGCGGTCGCGCATTTTGCAGGCCATGGCGCGAACAGCTATACGCTGGCGCTGGACGCCGCCGCGCGTCTCTGACAAGAGGGCGCATCAAAAACGGGGTCTGAGCGTCCTTATCAATGGACGCCGCAACAACAGGAAAATTCTCATGGGTGACCATAAAGACGATGGCATCAATATCGATCCGGCCTATGTGCGCGCGCTCGCCGAGCTGCTCGACGATACCAGCCTGACCGAAATCGAAGTCGAGGACGGCGATCGCAAGGTCCGCGTCGCGCGCAAGGCCGCGGTTGCCCCGGCGCCCGTCGCTTATGCGCCTGCACTGGCACCCGCCGCCGCGGCCCCGGCGGCAGCTCCCGTCGCGGCCGCCCCCGCGGCTGCCAGCTTCGCCGACGCGGTCAGATCGCCGATGGTCGGCACCGTTTATCTCTCGCCCGAACCCGGCGCGCCGAATTTTGCGACCATTGGCTCACCGGTCAAGGCCGGCGACACCGTGCTGATCATCGAGGCGATGAAGGTCATGAACCCGATCGTCGCCCCCGCATCGGGTACGCTGACGGGTGTGCATGTTGAAAACAGCCAGCCGGTCGAGTTCGACCAGCCGCTGTTCACCATCGCCTGAGGCGAAGGAAACATTCGGCAATGGCCATTGAAAAACTTCTGATCGCTAACCGCGGCGAAATCGCGCTGCGTATCCATCGCGCCTGCCACGAAATGGGCATCAAGACGGTCGCGGTTCACTCGACCGCCGATGCCGATGCCATGCACGTCCGCCTCGCCGACGAAGCGGTGTGCATCGGCCCGCCCGCGGCGAAGGACAGCTATCTCAACATCCCCGCGATCATCTCGGCGGCCGAGATTACCGGCGCTGACGCGATCCATCCGGGCTATGGTTTCCTCTCCGAAAACGAACGCTTCGCCGAGATCATCGAAGCGCATGACATGATCTTCGTCGGACCGAAGCCCGAGCATATCCGCACCATGGGCGACAAGGTCGAGGCCAAGCGTACCGCGGTCGCGCTCGGCCTGCCGGTCGTTCCGGGATCACCCGGTGCGGTAACCTATGGCGACGAATGCCGCAAAATGGCCGAGGAAATCGGCTATCCCGTGTTGATCAAGGCCGCGTCGGGCGGCGGCGGGCGCGGGATGAAGGTCGTCCCCGACGCCGACAGCCTCGAAAGCCTGATGGGTCAGGCGTCGAGCGAAGCGGCGGCGGCGTTCGGCGACCCGACCGTCTATATGGAAAAATATCTCGGCAACCCGCGCCACATCGAATTTCAGGTGTTCGGCGATGGCCGGGGAACGGCAATCCACCTCGGCGAGCGCGATTGCTCGCTTCAGCGCCGCCACCAGAAAGTGCTCGAAGAAGCGCCCTCGCCGATTATCTCGGCCGAAGAGCGCGCGCGCATGGGCAAGGTGTGCGCCGACGCGATGGCCGCGATGCAATATCGCGGCGCCGGGACGATCGAATTCCTGTGGGAAAATGGCGAATTCTTCTTCATCGAAATGAACACGCGCATCCAGGTCGAGCATCCGGTGACCGAAATGATCACCGGCTTTGACCTTGTTCGCGAACAAATTCGCGTCGCCGGAGGCCGCGACCTGTCGGTCAGACAGGAAGACCTGGAGTTCCGCGGCCACGCGATGGAATGCCGCATCAACGCCGAAGACCCGCGCACCTTCATGCCCTCACCCGGCAAGGTCACCAATTATCATGCCGCGGGCGGCATGCATGTGCGCGTCGATAGCGGGCTGTACGCCGGTTATTCGATCCCGCCCTATTACGACAGCATGATCGGCAAGCTGATCGTTTATGGACGCACCCGCGAAAGCTGCATGATGCGGATGCGCCGTGCGCTCGAGGAAATGGTGATAGCGGGGGTCAAGACCAATATCCCGCTGCACCAGGCGCTGCTCGCCGACCCCGACGTGATCAACGGCGATTATACGATCAAATGGCTGGAAGACTGGCTCGCGCGACACGATGAGGCGGGCGCAGCATGAACATGGTATAAACTCCTCCCCATCAGAAGAAGGGCAGCGAGACTTGCCAGATTGCTGGCTTAGTCGCAGGGGGGTGGGCTTTGAGACGCAACCGCGACCCCAACCGCTCCCCCGAGGGGCTTCTTATGCGCCCAACTGTGCGCCACCTCACTTTAACTCCTCCACATTTTTGGCTAAGGGCTTAACCATGGTCAAAAACGCCCCCAACGCAGCGCGCCGCGCCGCGACGCTCCTCCTGCCGCTGAGCCTGCTCGCCACGCCCGCCTTCGCCCAAACCGCGGTGAAAGAGGATTCGGTCATCCTCCAGCCCGACAAGGTCGCCGACGACGCCCCGGTGATCGCCGCACAGGTGACGTTGCCGAGCTGGACCGAAGAAAACGCCACCGCGCTGCTCAGCACGATCGAAAACATTGGCGCCGAAGGCCTGTTCGCCAAGGATTATAACCCCGACGAGCTCGCCGCGGCGATCCTTTCCAACGATCAGGCCGCGCTCGACAAACGCGCGACCGACACCTTCCTGCTGCTCGCGACGCATCTGCGCGACGGGCGCACGCCTAATGCGGCGCGCAAACAATGGTTCATGATCGATAGCGACGCCGATGCCGAACCCTTGCTGCCGCTGCTCGAGACCGCGCTGAACGCCGGGTCGATCCGTGAAACGCTCGCCTCGCTCAACCCCATCCATCCCGACTTCGCGCTGCTCAAGGCCGCGCTCACCAAGGCCAAGGCGCCTGCCGACGCCAATGCCATCCGTGTCAACATGGAACGCTGGCGCTGGATGCCGCGCGCGCTCGGCGAGCGCTATGTCGTCAGCAACGTTCCCGAATATATGACCCGCGTCGTCCATGGCGGCACGATCATCGCGACGCACAAGGCCGTCGTCGGCAAAGCATCGACCGCAACGCCGCAGCTGAACCCGATGGCCACCGGCATCATCGTCAACCCGACCTGGACCCTACCGCGCAGCATCATTAACGAAGGCATCGGCGCGACGATTGCCCGCAACCCCGCCTCGGCGCGCGCGCAGGGCTATACCTGGACCGGCAGCGGCAAGACGCTGTCGGTGGTGCAAAAGGCGGGGCCAAACAACGCGCTCGGCGTGATGAAGATGGAAATGCTCAACGAGCATGCGATCTACCTGCATGACACTCCGTCAAAGGGCGCGTTCAACGCCGCCGCCCGCGCATTCAGCCACGGCTGCATCCGCACCGAACGCGCGCTGCATTTCTCGGGCCTGATGGCGGTCATGTTCGCGGGGCGTAGCCCGGAAGAGTTCGGCGAAGCGATCGCGAGCGGCAAGACCACCCGCTTCGGCTTCGACCAGCCTTTCCCCGTCTATGTTGCTTATTGGACCGTCATCCCCGACGGCAAGGGCGGCACCAAAAAACTCTCCGATCTCTATGGGCGCGATGCTCCAGTGTTGGCCAGCTTTGCCAAACCCGGTCGTCCGACCGCTACGATCATCGCACCGGTCGCGCCGCAAGTGGTCCCGACGGTCCAGACGACAGCGCGCGTAACGACACCGGGGACCAGCGGAATTTATTGAGCAGAGCCGCTTCCGACCGGAACCCGTTCTCACTGCAATCCACACAAGAAAAAGCCCCGCCGGATCACTCCGGCGGGGCTCTTTTCTGTCGTGCCTGGATGACCGAAGCGGTTACGCCTCGCCCTCACCCTCCGGACGCTCTTCGACCATCACGTCATCGGTCGTGAAGTCTTCGCCCTGCACCTTGCCCAGTGGATCGTCGCCCATCGCGGCTTCAGGCCCCTGCGCCAGTTCGGCGGCATGCTCGGCAGCGGCACTCGCCGGCGCGATCAGGTCTACCTGGCTCGCGGCGCGCATCGATGCGCGCAGCGCGGCATCCTTGCTCGACGCAGTGACGCGGACGCGGTTCATCGCGGCGCCGGTACCCGCCGGGATCAGGCGGCCGACGATGACGTTTTCTTTCAGCCCGATCAGCGAGTCGACTTTGCCCTGCACCGAAGCTTCGGTGAGAACGCGCGTCGTCTCCTGGAACGACGCGGCCGAAACGAAGCTGCGCGTTTGCAGCGACGCCTTGGTGATGCCCAACAGGACCGGACGGCCCTCGGCTGGAACACCATTCTTCGGCAGCTTGGCGTTATATTCCATCATCTCCAGATAATCGAGCTGTTCGCCCGGCAGCAACGTGGTGTCGCCGCCCGCGGTAATCTCGACCTTCTGCAGCATCTGGCGAACGATCACTTCGATGTGCTTGTCGTTGATCTTCACGCCCTGCAGTCGGTACACTTCCTGGATTTCGGCGACCAGATATTCAGCCAGCGCCTCGACGCCCATGACGTCCAGAATGTCGTGCGGGTTCGGCGAACCGCTGATCAACGCATCGCCGCGCTTGACCTGATCGCCTTCCTGCACTTCCAGCACCTTCGACTTGGGGATCAGATATTCGATCGGATCGCCTTCTTCCGGAACGATCGCAATCTTGCGCTTCGCCTTGTAATCCTTGACGAATTCAATGCGACCGCTGATCTTTGCGATAACGCTGTTGTCCTTCGGAATGCGCGCTTCGAACAGCTCGGCCACCCGCGGCAGACCGCCGGTGATGTCGCGCGTCTTCGATGCTTCACGACTGACACGGGCCAGAACGTCACCCGCCTGCACCGTCTGACCATCCTCGACCGACAGCATCGTGCCGACCGCGAGCAGGTAGCGCGCGGCTTCACCCGAAGCATCGTCAAGCAGGGTCAGGCGCGGCTGAAGATCTTCCTTCTTGGCGCGGCCAGCCGAACGATATTCGATCACGACGCGCTGGGCGATGCCCGTCGCTTCGTCGACCTGTTCGATCAGGGTCTTGGTGTCTTCCAGATCCTGATACTTCACAACGCCCTGCTTTTCGGTGATCAGCGGCATGGTGAACGGATCCCATTCGGCAATCCGGTCGCCCTTCTTCACCTTGTCGCCATCCTTGAACAGGATATGCGCGCCGTAAGGCAGCTTGTGCGACGCGCGCTCGCGACCTTCGCTGTCGATCACCGCGACTTCACCCGAACGGGCAAGCGCCAGACGGCGACCGCGCTGGTCGACGATCGTCGGCATGTCACGATATTCGATCGTGCCGTCCGAAATCGATTCGGCGTTCGACTGCTCGTTAACCTGCGCCGCACCACCGATGTGGAAGGTACGCATGGTCAGCTGGGTGCCGGGTTCACCGATCGACTGGGCGGCGATAACGCCGACCGCTTCACCGATGTTCACCGGGGTACCGCGGGCCAGGTCACGGCCATAGCATTTGCCGCAAACGCCCAGCACCGCTTCGCAAACCAGCGGCGAGCGGATCTTGACCGACTGGACTTCGGCATCTTCGATCCGCTGCGTCGTCGGCTCGTCGAGGAGGGTGCCGACGGGGGCCAGCACATTGCCGTCCTTGTCGAGCACATCTTCCAGCGTCGTGCGGCCCAGGATGCGCTCGCCCAGCGAGGCGATCGTCGAACCGCCCTGGATGATCGCGCGCATTTCCATGCCGCGGTCGGTGCCGCAATCTTCCTCGATAACGACGCAATCCTGCGACACGTCGACCAGACGGCGGGTCAAATAACCCGAGTTTGCCGTCTTGAGCGCCGTATCGGCCAGACCCTTACGGGCACCGTGGGTCGAGTTGAAATATTCAAGAACGGTCAGACCTTCCTTGAAGTTCGAGATGATCGGGGTTTCGATGATCTCACCCGACGGCTTGGCCATCAGACCGCGCATACCGGCGAGCTGCTTCATCTGCGCCTGCGAACCACGGGCACCCGAGTGCGCCATCATATAGATGGAGTTGATCGGGGCCAGACGACCCGTTTTCGGATCCTTCGGCTCGGCGCGGATTTCGTCCATCATCGCGGTCGCGACCTTGTCGCCGCACTGCGACCAGGCGTCGATTGCCTTGTTGTACTTTTCCTGCTGCGTGATCAGGCCGTCCTGATACTGCTGCTCGAAATCCTTCACCAAGGCGCGGGTTTCATCGACCATGCCGACCTTGGACGCCGGAATGATCATGTCGTCCTTGCCGAACGAGATGCCGGCTTTGAACGCGTGGCGGAAGCCCAGCGCCATGATGGCGTCGGCGAACAACACGGTCTCTTTCTGGCCGGTGTGACGATAGACCTGATCGATCACGTCACCGATTTCCTTCTTGGTCAGAAGGCGATTGACGACGTCGAAGGGCACGGTGTGCGACTTCGGCAGGCACTCGGCGATGAGCATACGGCCCGGGGTCGTTTCGAAGCGCTGAAAATATTCATTGCCCTTCTCATCGGTCTGCGGGACGCGGCTGACGACCTTGGTGTGCAGGGTCACGGCACCGATAAAAAGCGCCTGATGCACTTCGGCCATGTCGGCGAGCAGCATGCCCTCGCCGGGTTCGCCTTCGCGCTCCATCGACAGATAATAGAGACCAAGCACCATGTCCTGCGACGGCACGATGATCGGCTTGCCGTTCGCGGGGCTCAGGATGTTGTTGGTCGACATCATCAGCACGCGCGCTTCCAGCTGGGCTTCCAGCGAGAGCGGGACGTGAACGGCCATCTGGTCGCCATCGAAGTCGGCGTTGAACGCGGCGCAGACCAGCGGGTGAAGCTGGATCGCCTTGCCTTCGATCAGCACGGGTTCGAACGCCTGAATGCCCAGGCGGTGAAGCGTCGGGGCGCGGTTCAGCAGGACCGGGTGCTCGCGAATGACTTCGTCGAGGATATCCCAGACTTCCTTGCGTTCCTTTTCCACCCACTTCTTCGCCTGTTTAAGGGTCATCGACAGACCCTTGGCGTCGAGGCGCGCATAAATGAACGGCTTGAACAGCTCGAGCGCCATCTTCTTCGGAAGGCCGCACTGGTGCAGCTTGAGTTCCGGACCCGTCACGATGACCGAACGGCCCGAATAATCGACGCGCTTGCCGAGCAGGTTCTGACGGAAGCGGCCCTGCTTGCCCTTGAGCATGTCGGACAGCGATTTCAGCGGACGCTTGTTGGCGCCCGTGATCGTGCGGCCGCGGCGGCCGTTGTCGAACAGCGCGTCAACGGCTTCCTGCAACATGCGCTTTTCGTTGCGGACGATGATGTCCGGCGCGCGCAGTTCCATCAGGCGCTTCAAACGGTTGTTACGGTTGATCACGCGGCGGTAGAGATCGTTCAGATCCGACGTCGCGAAGCGGCCACCGTCGAGCGGCACCAGCGGGCGCAGTTCGGGCGGGATCACGGGGACGACTTCCAGGATCATCCATTCGGGGCGGTTGCCCGAATCGATGAAGCTTTCGACGACCTTCAGGCGCTTGATGATCTTCTTGGGCTTCAGCTCCGACTTGGTCGTCGCCAGATCTTCCATCAGGTCGGCGCGTTCTTGCTCCAGGTCGAGATTTTCAAGCAGGACGCGGATCGCTTCGGCGCCGATGCCGGCCGAAAAGGCGTCTTCGCCATATTCGTCCTGCGCGTCGAGAAGCTCGTCTTCGGTCAACAGCTGGAACTTCTCGAGCGGGGTCAGGCCGGGTTCGAGCACGATATAGGCTTCAAAATAAAGGACGCGCTCAAGCTGCTTGAGCTGCATGTCGAGCAGCAGGCCGATGCGCGACGGCAGCGACTTCAGGAACCAGATGTGCGCGACGGGCGCGGCGAGTTCGATATGGCCCATGCGCTCACGGCGGACCTTGGTAACCGTGACTTCAACACCGCATTTTTCGCAAACGATGCCCTTGTATTTCATGCGCTTGTACTTGCCGCACAGGCATTCATAATCCTTGATCGGGCCAAAGATGCGCGCACAGAACAGGCCGTCACGCTCGGGCTTGAACGTGCGGTAGTTGATGGTTTCGGGCTTCTTGATCTCGCCGAACGACCACGAGCGAATGCGCTCGGGGCTCGCGATGCCGATCTTGATCATGTCAAAGGTTTCGGGCTTCGCGACCGGATTCATGAAGTTGGTAAGCTGGTTCATATTCTAGCTCCACTCTTCCCCCTTCGCGCGGAGCGAAGGGGGTGAGGATAAGATCTTATTCGGCGGCTTCGGGAAGGGCGTCGGGCGCCTCGTCGGGGTCCAGATCCGCATGGGACGACAGTTCGACGTTGAGTCCCAGCGAGCGCATTTCCTTGACGAGCACGTTGAAGCTTTCGGGAATGCCGGCCTCGAAGGTGTCGTCGCCCTTGACGATCGCTTCGTAAACCTTGGTGCGGCCGATCACGTCATCGGACTTCACCGTCAGCATTTCCTGAAGCGTGTACGCGGCGCCATAAGCTTGCAGCGCCCACACTTCCATTTCCCCGAAGCGCTGGCCACCGAACTGCGCCTTACCGCCCAGCGGCTGCTGGGTAACAAGAGAGTACGGCCCGATCGAACGCGCGTGGATCTTGTCGTCGACCAGGTGATGCAGCTTTAGGATATACATATATCCCACCGTCACCTTGCGGTCGAACCGGTCACCGGTGCGGCCGTCGTACAGATCGACCTGACCCGACCGGTCAAGACCGGCACGTTCCAGCATCGCGGACACGTCGGCTTCGCGCGCACCGTCGAACACCGGGGTCGCAAAAGGTACACCGACCGACAGGTTGGAGGCGAGTTCGACAACCTCGTCTGCGGTGCGGGCCTTGATCTCGTCGGCATATTCATCGCCATAGGCATGAAGCAGTGCATCGCGCACGGCCTCGGGCGGGGTTCCCGCCACGGGATCGGGGTTCGCCATGCGCCAATCTTCCAGCGCCGTGGTGATCTGCTGACCGAAGCCGCGCGATGCCCAACCAAGATGCGTTTCGAGAATCTGCCCGACGTTCATGCGCGACGGCACGCCCAGCGGATTGAGCACGAAATCGACGTGCGTGCCATCTTCCAGGAACGGCATGTCTTCGACCGGCAGGATGCGGCTGATGATGCCCTTGTTGCCGTGACGTCCGGCCATCTTGTCGCCCGACTGCAGCTTGCGCTTCACGGCAACGAAGACCTTGACCATCTTGAGCACACCTGGGGCGAGTTCGTCGCCGCGCTGCAGCTTTTCAACGCGATCTTCGTACTTCGCGCTGATCCGCTTGATCGCGTCGTCATACTGCGCCTTGATCGCTTCGAGCGCGGTCTGGCTGTTGTCGTCGACAACCGCCAGCTTCCACCAGTCGCCGCGATCGAGTTCGGTCAGCATCTCTTCAGTGACGACGTCGCCCTTCTTCAGCCCCTTGGGCACCGCGCTGGTCGCTTGACCGATCAGCAGGTCTTTCAGGCTCGAGAAAGTCGCACGGTTGAGGATCGCGCGCTCATCGTCGGCATCCTGCTTCAGGCGCTCGATCTCTTCGCGTTCGATCGCGATCGCGCGCTCGTCCTTGTCGATACCGTGACGGTTGAAAACGCGTACTTCGACAACCGTGCCCGACACGCCCGGCGGCAGGCGGAGCGAGGTGTCGCGCACGTCGCTGGCCTTTTCACCAAAGATCGCGCGCAGCAGCTTTTCTTCCGGCGTCATCGGAGATTCACCCTTGGGGGTGATCTTGCCGGCCAGAATGTCGCCCGGGCCGACTTCGGCGCCGATATAGACGATGCCCGCTTCGTCGAGGTTGCGCAGCGCTTCCTCGCCGACGTTCGGGATGTCGCGGGTGATGTCTTCTGGCCCCAGACGCGTGTCGCGTGCGGTGACTTCGAATTCCTCGATGTGGATCGAGGTGAAGACGTCGTCTTTCACGATGCGTTCGCTGATGAGGATACTATCCTCATAGTTATAGCCATTCCACGGCATGAACGCGACGAGCACGTTCTTGCCCAGCGCCAGTTCGCCCAGCTCGGTCGACGGACCGTCGGCGATAATGTCGCCGGTGCGGACAATTTCGCCCACCTTCACCAGCGGACGCTGGTTGATGCAGGTGTTCTGGTTCGAACGCTGGAACTTTTGCAGGCGATAGATGTCGACGCCCGACTTGCCGGGTTCAACCATATCGGTTGCACGGATGACGATACGCGTCGCATCGACCTGATCGATCACGCCGCCGCGGCGCGCTGCGATCGCAGCGCCTGAATCGCGGGCAACGGTTTCTTCCATCCCGGTGCCGACCACCGGAGCCTCTGCACGCAGCAGCGGCACAGCCTGACGCTGCATGTTCGAACCCATCAGCGCGCGGTTAGCGTCATCGTTTTCCAGGAACGGGATCAGCGATGCCGCAACCGAAACCAGCTGCTTCGGGGACACGTCCATCAACGTGATCTGTTCGCGCGGCGCCATCAGGAATTCACCCGCTTCGCGCGCCGAGATCAGCTCGTCGATAAAGCTGCCGTCGGGGTTGAGGTCGGCGTTCGCCTGCGCAACCGTGTGCTTTTGCTCTTCCATCGCCGACAGATAAACGACGTCGGTCGTCACCTTGCCGTCGATGATCTTGCGGTACGGGGTCTCGATGAACCCGTATTTGTTCACCCGCGCAAAGGTCGCGAGCGAGTTGATCAGACCGATGTTCGGGCCTTCCGGCGTTTCGATCGGACAGATACGGCCATAGTGGGTCGGGTGAACATCGCGGACTTCGAAGCCAGCACGCTCACGGGTAAGCCCGCCCGGCCCAAGCGCCGACACGCGGCGCTTGTGGGTGACTTCGGACAGCGGATTGGTCTGATCCATGAACTGCGAAAGCTGCGACGAGCCAAAGAATTCACGCACCGCGGCAACCGCGGGCTTCGCGTTGATCAGGTCGTTCGGCATGACGGTCGACACATCGACCGAGCTCATGCGCTCTTTCACCGCGCGCTCCATGCGGAGCAGGCCGACTCGATACTGGTTTTCCAGCAGCTCGCCGACCGAACGGACCCGGCGGTTACCGAGGTTATCGATATCGTCGATTTCGCCCTTGCCGTCCTTCAGGTTCACCAGCTCCTTGACGACGGCAAGGATGTCGTCGCTGCGCAGCGTGGTGACCGTGTCTTCGGCATCGAGGCCGAGGCGCATGTTCAGCTTGACGCGGCCGACAGCCGACAGATCGTAACGCTCGGGGTCAAAGAACAACCCGCCGAACAACGCTTCTGCGGTTTCGCGCGTCGGCGGCTCGCCGGGGCGCATCACGCGATAGATGTCCGAAAGCGCCTGATCGCGATCCTCGGCCTTGTCGGCCTTCAGCGTGTTGCGGATCCACGGACCGGTGTTGTTGTGGTCGATGTCGAGCAGGACGAGCTTGTCGATGCCCGCCGCGTCGATCTTTTCGAGGTTCTCGGCCGACACTTCATCGCCAGCTTCGATGTAAATCTCGCCCGTCGTCTCATTGATCAGGTCATAGGCCGAATAGCGACCGAAGATTTCCTCGGTCGGGATCAGCAACGTATCGAGACCATCCTTCGCCGCCTTGTTGGCGAGGCGCGGACTGATCTTGTGACCAGCAGCAAACACGACTTCGCCGGTCTTCGCGTCGACGACGTCGAACGCGGGCTTCGCACCGCGCCAGTTTTCGACCATGAACGGCACGCGCCAGCCATTGGCGGCGCGCTCGAAAATCAGGCGGTCATAGAAATGGTTGAGGATTTCCTCACCCGACATGCCCAGCGCGTAGAGCAGGCTGGTGACCGGCAGCTTGCGCTTGCGGTCGATGCGGACGTTGACAATATCCTTGGCGTCGAATTCGAAATCGAGCCACGAACCGCGGTACGGAATTACGCGCGCAGCGAACAGGAACTTGCCCGACGAGTGGGTCTTGCCGCGATCGTGGTCGAACAGGACACCCGGCGAACGGTGCATCTGCGACACGATAACGCGCTCGGTGCCATTGACGAAGAAGGTGCCGTTTCCCGTCATCAGGGGCATGTCGCCCATGTAAACGTCCTGCTCCTTGATATCGAGCACCGAACGGGTGTCGGTTTCGCTGTCGACTTCAAAGACGATCAGGCGCAGCGTGACCTTCATCGGCGCCGCATAGGTGATGCCGCGCTGGCGGCATTCGTCGACGTCATATTTCGGCGCTTCGAGTTCGTAATGGACGAAGTCGAGCTCGGCGGTGCCGGCAAAATCGCGGATCGGGAACACGCTGCGCAGCGTCTTTTCGAGCCCCGAGACATAACCGATCGACGGATCCGAGCGGAGGAACTGCTCATAGGATTCGCGCTGCACCTCGATCAGGTTGGGCATCTCCACCGCTTCGTGGATATTGCCGAACAGCTTGCGGATGCGCTTGCTCGCGGTTGCTTCGAGGGCTTTGCCCACCGATTTCGCTTTGGTCGCCATAAGTGATTGTCTCGCCTGTCAAAAATCCAAATCGCGGGCGCTCCGACGCGAAAAAAGCCGCAGGCAACCGTTGCCGGTTTACCGCAGCTTTCCAACGCCTGTCGAAATCCCCACCGACCTATCCGTACAATCCGCTGCGCAAGGCGGACTCTATCTCGAACGATGGGGTGTGACGGCGATATAGGTTTGGGGGGGCGAAGTGTCAACGGGCGGATCGCGAAATGCGCCGTTGCAAAGGAAGGCTTTGGGGTGGGGCGCGTACCTCATGCTCCCCGGCGCAAGCCAGGGTCAATAGGCCTTGAGCGCAAGCATTGCGTGGTGACGCTCTGGGCCCCGGATTGCGCCGGGGAACGGAGGTTAATGGTCGCTCACGTCACCCCATCATCTTCATACCCAGAACCGTAGCTTAGAATATGCCCTTCAGCAGCCCCGCCGGATTCCGCCGCAGCTCCGCCTCCTCCCCGCCATAAAATGAAATATGCCCTTCAGCGCCTGTTCGGTCACCAACTTGGGCAGCCCGTCGCGCGTCAGTCCCGCCGATTCCATCAGCGAATTGCCCTTCCCCAGCTGGTCGAGTTGGCGATAGGCGCCGACATTCGCCAGCGCCGATCCGATCAGCGGCGACACTTTGCTGAAAAACTCATCACCCGCGCTGGCCTGCAAATAGCGCGTCGCGCCATCCTTCTTGCTCACCAGCGCCGGCGCATCGGACGAGCGCAGATCGTCGATTGCCGAACGAGATATCGGTTTCGCCTCACCCGCCGCCCGGCCGCCGGCGTCGTTCAGGCTCTTGGTCAGATATTGGGCAGCCCCAGCTTGTCGCCCATCCTGAACAGCTTCGATGCCATCTTGCCAGCGCCCACGGCGCCGGCGCCAATGTAGCCACGCCCGCCACCCCGGTGAGCAGCATCCGCCGCGCGATCCTTGTTTCGTCCGGTTCCATCACGCGTACCCCTGCCCCGGCGATCCGATGTCCTGTCTAACAGCAAATCATGCTGCGCCAAAGTGCGCGGTGCGCCGACCGAAATGCGCGCGGCGGCGCGCGATATTGCGGCAGCGAGCCGAAGGTGGCTCAGTTTGTCGCGAGTTAGCCACGGTTCGTCAGCATTGGCGTGTCCTTTGCCGCCCTACACGCGTTCAAACTGGGACCCTCTCGTTCAACACACTCTAGGAGACCACAAGCAATGCGGAAATTCGCAGGCTTTATCGCAACCCTTTCCCTTGGCGCAGCCGCCATTGTCGCGCCCCCCGCGATGGCGCAGGACGCAGCAGCGGCAACCCTTGACCTGTCAGTCGGCACCAAGGTTTTTGATTCCGAAGGCGCCGAACTCGGCACGGTGACCAGCGCGCAGGGCGCAAATGTTGTCGTCGACCTTGGCGCGGGCAAGCAGGTTACCCTTCCGAGCAATGCATTTGGCAAGCTTGAACAAGGTCCGACGATCGGCGCGACCAAAGCTCAGGTTGTCGCAGCCGTCGATCAGGCCGCAGCTAGCAGCGACGCCAAACTGACCGCCGCGCTTCAGCCGGGCACCGACGTGCGCAGCGCCAACGGCTCGGCCATTGTCGGCAAGGTAAAGCTGGCCGAGGCGGATGCCGTCGTGCTCACGACCCCTGCCGGCGACGTCAAATTGCCGCGCAAAGCCTTTTTTGTCGGCCAAGCAGGGCTGGCGACCAGTTTTACTGCTGAACAATTTGCTGCGGCGATGACCGAGGCGAGCAGCGCTGCCGTCGCGAACGACGCTGCGGTCGCGTCTGCGCTTGTCCCGGGTGCCGATGTCCGCAGTCTCAAAGGCGCAACTGTGCTGGGCAAGGTGAAATCGGCGAGCGCCGAAAGCGTTATTGTGACTGCGGCCACGGGTGATGATGTCAGCCTGCCGCGCAGCGCCTTCCTCATGTCACCCGCGGGCTTGGCAGCGGCCTATACCGCAGATCAGTTTGCAGCCGCTCTCGCGCAGGCGACCGGAGCCACGGCGCCGCTCCCCAACGCGTCCGCCGAGGCCGCATCGGCCGCTCCGGACAAGCCGGCAAGCTAAGCCTGTCGGTACGTTCGTTCAGGGGGGGGGGGGCGGC
>NZ_JAIBES010000013.1 GCF_019459305.1 Sphingopyxis sp. | reverse complement strand
ACCGTGTACTTCCCGGTCAACCTCATCGGCAACCTCTACGTCAGCAACGGCATGTCGGCCGGCAACACGCTGAAGGAAGCGCGCCGCCACGCGTGCGGCGCAGCGGTCCCGTCCACCGGGCCGCCCCACATTGGAAAGGATCACCCATGGCTGAAATTACGGCCGCTCTCGTCAAGGAACTGCGCGACCGCACCGGCGCCGGCATGATGGATTGCAAAAAGGCGCTCGCCGAAAATGGCGGCGACATCGAAGCATCGATCGACTGGCTGCGCACCAAGGGTCTCGCCGCGGCCGCCAAAAAGGCTGGCCGCGTTGCCGCTGAAGGCCTGGTTGGCGTCGCCACTGACGGCACGCGCGGCGCGATGGTCGAAGTCAACAGCGAAACCGACTTCGTTGCCAAGAACGAACAGTTCCAGGGCTTCGTTCGCGACGTGACCCAAGTCGCGCTCGCCGGCAACCTGACCGACATCGACGCGCTCGGCGCTGCCGCCTATCCGGCTGGCGGCACCGTCACCGAAGCGCTGACCCAGAACATCGCCACGATCGGTGAAAACCAGTCGCTGCGTCGTTCGGCCATCATGTCGGTGAACTCGGGCGTCGTCACTGCCTATGTCCACAACGCTGCCGCTCCCGGCATGGGCAAGATCGGCGTGCTCGTCGCGCTCGAATCGACGGCTGGTGCCGATGTCCTCGAACCGCTGGGCAAGCAGCTGGCGATGCACGTCGCCGCCGCGAACCCGCTGGCGCTGAACGGCGACGATCTCGATCCCGAACTCGTCGCCCGCGAACGCGCGATCGCCGAGGAAAAGGCAGCTCAGTCGGGCAAGCCCGCCGACATCGTGTCGAAAATGGTCGACGGCGGTATCGCCAAGTTCCGCAAGGAAAACGCGCTGCTGTCGCAGCTGTTCGTGATGGACGGCAAGACCCCGGTCGCCGAAGTCGTTGCAGCAGCCGGCAAGGACGTCGGCGCGACGATCACGCTCAAGGGCTTCACCCGCTTCCAGCTCGGCGAAGGCATCGAGAAGGAAGAAAGCGATTTCGCGGCAGAAGTCGCAGCGGTCGCTGGCGTCTAAAACAAAACGCGGAGTTGCTGCGCGCAAGGCGCGGCAGTCCGCTTGGCAATGGCGCGTACTCTGACTAGGGTGCGCGCCATTCGCTTATCAAGTGGTTGAAAGAGGTTCCCCCGATCATGGCACTGGCCGGCATGAAACGCATCTTGCTGAAATTGTCGGGCGAAGCGTTGATGGGCTCGACTCCTTTCGGCATCGATCCTGACACTGTCGCCACCATGGCGGCCGAGGTCAAGGAAGCCAAGGAACGCGGGCTTGAAATCTGCCTCGTCATCGGCGGCGGCAATATCTTCCGCGGCATGGCGGGCGCCGCCAAGGGCATGGACCGGGCGCAGGCCGACTATATGGGCATGCTCGCCACCGTGATGAACGCGCTGGCGATGCAGAATGCGCTCGAGCAGCTCGGCGTCGAAACGCGCGTCCAGTCGGCGATCGAGATGGACAAGGTGTGCGAGCCGGTGATCCGCCGCCGCGCCGAACGCCACCTCGAAAAAGGCCGCGTGGTGATCTTCGCTGCGGGTGTCGGCGCGCCTTATTTCACCACCGACAGCGGCGCCGCGCTGCGCGCTGCCGAAATGAAGTGCGACGCGCTGCTCAAAGGTACCAGTGTCGATGGCGTGTATAACGCCGATCCCAAAAAGGATAAGTCGGCGGTTCGTTATGATACGCTGAGCTACGACCGCGTGCTCGCCGACAATCTGAAGGTGATGGATGCAAGCGCGGTGGCGCTGTGCCGCGACAACCATATCCCGATCGTCGTGTTCAACATTCGCGAAGCGGGAAATCTGGCCCGTGTGCTCGCGGGCGAGGGGGTTTCGACCGTCGTGGCCGACGCCCCCGGCAACGCCTGAACGCGCCAAGCATAGAAGAGGAAGAGACGATGGCGAAATATGACAAGGCCGACCTGGAACGCCGGATGCACGGCGCGGTTGAAGCGCTGAAAAACGACCTGTCGGGCCTGCGTACCGGCCGCGCACACACCGCGCTGCTCGATCCGGTGACGGTCGAGGTCTATGGCAGCCACATGCCGCTGAATCAGGTCGCCTCGGTCAGCGCGCCCGAAGCGCGGATGCTGACGGTGCAGGTGTGGGACAAATCGAATGTCGGCCCGGTCGACAAGGCGATCCGTTCGGCAGGGCTGGGGCTCAACCCGATCGTCGATGGCCAGATGCTGCGCCTGCCGATCCCCGAAATGACGCAGGAACGGCGCAAGGAGCTGTCGAAGCTCGCTGGCAAATATGCCGAAGCGGCGCGCATCGCGGTGCGCAACGTCCGCCGCGACGGCATGGACAATCTGAAGGCTGACGAGAACAAGAAGGAAATCAGCGAGGACGAGCGCAAGCGCCACGAAACCGAGGTTCAGAAGCTGACCGACGCCACGATTGCCGAACTCGACGCCGCGGCGACCGCGAAGGAAAAGGAAATCCTGGGCTAGTGCTTTCCGGCGCTTACCTCTCTTCCGTTCGTGTCGAGCGAAG
>NZ_JAIBES010000006.1 GCF_019459305.1 Sphingopyxis sp. | reverse complement strand
CCGGTTTCTTGGCCGCCGGTTTTCCGTCCTTGCCCGCCTTCCCCTTTTCTTTTGCCTATTCCCCGGCTATGTCGGGCGGCTTGCGGTCGGCGGGGCGCCCGCGGCGCTCGCCGCGCCGCGCTTTGCGGATCTGCTTGCTGTGCGCCTTCGCCTGCGCCTTCAGCGCCGATTTGGGCGGCGGGCCTTTTTCTCGGGCGTCGATCCCGACCTCGCCGAGCAGCAGGTCGAAGCCGAGCGCATCGAGGCTGGCGGCGAAATGATCGGGAACCTCGGCGCTGACGTCGATCGCGCCGCCATCGGGGTGATCGATGCGCAGGCGGCGGCTGTGCAGGTGCATCTTGCGGCTGATCGTCCCGGTCAGGAACGCGCCCTTGCCGCCATATTTGCCGTCGCCGACAATCGGATGGCCGATCGCTGCCATATGGACGCGCAGCTGGTGGGTGCGCCCGGTCAACGGCTGCAACTCGACCCACGCGGCGCTGTTCCCCGCGCGTTCGATGACGCGGTAGCGCGTTTTCGACGGCAAACCATCGTCATGGACGTGCATCTTTTCGCCGCCCGAACCGGGCTGCTTGGCCAGCGGCAGGTCGATTTCGCCTTGCTGGATGTCGGGTACCCCGACGATCAGCGCCCAATAGGTCTTTTTCGCGCTGCGGTTCGAAAAGCTTTTGGCGAAATAGGCCGCGGCCTTGGGCGTGCGCGCGATCAGCAGCGCGCCCGAGGTGTCCTTGTCGAGCCGGTGGACCAGCTTGGGCCGCGTCGGCCCGTCAAATTTCAGTGCGTCGAGCAGGCCGTCGACATGCGCGTCGGTCTTGGTACCGCCCTGTGTTGCCAGCCCCGGCGGCTTGTTGAGCACGATCGCGCTCGTGTCGCGGTGGATCATCATCCCCGTCGCCAGTTCGATATCCGCATCGGTCAGCGGGCGGCCCTTGCGCGCCGGGCGCGCTGCGGCTTCCACCGGCGGCGTCGGCATCACCAGCTTCTGCCCCGTGGCGATCCGGTCCGACACATCGGCTTTGTTGCCGTCGAGCGTCAGCTGTCCCGAGCGCGCCCAGCGCGCGAGCAGAGCGTGCGGGGTGCCTTCGCGGTGGCGCTTGAACCAGCGGTCGAGCCGGATGCCGTCGTCTTCCTCGGCAATCGTCGCGCTGTCGAGCTTTGGCTTGGCATCGGTCATGCCGACACCTGCCGCACAATAAACAGGCCCAGCCCGCAAGCCGCAATCGCGCCGATCACCGACGCGAGGACATAGGCGGCCGCCTGAGCGTTTTGGCCGCGTTCGAAAAGCATCCAGAATTCCATGCTGAAAGAGGAAAAGGTGGTGAAGCCGCCGAGTATCCCGACGCCGACGAACAGGCGCGCCGCGTCGCTGCCCCCGCCGCGCGCGAGCGCACCGATCAACACACCCATGAGGAGGCTGCCGCCGATATTGATCGTCAGCGTCCACCAGGGGAAGCCGGGACCGAGCCGCGCGAGCATCACCTGCCCCGCCAGATGGCGGGCACCGGCGCCGATCGCGCCGCCGATCATGACGGGGAAGAGGCTGTTCATGTCGCCTGCCCTAGCCCGAAATAGCGGCGAGGCATAGCGGGTGCGTTTGGACTGGGAGTCAGGGGCGGCCAGCGCATGCGACGCACTGGCGCGCTAATTTCGAGGCGCCGACGGCTTGCCAGCGATGGCAGGTTGTGGCAGGGGCGCCCTTCCCTGCATCTGGCGACCTTTCGGGGGCGCTTAGCTCAGTTGGTAGAGCATCTCGTTTACACCGAGAGGGTCGGCGGTTCGAGCCCGTCAGCGCCCACCATTTGCAAAGGATCAGCTTTCAACGGAAAGGCGCCGCGCGCGCCACACGCTCCATAGCGTGAAAACGCCCATCAGCGCCCACACGACGTTCAGCCCCGCCGACGGCAGCGCGCCATTGTAGCCCGAGTTCAACACAAACCCGCTGGCGCCGATGACGTTCATCCATTGATAAAGATAGCCGCGCGGTTCGATCCGGCCGAGGGAGAGCAGGACGTAGCTGGCGAGGATGAGGGCGGCGGCAAGCCAGCCGATAACCTCGATCGCGATCTGCAAAACGCTCATATGTCGTCCCTTCGGGCGGCCTGCACCCCGGTCGGGGACAGGATGTTCAGCGCATCGTCTGTTCGAGGGCCTCGACCGCGTCCTTGGCTTCGGCAAGGCCAAGGCCGGTGCGTTCGCGGACCAGCTTGATCGCGTCGATTTTGCGGTCCTGGCGGATCAGGGCGCGAATTTCCTCATTGTCGATCCGCTCGTCGCCGACGCGCACCATTGGCCGCGGCGGCGGCGCGGTGAGATCGCGGCCTGCCCTTTGCCCGCGCAGATAGCGGGCGAGGAGCAGGCCGAGAACCAGACCGACGACAAGGATCAGCAGTTTGCCCATGCCGGGTCGCCCGCCTTACGCCGCCAGCTTGCGCAGGACGTAGTGCAGGATGCCGCCGTTCATATAATATTCGACCTCATTCGCGGTATCGATGCGGCAGAGCGTTTCGAAGCTGAACGTCGAACCGTCGGCGCGGGTGACGTTCACTGTCACCGTCTGGCGCGGCTTGAGGTCGGCGACGCCGGTGATCGTGAAGGTGTCGTCGCCGGTCAACCCCAGCGTCTCGCGCGTGTCGCCGCCCTGGAACTGCAGCGGCAGCACGCCCATGCCGACGAGGTTCGAGCGGTGGATGCGCTCGAAGCTCTCGACGATCACGGCGCGAACGCCGAGCAAATTGGTGCCCTTCGCCGCCCAGTCGCGCGACGAGCCGGTGCCATATTCCTTGCCCGCGATGACCACCAGCGGCGTGCCGTCGGTCTTGTGGCGCATTGCGGCGTCGTAGATCGGCATGACTTCGTCGCCGTAGCGCGACATGCCGCCTTCGATGCCGGGGACCATTTCATTCTTGATGCGGATGTTGGCGAAGGTGCCGCGCATCATGACGTCGTGGTGGCCGCGGCGGGCGCCGTAGCTGTTGAAGTCGGCCTTGTTAACCTGATGTTCCATCAGCCATTTTCCGGCCGGCGAGTCCGCCTTGATGCTGCCGGCGGGGCTGATGTGGTCGGTCGTGATGCTGTCACCCAGTATCGCGAGCGGCTTGGCGTCGATGATGTCAGATACCGGAGCGGGCGTCATCGTCATCCCCTCGAAATACGGCGGGTTGGCGACATAGGTCGACCCGGCGCGCCACTGATAGGTGTCCGATCCTTCAACCTCGATCTTTTGCCAATGCTCGTCGCCGCGATAGACATGCTCGTAGCGCGCCTCGAACATGTTGCGGTCGATGCACGATGCGATGGTGTCGGCCACTTCCTGATTGGTCGGCCAGATGTCGGCGAGGAACACGTCCTTGCCGGACTGGTCCTGCCCGATCGGCGTCGTGGTGAAATCTTCGGTCACCGTGCCCTTGAGCGCATAGGCAACAACCAGCGGCGGCGAGGCGAGGAAGTTGGCGCGCACGTCGGGCGACACGCGGCCTTCGAAGTTGCGGTTGCCTGAAATGACCGACGCGGCGACGATGTCGTTGCCGTTGATCGCCTCCGAAATCGGCCCCGCCAGCGGCCCTGAATTGCCGATGCAGGTGGTGCAGCCATAACCGACCAGGTTGAAGCCGACTGCGTCGAGATCGGCGGTGAGGCCCGCGCGGTCGAAATAGTCGGTGACGACCTGCGATCCCGGCGCCAGCGAGGTCTTGACCCACGGCTTGGGCTTCAGACCCAGCGCGTTCGCCTTGCGCGCCACCAGGCCCGCGGCGACCATGACGCCGGGGTTCGACGTGTTGGTGCAGCTGGTGATCGCGGCGATAACGACGTCGCCGTCGCCGATGTCGTGATCCTTGCCCGCGACCGGCACCCGCTTGATGCCGTCATGCTTGTACACCGACGCCAGGTCGGCGTTGAACACATCGTCGACTTCCGTGAGGATGACCTTGTCCTGCGGACGCTTCGGCCCCGCCAGCGACGGGACGACGCTGCCCATGTCGAGGGTGAGCGTATCGGTGAACACCGGATCGGCCATGTCGGCGGAGAGCCACAGACCCTGCGCCTTCGCATAGGCCTCGACCAGCGCGACATTTTCGGCGCTGCGGCCGGTCAGGCGCATATAGTCGAGCGTCTTGTCGTCGATGCCAAAGAAGCCGCAGGTCGCGCCATATTCGGGCGCCATATTGGCGAGCGTCGCGCGGTCGGCGAGCGACAGCGAGGACAGGCCGGGGCCGAAATATTCGACGAATCGCCCGACGACGCCCTTGGCGCGCAGCATCTGCGTCGCGGTGAGCACGAGGTCGGTCGCGGTGACGCCTTCCTTCAGCGCGCCGGTCAGCTTGAAGCCGACGACTTCGGGGATCAGCATCGACACGGGCTGCCCTAGCATCGCGGCCTCGGCCTCGATTCCGCCGACGCCCCAGCCGAGCACGCCCAGCCCGTTGATCATCGTGGTGTGGCTGTCGGTGCCGACGCAGGTATCGGGATAGGCGACGGTGGTGCCGTCGGCGTCCTGGCTCGACCATACCGCCTGCGCGATATGCTCCAGATTGACCTGGTGACAGATGCCGGTGCCCGGAGGGACCGCCTTGAAATTGTCGAGGCTTTTCGATCCCCATTTCAGGAAGTCGTACCGCTCGCCGTTGCGATAATATTCGATCTCGACATTCTGCTCGAACGCCTTCGGATGGCCAAATTCATCGACCATGACGCTGTGGTCGATGACCAGGTGGACGGGGACGAGCGGGTTGATCTTGGTCGTGTCACCGCCGAGCTTGGCGATCGCATCGCGCATCGCGGCCAGGTCGACGACGCAGGGAACGCCGGTGAAATCCTGCAGCAGCACGCGCGCCGGGCGATACTGGATCTCGCGGTTCGAATGCGGATCTTTCTGCCAGTCGACCAGCGCCTGCACATCGTCGGTCGACACAGTGAAGCCGCCATCTTCAAAGCGCAGCAGGTTTTCGAGCAGCACCTTCATGCTGAACGGCAGGCGCGATACGTCGCCCAGCTTTGCCGCGGCCTTGTCGAGCGAATAATAGGCATAATCCTTGCCGGCGACGCTCAGCGTCGAACGGGTGCCCAGTGTGTCGTGTCCGGTGGTCGTCATCTTGCAGCAGTCCCCTGTTGGCGCGGCGGGGGAAGACCATCAGCTGGCGTGGCGGGAGAGCGGGGCCAGCAAGAGTCGCGCGCGCGGTTTTTGTTGGGGACGCCTTACGCGGGGGGTGGGGAAATGCAAGGGGGTGGGGGTGGGTTCCTTGGTGCCCGTGCTGGCTTGTGACGTCGGCGGCGCGAAGATTTTTTCGCACAAAGACACAAAGCCACGAAGGCTCCCCTATCGTCAACGCGGGCTCGATCCGAGGTCCATGCGGCGCTGCTGGAGCGGATCCCGGATCAAATCCGGGATGACGAAAAAAGTAGTGATTGACTACGATGTAGTTCTAGACTACATAAGCCCGCAATGAAGCCGATCAGCTACACGCGGGCCGCAATCAAGGCGTTGCAACGCATGCCCGCCAACACATCGGCGCGGATCGTCGGCAAGATCGAGGCCTATGCCGCCGATCCCGCGTCGCAGGCGAATAATGTGAAGGCGCTGAAAGGCCGCGACGGCATAAGGCTGAGGGTCGGCGACTGGCGCGTGATCATGGAGGATGGCGTCGTGCTGGCGGTGCTGGAAATCGGCCCGCGCGGCGGCGTCTATGAATGAAGGAATGATCCCATGAACAAGATGGTGACGATCCCCCAAGCGGAATATGACCGCCTGCGCGAAGCGGCCGAGGATCTGGCCGACCTGCGCGCATTTGACGGCGCCAAGGCGGCGCTGGCGACGGGCGAGGACGAGTTGGTGCCGGCCGACTATGCCAAGCGGCTGATCGCCGGCGAAAGCCCGTTGCGCGTGTGGCGTGAACTGCGCGGGCTGAGCCAGGTGAAGCTGGGGGCGGTGTCGGGGGTCAACCGGGTGCAGATCGCCGACATCGAGGCCGGGCGCGGCAAGGGGTCGGTGGAGACGGTGCGGAAGCTGGGGGAGGCGCTGGGGGTGATGGTGGATGATCTGATTTGAGGGTTAGCAACCGCCCTATTTCGGGGTTGTTGCACCTGTCACCGTAATTCCAAGCCCCTTGACCCGGCGTTCCTCGTATGTTCTGACGTAACAATAACCACTCGAATTGGATCGCGCACGGAACCGGCAAAGGGAAGCCCTTGATGCTGAGGAACGCAGAATTGTAGCTGCGGAAGCTGCGGTGGAGGCTCGCGCTGCGAACGCAAAAATCGAGGCGCATAATGATTTAATCGAGCAGATTATGGCGATGGGCGTTCTTGCTACGGAAGAAGCAAAAGATCAGATAGTTGCTCAGACCGCGGGTTACACAGGCCACCTGGATTCGATCGAGGGTGACCTTAGCGGACGCCGCATCGACGAACTGCGCGATACTCTGGTCGCCCTTAAGCATCGAACGAGAGATTACGATCTCCTCAGTGCAATCAACGATCTGGAGAATGCGCTAACTTACCGACGTGTGCGGGGAGAAAATGGGCCTGCCAACCTAGCTTCGCTCGATGCTCGTTTCGACGAAATCACTCGGCTCTGCTTGCGATAGATGCATTACGGAAATGACGCGGATTACCGTGACGGTTTGCTTAATTCCCAAATCCACGCGACGAGACTCGCGCATTCCGCAGACCCAATTGTCTCCAGCCTTGCTCCGCCACCTAAGCCCTGTCACCCTGACGTTCCGACCAGCGAACAGGGGAGATGACCATGCGAACCACCCGAGCCACCGCCGCGACGGCGATGCTGAGCCTTGCCCTTCTCGCCGAGCCCGCCTTCGCCCGCGACCCTGCCAACGTCTTGATGCCCGAAAATCCCGAAGCACGAGCGTTTCAGGAGGCCGTCGGCTATGCGACCGCGGTGATTGCGGGCGACACCATTTACCTGTCGGGGGTGGTCGCGGGGCCGGCGAAGGGGGAGAGCGATCTGGCGCCCGGATACGAGCGCGCCTTTGCGCATATCGCCGCGACGCTGGCGCGCGCGGGGGCCAGCTGGGACGATGTGGTCGACATCACCACCTTTCACATCGACCTGGCCGCGCACATCGACGGCTTTGCCGCGGTCAAGAACCGCCATGTGAAGGCACCCTTTCCGGCGTGGACCGCGATCGGCGTGTCGCGATTGTACGAGCCGACCGCGGTGGTCGAGATCAAGGTTGTGGCGCGGGTGGTGAAGAAGTAGGGTTGGGCGGGGGTTTTCCGGCGTGACGGGCAGGATATAGCGGGCAACAGCCCTTTGCCAGCCGCCGTTTCCCGGCCTTTACACTGCGCTCAGCTTCTCAATCTCCGGCGCCCCCGCCAGGCACGGACCAAGCTTCGCGCCAAGGGTACGGAAATGCTCCGAAGCGCGGTGCGCCTCGACTGCCGCGCCATCGTCATAACATTCCAGGACCTTGTAAACGCCCGCCTCTTCGGTCCGGAACAGTCGGTAATAGCTGTTGCCGGGCTCGTTCGCCGCGACCGCGGGCGCGAGTTCGGCGAAGACGCCTTCGAATTCCGTTTCCTTGCCGGGTTGGACGCGCAGCGTGGCGATGATGCCAATGGCCATTTTTTCTCTCCTTGTTCTATTTGCGAAGATCGGGATCGACGTCCCAGCCGTCTTCCACCTGGATGCCGAAGCTGTTCAGGATCATCGACACCTGCGTGTATTGACCGACGGTCATCACCAGATCCATGCGCCCCTTGTTGCCGAGCGGGGCGAGCGCGGCCCAGGTTGCGTCGGTGATGAAATGATCGCCCGAAAGTTCGTCGGTCGCGCGCAACATGGCGCGGTCAAGGTCGCTCCAGCCGCCCGCGTCCGGCCCAGTCTTGATCCGCGCGATTTCCTCTTCGGTCAGCCCGCAGTCGTGGCCGATACGCTTGTGCTGGGTCCATTCATACCCCGAACGGCAATTATAGCCGGTACGCAGGATCACCAACTCGCGGTCGCGCGAGCTGAGCGCGTTGCGCTTCGACAGGATGTAATTGCCCCAGCCGAGGAAAGCGGTCAGCGCTTTGGGCGCATGGGCCAGGGTGCGGAAGATGTTGAGAATCTTGCCGCCCCCGACCTTGCCCCCATCGGAGACAAGGAAGGGTTCGAGCGCGGCGCGCTGGTCGGCATCGAGCCGGTCCAGATCGACCGGCTCGATACGCGGGGCGCTAAGGCGCATCAGAAGACCTCGAACAGGCCCGCTGCGCCCTGACCACCGCCGATGCACATGGTGACGACGGCATATTTCACGCCGCGGCGCTTGCCTTCGAGCAGCGCGTGGCCGACGCAGCGCGCGCCGGTCATGCCGAAGGGGTGGCCGATCGAGATCGAGCCGCCATTGACGTTGAGCAGCTCGTTGGGGATGCCGAGCTTGTCGCGGCAATAAAGCACCTGCACCGCGAACGCCTCGTTGAGTTCCCACAGGCCGATGTCGTCCATCTTGAGCTCGAAGCGTTCGAGCAGCTTGGGGATCGCGAACACGGGGCCGATGCCCATTTCGTCGGGCTCGGTGCCGGCGACCGCCATGCCAACATAGCGCCCGAGCGGGGTCAGGCCGCGCTTTTCGGCGACTTTGGCTTCCATCACGACGCACGCCGACGAACCGTCGGCGAGCTGGCTGGCATTGCCCGCGGTGATCGTGTGGCCTTCGCCCATCACTGGCTTCAGGCTCGACAGGCCTTCGAGGGTGGTGTCGGCGCGGTTACATTCGTCCTTGTCGGCGGTGACCTCTTTGAACGAAACCTCTTTGGTTTCCTTGTCCATCACCGCCATCGTCGCCTGGCACGCGATGATCTCATCGGAAAAGAGGCCCGCGGCCTGTGCGGCGGCGGTGCGCTGCTGCGACTGCAGCGAATATTCGTCCTGCGCTTCGCGGCTGATATTATAACGTTTGGCGACAACCTCGGCGGTGCCGATCATCGGCATGTAGGTGTCCTTGTGCATCGCGATCAGCTCGGCGTCGGTCTCGATGAACACCTTGCCGCTGCCGCTGACCTTCGAGATGCTCTCGATGCCGCCAGCGACGCAGATGTCCTGACGGTCGACGATGATCTGCTTCGCGGCCGTCGCGATCGTCATCAGGCCCGACGAGCACTGACGGTCGATCGACATGCCCGGGACGGTGACCGGCAGGCCGGTGCGCAGCGCGATCAGGCGCGCGACGTTCATCGTCTGCGACCCCTGCTGCATCGCGGCGCCGAACACGACGTCGTCGATCTCGCCACCTTCCAAACCGGCGCGCTCGACCGCCGCCTTGACCGAGAAGGCGCCGAGCGTCGGCGACAGGGTGTTGTTGAACGAGCCGCGACCCGCCTTGGTCAGCGGGGTGCGGGCGGTGGAAACGATGACGGCGTCACGCATGGTAATATTCCTCTTCGAAGGGTTTGAGAAAATCTTTGCCGGGGAGGGCGGCGCTCAAACGAAAAACTGGCTGATCCACTCGGCGATCAATGCGGGCTTTTCCTCGCCCTCGATCTCGACGGTCACTTCATTGGTCTGCTGCCACTGGCCGGGGCGCTTCTCTTCCAGCTCGAGCAGCTTGATATGGCTGCGCACGCGCTTGCCCGAGCGGACCGGCGACAGGAAGCGGACTTTGTTGCAGCCATAGTTCACGCCCATCTTGACCCCACCGACCTTGGGGCCGTCGGTGCTCTGGCCCAGCATCGGCATCAGCGACAGGGTCAGAAAGCCGTGTGCGATGGTGCCGCCGAACGGGGTCAGCTTTGCCTTTTCTTCGTCGATATGGATGAACTGGTGGTCGCCGGTGGCGTCGGCGAACTTGTTGATCATCTCCTGATCGACGAGCACCCAATCGGATGTCCCGAGATGCTCACCGACCTTGGTCTGCAATTCCTGCGGCGTGATTGTGGCCATCGCTCATCCCCTTGATCATTGGTTCGGGGCGCGTTCTAGGCCTGTCTGGACGCGTTGCACAAGGCCCAAGCCGTCATGCCACGGCGCCGTAGCGTCAGCTTGGCTTGGCGATCTTCGCCGCGCTCACCTTGGGTTTTGGGGACTCGGCAAAAGGCATGATCATCGTGCCGTCGGGGGCGGCGGTAAAGGTCGTCTGGGTCGGATAAGCAAATTCATAACCCGCCTTAGCCATCGCTTCGAACACCCGGATGCCGACATCGGTGCGCGCCGCGGCGACGACATCGAATTCGTCGCTGAATACGTCGAACAGCAATTCGAAATCGAGGCTCGAGGGGCCGAAGGTCAGGAAGCTGGAACGGATGAATTCCTGCCCCGCCGCGACCACCTGCTCCTCGAGCAGCGCGGGCAGGTCGCGCAGCATCGTCGGCGTCGTTTGATAGATGACGCCGATCGTGAAGGTGATGCGGCGGCGGTGGAGATTGGCAAAATTGGTGATCTCCTTGCCCAGCAGATTGGTATTGGAAATGACGAGCAACTCGCCGTTGAGCGAGCGCAGGCGAGTACTTTTCAGCCCGATGCGTTCGACCGTCGCGGTGCTGGTGTCATATTTGATCGTTTCGCCGACGCGGAACGGTCGGTCGAAGATGATCGACAGCGACGCGAACAGATCCGAAAAAATGCCCTGCGCGGCCAGACCGATGGCGATGCCACCGATTCCCAGACCCGCGACCAGCCCGGTGACATTGACCCCCATATTGTCGAGGATCACGATCGCCGCGATCGCGAACAGCGCGACACTGATCAACAGGCGAATGATCCCCATCGCGTTCGACAATGTCTCGTTATGCCCGTCCGACGCGCGGCGCTGGATCAGCCCCAGGATGACCTCGCGCGCCCAGATCGCGACCTGCAACACGACCGCGACGGTGAATATCAGCTGCAGGATCTGCATGATCACCGCGGGCGGCTGCGCATAGCCCGCCACCATGCGCACCGCGACGATCGCGAGTACGAACGATTTGGTCTGGTGAATCACCCGCCCGACGATGTGGGTCAGGGTGAACTCGCCCGGCGTCGCCTGCGCACGTTTCAGCGCAAAGCCGCGGATCATCGACAGCAGGAAATAGATCGCCAGACCCGCGGCGATCGCGATGCCGATTTGCAACCAGTGGCTGTTCACCCATGCGACGCTGCTGTCCCACCAGTCGCGCAGGTCGGCAATCGGATCGTTGCGCGCTGGCGCGACCCTTGCCGCCGTCTTGGTGGCAGCGGTCTGGGCGGCAGCAAGGATAGAGAAAGTCACGTCGGTCCTCTTGGGTCGCAGGTCAGGCGGATTGCAGCAACGCCGCGGCGGCGGGCGCGCGCTCCAGATAGGCTAAAAATCCGCGTTCGTAACGCGAAAGATATTTGGCGACGCGCGGCAGCGGTCCGGCGACCGTGGCAAAGTCGCTGCGTTCCTGCGCCGCCGCGATCATCGCCGGGTGGACATAGGCCTTGCGGGCGATCGCCGGGGTGTTGCCCAGCCGGTCGGCGACATGCTCCAGCATGGCTTTGAGCGCCGGCGGTTCGGGGGCGTCATAGAGGAACGAAAAGGCCTCCACGCTCGCCGACCAGGTGCGGAAATGCTTGGCGCTGAATTCGTCACCCATCGCCTCGCGGATATAGGCGTTCACATCTTCGGACCCGACGGCACAGACGGCGCCATCATCTTCATATTGGAACAGATTCTGCCCCGGCAGATCCTGCAGGCGCCGCACCAGCGTGGTCAAATTGCGGTCGCTGATCGTCACCAGCCGCTGCGCGCCGCCCTTGGCGCGGTAACTCAGCCGCAGTTTCTGGCCGCTCAGCTTGGCGTGGCGCTGGCGTAGCGTCGTGGCGCCGAAGCTTTTGTTCGCCGCGACATATTGTTCGTTACCGACTCGCAGCGCGGCCAGGTCGAGCAGGCGGACGACCGCGCCGACGACGCGTTCCTGACAAAGGGTTCGCCGCGCCAGATCCTCGGTCAGGCGGGCACGCAGCAAAGGCAGTGCATGGCCAAAGGCGGCGCAGCGGTCATATTTGTCGGCCTCGCGCGCCAGCCGGAAATCGGGGTGATAGCGATATTGCTTGCGCCCGCGGGCGTCAAATCCCGTGGCGAGGATGTGGCCGTTGGCAGCGGGGCAATACCAGGCATCCTCATACGCCGGGGGCAAGGCAATCGAGTTGAGCCGCGCGATTTCATCGCGGTCGCGGATGATCTTGCCCTTGGTATCGCGGTATTGCCACCCATCGCCAACGCGCTCACGGGTGATGCCGGGCAGGCCGTCGTCGACATGGATCAGGCGCGGGGAGGGCATGGTGCATTAGCGCGCTTCCCCGCCTTTTGGTTCCGCCTCAGCGCGCGTCGGGCAGCGAATGGCGCGCCGGAACCTGCGCCGGACGCGCCATCAACGGGCGCCATCCGGCCTCCTGTTCGCGGCGGCGGCAATAGGTCGACAGTCCGATTTCGAGCGCCAGCATCATATAAATGAAGGGCTGGAACGCGATGCCGACGAACAACGACCCGACCATATAGATGATATGGCCATGCTGAAGCGCGGTCGCGAGCGGGGCGATCCATTGCTCCTCGCCGCGCCGCGTTTTCAGATAGCGTCGGCGAAGCCGCTCCATCTGCGCAATGCCGACGATATGGAGCAGCAGCCACAGCGCCAGCCCCGGATAACCCTGTTCGCCCAGCATCTCGAAGTAACTCGAGTGGTATGCGCGCGATTGTTCGTCATGTACGGTCGCCTCGGCATTTTGCGGCTGGTCGGGGTCGTAACCTGACCCCGTGGTTTCGACGCGCAGCCGGTTCTGGATATAGGCCTCGAACCCGCCGCCGAACGGATTTTCCTTGGCATAGTCCCAGGTCCAGGCCCAAACAGCGACGCGGGTCGATGCTGACTGATCCGCCTTGTACCCCTGAATCGTTTCCATGCGCTCGGTGAAGCTCTGCGGCAGGAAGGGGATGGCTGCGATTGCCAGCAGCCCGGCACCGGCGATGTAGAGGAAGCGATTCTTGACCGCGCGCAGCGATAGAACCGCAAGTACCGCCAGGCAGACAAGGCCCGTGCGCGCCTGTGTCCCGATCGGCAGCAACATACACGCAAAGCACAGCGCAAAGCAGAACAGGGTCACCCGCCAGTCCGATGGAAAGATCGTCCCATGGCGGCGGTACCACAGGATCAGCGGGATAATCGCGATCCCGACGGTCGACATGATCGACCCCTCGTATAGCCCGTAATTTTCATTGAGCAGCAATTGCAGCGTCCCATAGCCGCCACCGCCCGCCGCAGTCTTGATCCCGCCGGCGATGGCGATCGACGCGGCTGAAAGCAGCATGATCAGCGCCAGCGCTTCGATCCGCAGCTTGGTACGCAGGGTGAGCGGCAGAAAAATCGCCCAGATCAGCGCCTTCCAAACCCAGCTCCATTTATCGGCGGCTTCGACCGGGAAATCGGCCTGCATGGTCGTTAGCCCGCAATACACAAGCAGCGCGACGAGCAGAAATTGCCGCCCCGACCAGCGCGTATCGCTTTTGTCGTCGACCGCGAGCCAGCCAGTGATCGCGAGCCCGAAGACGATCAGCGAAATCGGGATCGAATTAATCAGGAAATAGCTCAGCCGCTGCGGCGCGACGATGTCGATGTAGCAAAAGCAAAGCACGAACAGGAACGGCTTGCGAAAACCGAGCCCTATGAAGGCAAAGAGAAAGGCGACGAACGCAATATCACGCATCGGGGCGGTCGTCCGGTTCCGCGTCGCGGCGCTGCTGCCACTGCGCGCGCGGGCTGACCTCGCGGTCGAGATCGTCGCGGTGCAGCAGGCGCCAGAGCGCAATGGCCAGCAAGACGTGCGTCAACCCGATGGAAAAATTGTCGACCATGTCCGCTCCCGCTACGCGATCGGGGTTGACGCTGCGTTAAGGCTCGTATGTCAAAGCGCTAGCCCATGACCCGCATCCTGCACGTCCTCGATCATAGCCTGCCGACGCACAGCGGCTATACCTTTCGCACTCGTGCGCTGATGAAGGCGCAGCTGGCGAAGGGGTGGGATGTCGCGGGGGTCACCGGGGTGCGCCACCCTGAACCGGGGCCGGACGGCGAGACCGTCGACGGCCTGACCTTTTACCGCACCGCGCCGATCGCGCCAGCGCGGGGGGCGCGCCGCGGAGGGGGCGGGGTAGGGGCGGGGGCGCGGCGGGGGGGGGGGCGGGCGGGGGGCGGG
>NZ_JAIBES010000002.1 GCF_019459305.1 Sphingopyxis sp. | reverse complement strand
CCCCCCCCCCCCCCCCCCCCCGCCTCAAGCCCCGCATAGGCGACGGTGAATTCGATCGCGATCATCGATGTTCCTTTTTTGTTCTTTTGCCTTTTGGCGGCAAAGTGGGGCGCGGTCGAGTCGCCTTTTGTACCGGTTGGGATGTTGGCTCAAAGCCCCCGCGAAGGCGGGAGTGCCACGTGGCGTAGGGCTACTTCGTGGTTTGACAACATACCAACCAGTCGGTATGTCAATTGCATGGACCCGAATCAGCCCGCTTCGACCCCCGAGTCCCGCCGTTCCGCCATTGCGGTGGCAGGCGTAGGGGCCGGTATCGCCGCGCTGCGTGCGCCGCGGCGCAGCGCGCGTGCGGCGTTGATTGCCGCAGCGCACAGCACGGTGCGCAAGCAGGGCTATGCCGCAACAACGGTCGATCAGATTTGCGCCGCAGCGGGGGTGACGAAGGGCGCCTTCTTTCATCATTTCGCGTCGAAGGAAGCACTGGCGGTCGCCGCGGCCGAGGCGTGGACCGAGCGCGCGCGGCCGATGTTCGAAATGCCGCCGCACACAAAACTGGATGATCCTCTCGCGCGGCTGATCGGCCATATCGATTTCCGCTTTGCAATGCTCGACGGCCCGGTCGAGGAATTCACCTGTTTCGTCGGCACGATGGTGCAGGAAGCCTTTGCGACGAGCGACGCGATCCGCACCGCATGCGAGGCGAGCATCAACGCCTATTGCGCGGCGCTGACCCCAGACATCGAAGCGACGATGGCACGCTATGGCGCCCCCGAAGATGTCACCGCGCTCGGGCTGGCACAGCATATCCAGGCGGTGCTGCAAGGCAGCTTCATCCTGGCCAAAACCACGAACGATCCGGCGATTGCGCGGGAGAGCGTCACCCACCTGAAGCGTTATATCGGCATGTTGTTCGCACCCCCCGGCGCACCATGACGCGGCAGGTAATTGCCCCCGAGGCGCCGCCGCGCTGACGTGCCCCAAACTACCCCCCAAGGAGAGAGACGATGCCTCAGATGATTTTTGTGAACCTGCCGGTGACCGACCTTGCCCGGTCGCAGGCCTTCTATGAAGCGGTCGGCGCGGTCAACAACCCCGCCTTCACCGACGACACAGCCGCGTGCATGATCGTCGCCGAAGGGTCGATCCACGTCATGCTGCTGACGCATGAAAAATGGGCAACCTTCACGTCAAAGGCGATCCCCGACGCGCATACGTCGGCGCAGGTACTGCTCTGCGTGTCCGCCGACAGCCGCGCCGAAGTCGATGCGCAGGTTGCCAAGGCGACCGCCGCGGGCGGCAAGGCCGACCCGACCCCGACCCAGGAATATGGCGACTTCATGTACGGTCGCAGCTTCGAAGATCCCGACGGCCATATCTGGGAAGTGATGTGGATGGACCCCGCCGCGATCCCCGCCGCGATCCCCGCCGGTGAGCCTGCCAAAGCCACTGCCTGACCGAACCGCGGAGGGGAACGGACGGCCACCCTTGCAACGGCCGCCGTTCCCCTCCCGCCAGGAGACCGACGATGAGTTTCCAGTCCTATCTCGACAATGTCGAGGCCAAGACCGGCAAGTCGGCCGCCGACCTGAAGGCGCTGGCGATCGAAAGGGGCCTAGCCGACGACAGCGGCCTCGCGCCGGGGGTCAAGTCCGGTGCGGTGATCGACTGGCTCAAGGGTGATTTCGACCTGGGCCACGGCCACGCGATGTCGATCGTCGCGTTTATCAAAGGGAAGCGGGCCTAGAGGCCGCGCCAATCCAAGAGGACATATCATGGCAGCCTTTCCTCCCCTCCAGATTTTCCGACGCCGCCATCCGGGCGTCGCCGCTGCACTTGCCCTGCTAGGCAGCGCCGCCATCGTCGCGGCGATTCCCGAGCCCGCGAACGCCCAACAGCCCGCCACCGCGACAGCGTCCGCAAGCGCCGCCAAAACGGGTTATGCCGAGGTCAATGGCCTGCGCCTCGCTTATGCGGTGCATGGCGATCTGGCGTCGAAGCAGACGCCGTTGCTGGTGCTGCATGGTGCCTTCATGTCGGGCGAGGCGATGGCGCCGTTCGTCACCCCCTTTGCCGCATCGCGCCCTGTCATCACGATCGACGCGCGCGGCCACGGCCGCACCGGAAAGGTTCGCGGCGCGCTGAGTTACGACCAGATGGCCGACGATGCCGTCGCAGTGCTGGCGTCGCTGGGCATCACGCGCGCCGATGTGCTGGGATATTCGATGGGCGGCAGCACGGCGATTGCGATGGCGGTGCGCCACCGCGGCCGCGTCGGCAAACAGGTGATCATATCGGGCGCCGCCAGCCTCGACGGCTGGATTCCGCAAGTGTTGGCGGGCATCGCACAGATGACCCCCGAAATGTTCGCCGGCACCCCGATGGAAACCGAGTATAAAAGGCTGTCGCCCACTCCCGACGCCTTTCCCGACCTGGTCGCGGCGATCAAGCACATCGATGCGACGCCATTTGCCTATAGTGACGCCCAGTTGCGGGCGATTCCGGGCAAGACCATGGTCATATTGGGCGATGCCGATGGCGTCACCTTTGACCATGCGATCAAACTGTTCAAGCTGCGCGGCGGCGGCGACATCGCGACCGCGACGCAGGGTTTCATGACCGCCGCCCCCAAGGCGCGCCTGTCGATTCTGCCCGCGACATCGCACATCGGCGTCATGGCCGAGGCGCCGACGATCGCGGCGCAAGTGATCTCCTTTCTGGACGATGCCACGCCGCCGATGCCCGCCGGTTTTTTCTGAGCCCCTGCCCCCCAAGGAGAGAGAATATGCCCGTCAATCCTGAAGCCGATATCGAAATCATCGCATTCGACTGGGTTCCCGATTTCGCGCGCGGCTTTGTCCGCGACCTGCGTCCGCGCTGGGCGTGCGAGGAGCTGGGGATCGATTATGCCGAGAAACTGATCAGCGCGGTCGATCGCCCCGCCGATCATTATAAACTGCAACCATGGGGGCAGGTGCCGGTGATGCGCGACGGCGACATCACCTTGTTCGAAAGCGGCGCGATCATGCTGCATCTGGCGGCGAAGGATGCGCGGTTGCTGCCGACCGGTGCGCAGAGCCGCGCCGACGCCACCGCCTGGGTGTTCGCGGCGCTGAACAGCGTCGAGCCGATGATGTTCGAGCTGGGCAATGTCGATATTTTTTCGAAGGACGAGGAATGGGCGATGCTGCGCCGTCCCGGCCTGATCGACTTCATCCGCACCCGGTTTGGCCGCCTGTCCGATGCGCTGGTGGACAAGAACTATCTGCTCGGCGATTTCAGCATCGCCGACATCGCGATGGCGACGGTGCTGCGCGAAGGCGTCGAGGCGGGACTTATCGCCGAATATCCGCGGCTGGCCGCCTATCTCGATCGCTGCACGGGCCGTCCGGCGTTCCAGCGCGCGATGGATGCGCAGCTGGCATCATTCAAAGAAGAGCCAGTTACGGCCTGAATTTCCTACCCCCCTAAGGAGAGACAAGATGACTTATGTTGAAGGATTTGTCGTGGCGGTGCCGACCGCCAACAAGGAAGCGTATCGCAAACATGCCGCCGACGCCGTCCCCCTGTTCAAAGAATTCGGCGTAGCGCGGATGGTCGAGGCGTGGGGCGACGATGTGCCCGACGGCAAGGTCAACGACCTGAAATGCGCGGTGCAGGCGAAGGACGACGAAACCGTCGTGTTCAGCTGGTTCGAATATCCCGACAAGGCCACCCGCGACGCGGCGAACGAAAAGATGATGAGCGACCCGCGGATGCAGAGCATGGGCGAAGCGATGCCGTTCGACGCGAAACGGATGATCATCGGCGGCTTTGATCCGATCGTCGATGACCGCGCTAGCGGCGCGATGGGTTATGCCGATGGCTATGTTGTGCCCGTCCCCGACGGCAACAAGGACGCCTATCGCGCGCTGGCCGAAAAGGCATCGCAGGTGTTCCGCGACCATGGCGCAACGCGCGTCGTCGAGGCGTGGGGCGACGATGTCCCCGACGGCAAGGTGACCGATTATGCCCGTGCGGTGCACAAGCAGAACGGCGAGACCGTGGTGTTCAGCTGGGTCGAATGGCCGAGCAAAGAAGCGCGCGTCGCGGGCTGGGAAAAGGTGATGGCCGACGAACGGATGCAGCCCGATGGCAGCGAAGTTCCGTTCGACGGCACACGCATGATCTATGGCGGCTTCGCGCCGATCGTGGAGGCGTGACGCCAAATCCTCCCTGCGGCGCAGCCATGGGGAGGTGGCAGCCCGGAGGGCTGACGGAGGAGCCATGGCGCGACGTTGCGGCCCCTCCACCACCGCTTCGCGGCGGTCCCCCTCCCCATCGCTTCGCGACAGGGAGGATCGAGAGGAGAAGTCGGGTGACGAAAACCATCGAACGCGTCGAAATGTTGAGCATTTCAAGCCCCGGCCATGTCGTGCGCGTCGACAAGGCGAAATATGACGCGATGAAAGCCGCGCTGCTTGCGGTCGTGCCACAACAGGCGCCGGGGCTGACCGTCGCCGAGGTCAAGACCGGGGTGCTGCCGCGCCTGCCGGATGATCTGTTTCCCGGCGGCGCGAAAGCGGGCTGGTGGCTGAAAGGTGTCCAGCTCGACCTGGAAGCGCGCGGCGTCATCGCGCGCGAAAATGTGAAGCCGCTGCGGCTGCATAAAATCTGACGAACGCGGTTCCCTTTTTCCGAGGAGGCAGACGATGAGCAAGCCCGCCAATATCATCTGGTACGAACTGATGACCCCCGATCCCGCCGGCGCCGCCACCTTTTATGGCGCGGTAGTTGGCTGGACGATCGCCAGCCACGCCGATCCAGCGGTCGGGGGAATGGATTACCGCATGATCGGGCGCAGCGACGGCGGCAATGCCGGCGGGGTGCTCGCGCTGAACGCCGATATGCTTGCCGGTGGCGCACGGCCGCTCTGGATCGGTTACCTTGAGGTCGACGATGTCGACGCCGCGGTCGACGCGATCAAGGCCGATGGCGGTGCGGTGCAGATACCCGCGACCGACTTGCCCGTCGGGCGCATCGCGATGGTCACCGACCCGCAAGGCGCGCCTTTTTACATCATGGACCCGATCCCGCCCCTGGGCGCGCCGGAGGGGACAAGCGATGTGTTTTCGATGACCGAGCCGCAGCGCATCCGCTGGAACGAGCTGGCGACGTCGGACCCCGACGCCGCGGTGGCTTTCTACACCAAGCATTTCGGCTGGGGACAGGAGGGCGAAATGCCGATGGGCGAACTCGGCGCCTACCGGTTCATCCAGCGTGGCGAGGTCGGCATCGGCGCGGTGATGCCGCTGATGGAGGGCATGCCGGGATCGATGTGGTCCTATTATATCGGGGTCGACAACATCGACCGCGCCCACGCCGCGGTGACCGCCAATGGCGGCACGATCACCAGTGAACCGATGGAAATCCCCGGCGGAGAATATGCGTTGAACGCGATCGACCCGCAGGGCGCGCATGTCGGCTTTGTCGGACCACGCAATTAGAACGAGGAGAGAGACGATGGACAATCAGGGACCGACGAGCGGGCTGACCCCGCATATCGCGATTGCCGACAAGCGCGCCAGCGACGCGATCGATTTTTACATCAAGGCATTCGGCGCCACCGAAAATATGCGGATGCCCGCCGACGACGGGGTGCGGTTGATGCACGCGCATCTGACGATCAACGGCGCGTCGCTGATGATGCACGATGAATTTCCCGAATATGTCAGCGAGCCGTCGGGGAAACCCGATGGCGTGACGCTGCACTTACATGTCGACGATGCCGACGCCTGGTTCGACCGCGCGGTCGCGGCGGGTGCGACGGTGGTCATGCCGATCGACAATATGTTCTGGGGCGACCGCTATGGCCAGATCAAGGATCCGTTCGGGCATCAATGGTCGATCGGCGCGCCGATCAAGGGAGAAACGACATGAGCAAGGCTGCAATGACCCTGTGCCTATGGTACGAAGGCGATGCCGAAGAAGCCGCCAGTTTCTATGCCAACACCTTTGCCGACAGCCATGTCGGAGCGGTCCACCGTTCGCCCACCGACACCCCCGGCGGCAAGGAAGGCGATGTACTGACGGTCGAATTCACGCTGCTCGGCGCTCCGTGCCTCGGACTCAACGGACCGCCGATCTTCAAGCATAGCGAAGCCTTTTCTTTCGTCGTCCACACCGACACGCAGGAAGAAACCGACCGATTGTGGGATGCGATCACCGGCAATGGCGGCACCGAAAGCGTGTGCGGGTGGTGCAAGGATAAATGGGGGGTGTCGTGGCAGATCACCCCGCGCGTCCTGCTCGAAGCGACGACCAATTCCGACAAGGCGGTCGCCAAGCGTGCGTTCGACGCGATGATGACGATGAAAAAGATCGACATCGCGGCGATCGAAGCTGCGGTGCGGGGCTGAGCGATGCTGACCCTCTATGCCCACCCCTTTTCATCCTACAGCTGGAAGGCGCAGATCGCCCTGGACGAAAAGGGCATCGAATTCGACTATCGCAATGTCGACCCTGAATTTCCACAGCATAGCAAGCAACTGCAAGCGCTGTGGCCGGTGGGGAAATTTCCGCTGCTCGTCGATGGCGACCGAACCTTGTTCGAAACGTCGATCATCATCGAATATCTCGACCGCGTGCAGCCCGAACCGCGGCTGATCCCCGCGGACCTTGATGCGGCGCTGCGGGTGCGGCAGCTGGACCGCATTTTCGACCTGCATGTGATGGCGGTGATGCAGGACATCGTGAACGACCGCATCCGCGGGCCGGAGGGACATGCGCCGATGATCGTCGACAAGGCACGGGCAGCGCTCGATACCATCTATGGCTGGCTCGACATGCAATTGGCGGGCGGCGGCTGGGCGACGCCCGACGGCTTCACGCTGGCCGACTGCGCCGCGGCGCCGTCGCTGTTCTACGCCGACTGGGTGCATGACATTCCGGCGCATTTTGCCAATCTGCGCGCCTATCGCGCGCGGCTGCTCGCGCATCCGTCGGTCGCGCGGTCGGTCGATGGCGCGCGCCCCTACCGCCACTATTTTCCCGGCGGCGCCCCCGACCGCGATTGACGCGGTAAGCGTCCCGCAATGGGGTTAACGCGGCGCTGACGTTGCCGCTTTGCGTTTTGGCAAGCGTGCGGGCGCGACAGCGGGGGCGTGGCTTCACCGATCGCCCTCGCCCGCACCCTGTTGGTCGCGCTTTGCGCGGCGGTGCTGGCGTTCGCGCCGGTGCAGGCGCAGCAGGGCCTGACCGTCTCGACGACGGTGAGCTGGACTTGGGAAGAGGTCGGCGGCGATGACCACGCCGCAGTCTTCGACGACGAGGCCGCGTTGTTCGATGACGACCCGCTGGCCGAGGACGCCGACATGGCGGCGACGCGGCGCTATGCACCGAGCGAGACCTTGGCAACGCTGGGCCGAGCCCGGGCGCATTACGGTCCCTTTGCCGTGATCGACGCGGCCACGGTGCGCATGGCGGGCGACGTGACGTCGGCGACGCCGCGCCAGTTTGCGGCGATGCTGGCCGCCTTTCCGGGGCTCAAGCGGCTGGAGATGGTGGACTGCCCCGGCAGCCTCGACGAGGAAGCGAACCTGATATTGGCGCGCGCGATCCGCCGCGCGGGAATGGAAACCGTCGTCCCGAGTGGCGGTTCGGTGCGGTCGGGTGCGGTGGAGCTTTGGCTCGCCGGCACCACCCGCCGCGCCGCTTCGGACGCCGAATTCGGCGTCCATAGCTGGGCCGACGACACGGGGCGCGAGGCGAATGATTACGCCGCCAGCGACCCGGTGCATGCCGAATATCTCGGCTATTACCGCGAGATGGGGATGGACGACGCTAAGGCGCGCGCCTTTTACGCGCTGACCAACAGCACCCCGTTCGACGAGGTGCGCTACCTGACCCGCGACGATATGGCGCGATTCGTCACGCTGCATTAATGCCCGTCGCCCCCGCCAAGGCGGGGGCCGTTGGTCGCCTTGTACTACGCTGATAGCGGTCCCGCCTTCCCGGGGGCGACGAGATTGTTGCAACCGCCCGCCTTGCTCCCCACATCGGCCTTCATGGCGAAACGCAGCCTTTACCAGCGATTGCGGTCGACCGCGCAGGTGCGGCTCGCGCTGTTCATTCTGGGCGTGCTGCTAATCCTGATTTCGCCAATCATCGGGGTGCTTCCCGGCCCCGGCTTTCTGATCCTGTTCCCCGTCGGGCTGATGCTGTGCCTGCAGAACAGCGCGTGGGCGAAGCGCATCTATGTCCGCTTCAAACGACGCCATCCGCGCTATGCCGCCTGGACCGACCGGGTGATGCGGCGGACCAGCGCAGCGCGGCGGCGCGCGCGCGACGCGCTGATCGCCGCCGATGGCGAAGCGCTGGAAAACCGCCGCGATGCCAATTGACTTTCCGCCGACTCTCGCTTATCCGCGCCTCCATCAGTGGCCGCCCACGTTTGGCGGCCCTTTTCTGTTAGAGCCTTGCAAGAGATTTAGGGACAACCGCGATGAAGCGTACCTTTCAACCGAGCAACCTCGTGCGCGCCCGTCGCCACGGTTTCCGCGCCCGCAAGGCGACGGTCGGCGGTCGCAAGATTCTCGCCAACCGCCGCGCTCAGGGCCGCAAGAAGCTGTCGGCCTGACCGCTGACGCTTCTGCGCCAGTGAAACTGGTGCGAACGCTTTCAAAACGCAGCGAATTTCTGGCCGCCAATCGCGGCCTTCGCTTTCCCATGCCCGGCTTTGTCCTGCTCGTCCGCCAGCGCGACGATGCCGACGACGCAATGGGCATTGGCTATACCGTCAGCAAGAAAGTCGGCAACGCCGTCACCCGCAACCGGATGAAACGCCGGCTGCGCGAACTGTGCCGTGCGGCGCTGCCCGAATCGGGGATTTCGGGCGCCGACCATGTGCTGATCGGGCGCCCTGGCGGTAACGACATCGTCTTTGCCGAGCTGGGCGAGCAGCTCAATTCGGCGTTGACGCGTGCCGCGAAGAAATTGGCGCGATGAAGGCCTGTCCTGCATTGTTTCGCCGGTGTACCGTTTCGGAATGACCGCCTCGCCTGCCCCGTCCCGAATGCGAATTGCGGGTGAAGTTGCGCAGTTTTCCGGGCTTCCGGCATGATCGCCCGGCTGCTCATCCTGATCGCGCGCGGGTGGCAGATCGGGCCGTCGCGCATCCTGCCGCCGACCTGCCGCTATTCACCCTCGTGCAGCGCCTATGCCATCACCGCGCTGTCACGCTATGGTGCGATCAAGGGTGGCTGGCTGGCGACAAAGCGGCTATTGCGCTGCCATCCTTGGGGCGGGCATGGCCATGATCCGGTGCCGTAGCTGCCGTTTTCCCCGACATTTTTGAGACGAAGAGAGACCGTAGAGCGTGGACGACAAGCGTAATCTGATCGCGGCAATCTTGTTGTCGGTGGCCATCTTGCTGGGCTGGAACTTCGTCTCGGCACAGTTTTTCCCGACCCCAGCCAAGCCCGATGTGACGACGACTGTCGCCGGCGCCAATGGCACGCCCGCCGCCACCCCGACGGCACAGGGCCAGCCGAGCGCGCTGCCCACCGCCACGGCCCCCGCTGCCCCCGCGACGCAGGCGATCCGCCCGGTCGAGGCCGCGCTGGCCGAGGGTAACCGCGTGCCGATCGAAACCCCCGCCCTGGCCGGATCGATCAACCTGGTCGGCGCGCGTATCGACGACATCACGCTGACCAAATATCGCCAGACGATCAAAAAGGATTCGCCGCCGGTGCGCCTGTTCGCGCCGGGCGGCACCAAGGCGGCCTATTTCGCCAGCATCGGCTGGTCGGCGCAGGGCGTCACGGTGCCGAATGCGAGCACCTTGTGGACCGCGACCGGCAGCAAGCTGACCCCGACGTCGCCCGTGACGCTGAGCTGGGCGAACACGACCGGCCAGACGTTCCGCATCGAATATAGCATCGACGCGAATTATCTGATCACCGCCAAACAGACGATCGCCAACAGCGGCGCCGCGCCAGTGAGCGCGAGCAGCTTTGCACTGATCGACCGGCTGGGCAAACCGACCGATCCGCATGAGGTCGACAGCTGGACGATCCACGTCGGCCCGACCGGCTATCTCGACGGCAAGTCAGTGTTCGACACCGATTATGACGATCTTGAGGAAGCGCCGAACCGCACCGTGCGCTACAATGCCGCGGGCTGGCTGGGCTTTACCGATAAATATTGGCTGGCGGCGATCGTTCCGGCGAAGGGCGAGCGCGTCACCGCGGCGATCAGTTCGCCGAGCGCAAATAATTACCAGACGCTGTTTGCGCGCGACTTTGCGCAGGTCGGCCCGGGCCAGCAGATCACGACCACCAGCCGCATCTTTGCCGGTGCCAAGGAAGTCGAGGTTCTCGAAAGCTATCAGGACAAGCTAGGCATCACCCGTTTGTCGAACGCGATCGACTGGGGCTGGTTCGAATTTTTCGCGGTGCCGATCTTCAAGTTGCTGCACTGGCTGTTCCTGCAGGTCGGCAATTTCGGCGTCGCGATCATGGCGCTGACGCTGATCATCCGCCTGCTGATGTTCCCGATCGCCAACCGGCAATTCTCGTCGATGGCGCAAATGCGCGTCGTCCAGCCGAAGATGAAAGCGCTGCAGGAACGCTTCAAGGACGACAAGCCCAAGATGCAGCAGGAGCTGATGAAGCTCTATAAGGACGAAAAAATCAATCCGCTGGCGGGCTGTCTGCCGATCCTGATCCAGATCCCGATTTTCTATGCGCTGTACAAGGTGCTGATGCTGGCGATCGAAATGCGCCACCAGCCGTTCATCCTGTGGATCAAGGATCTGTCGGCGCCCGATCCGCTGCACATCCTCAATCTGTTCGGCCTGCTGCCCTTTACCCCGCCGTCGATTCTGGCGATCGGCGTGATGGCGGTGATCCTGGGCGTGACGATGTGGTTGCAGTTCCGCCTGAATCCCGCCCCGGCCGACCCGGTGCAGGCGCAGGTGTTCAAGATCATGCCATGGCTGTTCATGTTCATCATGGCGCCGTTCGCCGCGGGCCTGCTGCTCTACTGGATCACCAATAATATCCTGTCGATCGCGCAGCAGCAGTGGATGTACCGCAAGTTCCCGGCGCTGAAGGCGCAGGCGGCGACGTGAGCGATATCGATCTGGAACCCGGCGCGGATCCGGAACGGGCGGAACGCGCGCGCAAACTGTTTTCGGGACCGATCGCCTTCCTGAAATCGGCGCCGGCGCTCGAACATCTGCCGCCGCCGAGCATGCCCGAGATTGCCTTTGCGGGCCGATCGAACGTCGGCAAATCGTCGCTGCTCAACGCACTGACCAACCGCAACGGGCTGGCGCGCACGTCGGTGACCCCGGGGCGGACGCAGGAGCTCAATTACTTCGACGTCGGCGAACCTTTGGTGTTCCGGCTGGTCGATATGCCTGGCTATGGCTTTGCCAAGGCGCCGAAGGATGTCGTCAAGAAATGGCGATACCTGATCAACGATTATCTGCGCGGGCGCGCGGTGTTGAAGCGCACTTTGGTGCTGATCGACAGCCGTCACGGATTGAAGGATGTCGACCGCGAGTTCCTCGAAATGCTCGACACCGCCGCGGTCAGCTATCGCATCGTGCTGACCAAGGCTGACAAGATCAAAGCCAGCGAGCTGGCCGCGGTCCACACCGCGACCGAGGCCGAAGCGCGCAAACATGCCGCGGCGCATCCCGAGGTGATTGTAACGTCCTCGGAGAAGGGCTTGGGGATTGCCGAGCTGCGTACGGCGGTGCTGGAGGCGGTGGAGGTTTGACTTTCGCTCCTCTCCCCTTGAGGGAGGGGATAGTGAAGGTTCGACCGACGAAGCCGGGCCTACCGCAACTTGGTGAGGGCAGGGACGCCAGCGTCGCCCCTCACCCAGCTTCGACTAGGCAGCAGGCTGCCAAGTCTTCGCAACCCTCTCCCTCCGAGAGGGAAAAAGGGAGACCCCATGAAACTGTTCATCGGCAACAAGGCCTATTCCAGTTGGAGCCTGCGTGGCTGGCTCGCCGCCAAGCATAGCGGCCTCCCGTTCGAAGAAATCACCGTCCCGCTCTATGACGAGGAATGGAACCAACGCCGCGAGGGTGACGAATTTGCGCCGTCGGGCGGCAAAGTGCCGATCCTGTGGGACGGCGACGACATCGTCGTGTGGGACAGTCTGGCGATTATCGACTATCTCAGTGAAAAGACCGGCGGGACGAAGGGATATTGGCCGGACAATGTGGCGGCGCGCGCGATGGCGCGGTCGATGGCGGCCGAAATGCATTCGAGCTTTGCCGCGCTGCGCCGCAATCACAGCATGAATATCCGCCGCATCTATCCCGCCGCGCCGCTGCTGCCCGAAGTGCAGGCCGATGTCGTCCGCATCCTGCAAATCTGGGCCGAAGCGCGGGCCCGGTTCGGCGGCGAGGGCGATTATCTGTTCGGCGACTGGTCGGCCGCCGACATGATGTTCGCGCCGGTGGTCACCCGCTTCATCACTTACTCAATCCCGCTGCCCCCCTTTGCGCTGGCCTATATGCAGGCAGTGATCAGCCACACGTGCATGCAGGAATGGATCGGCGGCGCACAAGCCGAGGACTGGATTATCGAGAAGTTCGAGGGCACGCCGCCAGCCTAACGCCCCGCCGACACCGCGAACCAGATCGCTATCCCGACCATCGCGAGCGCCAGCAGGCGCCGGATCGTCCGCGTGCGCGCCGGATCGCTCAGCCATCCCCCGATCCGGCTGGCACCAAGGACAATCGCCAGATGGACGGCCGTGGCGATGACAATGCTGATCAAAGCAAGCGCGAAGGCCACCGCGAAGCCCGGTATCTCCCCGCCATTGAATTGGGGAATGACGACGACAAAAAAGAGCATCGCTTTTGGATTGAGCAAATTTACCGTCAGGCCCGACAGGAAATGTCGTTGCGATCGGCTGGGACCGCCAAGGATCACGGGCGAATTTTCGCCTGCATCGTGCCAGCTTTGCCAGGCCAGCCACAATAGAAAGATCGCACCACCCCAGCGCAGCGCCTGAGCCAGCGCCACACTTTCGGCAACGATGTAAGCGATACCGAGCGCAGCAGCCAGCGCGTTCACGAAGAGGCCGATGGCAACCCCCGCTGTTGCCGCCAGCCCCGACCGGCGCCCTTCGCCCAGCGACAAAGCCGCGAGCCACGCCATGTTCGGACCGGGGGTCAATTCGATCAACAGAAGCGCCACCGCGAAACCAAGCCAGTCGGCGGTGCTCATGGAATCCGCGATGTCGGATAGGGCGTACCATCCTTGTGGAAATAGCCATCCGGTCCGAACAGCATGTCGATGTCCGAATAGCCGCCGCCGGTGTCGTACTTCTTGCCGCCACCGAGCGCGACAAACACGCAGTCGGCGTCCGATTCATTGATCAGATGATGGCCGTTGGTGCTGCCCTTGGGCCACACCGCGATATCGCCGGGGCGCATCGGCCAGCGGCCGTCGTCTTCGATCAGGGTCGCTTCGCCCGAAATCATCACCAGCATCTCGTCCTCGCCATCGTGCCAGTGGCGCTGCGACGACCAGGCGCCGGGTTTCAGCACAACGTGGCTGGCGGCGAAATCGCTGAGGCCGGTCGCGGGGGCAAGGCGGCGGTACCAGCGGCCCTGCACCGGCGCGTCATAGGGGGCGGGATAGCCGGTAGTGTTGGTTTGCGGGATGGTGGCGAGGTCGAGTTTGGGCATGGGGTCGATTCCTGTTGCGGCGAGGATGGGTGCCGATTCAGCTTCTTTTGTTTCGCACAAAGACACGAAGACACGAAGAGGGCAGGCAATGGCCATTGATCGCAGTTTGTCAGCGCAGACGACATCGAAAATACGCTGCGCGCCAAGAACTAGAGCCAAGGCCGCGATACTGCTCGGCCCCTTCGTGTTTTTGTGCCTTGGTGCGAACCCTTTTCTATCGGCTCGACTTCGCGCAGCGTCGGCGGGTAAAGGGCAACCATGACCATGCACATCGACCCCGTTGAACTGGCGCAGGCGCTGATTGCCGCGCCCTCCGTCACCCCAGCCACCGGCGCCGTGTTCGACGTGCTGGAGGCGGCGCTCATTCCGCTGGGCTTTACGGTTGAGCGCTATATCGACGGGATCGAGCCCGATGGGCCGGTCGAAAATTTGCTCGCAGTGCGGACCGGCTCAGGACCAAAACATTTCGGTTTTGCCGGGCATCTCGACGTCGTGCCGCCGGGTGTGGGCTGGACCGGCGACGCCTTTGCCCCCGAAATCCGCGGCGATCTTCTCTATGGCCGCGGCGCGGTCGACATGAAGGGGTCGATTGCGGCTTTCGTCGCCGCCGCCGCCGCGACTCCGGTCGAGGCGGGGACAATCAGCCTGATCATCACCGGCGACGAGGAAGGGCCAGCGATTTTCGGCACCCGCGCGCTGATGGAGCATATGGCGGGACGCGGGATCGTGCCCGACATGATCGTCGTCGGCGAACCGACGTCGGTGAACCGGCTGGGCGACATGGTGAAGATCGGGCGGCGCGGGTCGGTCAATATCTGGATCGACGTGCCGGGGACGCAGGGGCATGTCGCCTATCCGCACCTGGCCGACAATCCGATCCCCAAGCTGGTCAAGATTTTGGCGGCGATCGATGCAATGGTGCTCGACACCGGCAACGAATGGTTCCAGCCGTCGAATATCGAATTTACCGATATCGAGGTCGGCAACGGCGCGACCAATGTCATCCCCGCGTCGGCGCGCGCGCGGCTGTCGATCCGCTTCAACGATCGGCATCGCGGCGCCGATCTGGTGGCAATGATCGACCGCATTGCGCATGGCGTGGAGCCCGCCGCGAAGGTGCTTGGCAAGATTTCGGGCGAAGCATTCCTGACTCCGCCGGGAGAATTGTCGGGGCTGGTCGCCGAGGCGATCCATGCCGAGACCGACGTTGTGGCGGAGATGTCGACGACCGGTGGTACATCGGACGCGCGCTTCCTGCACGCGCTGTGTCCCGTGGTCGAATTCGGACTGACCAATGCGACGATGCACAAGCTGGATGAAGCGGTGGCGGTGGCGGATCTGCACAAGCTGATGGCGATTTACCGAGGGGTGTTGATGCGGGCGCTGGTGGGCAGAATCTGATTTCGCGCAAAGGCGCGAAGGCGCCAAGAAGATAATCTCACACAAAGACAAAAAGAGGGCAGGCAGACCTGGCGGCGGAGGCTTGTCACCGCACGCGCTCTTGAAAAAGGCGCTTCGCGTGATCCTCACCCAGCCACGCGGGTGTAAACCGCCTTCTTGTGTCTTTGCGTGAAACCCTCTTTTCTTCTTCGCGCCTTCGCGCCTTTGCGTGCGATCAATCTTCTTTTGCCCGCCGCAGGATCACATAGACCGCGCCCGCGCCGCCATGGCTGATATGCGCGGGGCGCAGCGCGACGATCTGGTCGGCGTGGGACGAATAAGCGAGCCAGTCGGGCAACGATGCGCGGATCGCGCCGCGCGGACGCGGGTCGCCGTGCATCTGCGGCAGGCGGTCGGCGCCGGGGCGGAGACGTCCCGCGACCACGAGCAATACGCGCGCGCCTCGGATCAGCGCGCGGCTGATCGCATCGTCGAGCAGCGTCTGCGCCGACGCCAGCGTATGCCCGTGCAGGTCGATGCTAAGGTCGGGGCGCACCAGTCCCTTGCGCAGCCGCCGGTCCCAATGGCCGTCGAGCGTCGCGGCACTGTGGGTGCGGCGTGGCGGTGGTAGCGGCGCAGCAGCACTCGGTAGCGCGGCGGCGCGCGGCGCGGTGCTGCGCGGGGTCGGCTGCGGAGGGCGGATCGTCGGCGGGGCAACGGGCGCGAGCGGGGCGTTCGGCTTCGTCAGCGGCTTGACCGTCGCCGCGACCTTTTTCCACAGCGCACTTTCGTCGGGATCAAGCCGCCGCGCCATCGCGGCGTCAGCGCGCCGGAATCAGCCGCGCGATGCTGGCGCGCGGGAGCAGGAGCAGCGCCGATCCGCGCGCCGCCATGCCGCCGGCGATCGCGCGCGCATCCTCGCCCGCTCCCCAGAAGCTGTCGAAGCGGTTGGCGCCCTTGATCGCGCCACCGATGTCCTGCGCGATCCACAAGCCATTGGGTTCGGCGCGGTCGAGCGAGAGGAAAACGGGGGCACCGAGCGGCACATATTTGGGATCGGCGGCAACGCTGGCGCGGCCGGTCACCGGCAGACCCATGGCGCCGAGCGGGCCGGGGCCGGTGATTTCGCGGAAGAACACCCAGCTGGGGTTCTCGTTCATCACCGCGGCGCCGCGGACCGGATCGGCGCGCAGATAATCGAGGATGCCCTGCATCGACGCCTGTCCGCGCTGGAGTTCGCCGCGGTCGAGCAGCAGCTTGCCGATACCGACATAGCCGCGGCCGTTCTGCGTATCATAACCAATCCGCATGATGCCGCCGTCGGGCAGACGCAGGCGGCCCGAACCCTGCACTTGCAGGAAAAAGAATTCGGCGGCGTCGGCGGCATAAGCGATTTCAAGCCCACGGCCGTCGAGCGCGCCGCTTTCGATCGCGGCGCGGTCGTAATATTGCACCAGATTGCTGCCCTCGACACGGCCGCGGATCTTCTTGCCCTTCAGCTCGTCCGAGAACAGCCCGAGATCGACGTCGACCAGGTCGGCGGGGCGGCGATAGATGGGGATGTCATAACCCGGGCGACGGTCACGCGATCCGGCGATTTCGGGTTCGTAATAGCCGGTGACGAAAGCGGTCCCGGCGCCGATCTGTGCCGTCCCAAAATGCCGCGTGAAAAAGGCCAAGGCGGCGCTGTCGGACCAGTTTTTCGCGGCGTTGCAGCTTTCGGCCCAGTCGGCGCCCTGCGTCAGCCCGCTGACGTCGGCGCGGCGCTGGACCGAAGGACAGCTGATGCGGAACGCCGCGAGCGCGGTCGCGGCCTGGTCAGGGGTCACCCCGAGCGTGGCGAAATCCGGTCCGGCGATGACGCCGCTAGTCGCGGCAGTTGTCGCTTCGGTCGGCACCGCGGCGGCGGGCAAGGGCGGACGTGAGGTGGCGGGAATCGGCGTGGCTGCGACGCCGCCGCTTTCGGAAGGGCGCGGCTGATAGGGGCGCGGCGCGGTCGTCGGCTGCGACGGCGCGGGTGCGGTGGTCGCCGGTCGGCTTCCCGAGTCGGGGATTACCGACGCGCAGCCTGCGAGCAGTGGCAGCACAACGAGAAAAGAGAATCCGAAAACCCGCGTCCGGCGCATACCGAACGAGCCAAGCGCGGGCATGGCCGTCAGGCTGCTTCGATTTCGTCGAGCAGCCAGTTGGGATCGTCGCTGCCGATGGCGCGGCGGAAGGTCCACAGATCGTCGGTGCGCGACGCGTCGCTCATCGACCCGGCGATCAGCTTGCCATCGGCGTCGCGGGTGATAGCGCTGATGTCGGCCTGATAGCGCACAGTGACGCGCGCTTCCTTGCGGTCCATTTCGACCGCGGTGATCTTGGCCGATTCGATCCCGACCAGCCGGTTTTCGAGCTTTTCGCCGCGGGCGTCGCGCGCCTCGATCGCCTCGACAAAGGCTTCGTAGCTGTCATCGTCGCACAGGTCGCGCAGCGTATCGCGATCGCCCTTCCAATAGGCTTCGAGGATCATGCGATACGCCGCTTCGGCGCCTTCCATGAAGCGGCCGGCATCAAAATTGCGGTCACTGGCGAGCAGCTGGCGCAGGCCGATTTCGGCAGCGGGTTCGTAAACCAGGCCCGACGTGTCGGGCGCGCCAACCGACGGCGACTGCGTTTCGCCATCCTCCAGACGCACCGGCGCAGGTGGTGCGCGCTCGTCGCGGCGCGGCAGAACGGGTTCCTGTTCATGCCCGGTGCGCTTGCCGAGTACCGAGTACAGCCGCATGCCGAGGAACGCGGCAATCATGGCGAGCAAGACGATCGAAAAAGCAGTCACGGGCAAAAGTCCAATGCGGGCAATGGAAACATAGAAGCCAATACATAGGCGATGCACGGCGAAGTTTCAAACGCCATGGCCGCAGCATGGCGGCAGGTCAACGATTCACCCCTGCGAAAGCCCTGCCGCGCCCCCATTGTGCTGGCTGGCGCGCGCTGCTAAGCGCCGCCGCAACCGTCTGTCGCGGACCGGACACGGCCGTGGCGCGGACCTGTTTCATCTTTTCGAGCGAAAGCATTGCACCATGGCTGACGAGACGAGCGCCGACATCAACAACCCCGCCCTGCAGCCCAATGGCGAAGACACCAGCCCGGCGATCGGCCTGATTTCGCAATATGTGAAAGACCTGTCGTTCGAAAATCCGAACGCGCCCGCGGTGTATCAGTGGCAGGACTCGCCGCAGATCGACGTCCAGTTCAACATCGCCGCCGACAGCGTCGGCGACAGCCTGTTTGAAGTGTCGTTGAAGATCGATGTCACATCGAAAGCCGACGCGGGTACGATGTTCGTGATCGAGCTGAAATACGCCGGCCTGTTCGGCGTCCGCAACGTCCCCGAAGACCAGTTGCAGCCGTTCTTCCTGGCCGAAGCCCCGCGCATCCTGTTCCCCTTTGCCCGCCGCGTCGTCGCCGATGCCGTGCGCGACGGCGGTTTCGCGCCGCTCCTGCTCGAACCGATCGATTTCCACGGCCTGTTCATGCAGCAGGTTCAGCAGGTCGAAGCCGAACAGGCGGGCAACGTCGCGCCGGTTGGCCAGGCGTAACCACGATCGGGCGGGCGGGCTGACCCGATGAGCGGCCTGCTCAAAAGCGTCGGGACGATCGGCGGGCTGACGATGGTCAGTCGCATTTTCGGTTTCGCACGCGACATGCTGCTCAGCCGCATCCTCGGCGCGGGCGGCGTGGCCGATGCGTGGCAGCTGGCGTTCCAGCTGCCCAACATCTTTCGCCGCCTGTTCGCCGAGGGCGCCTTTGCCGCCGCCTTTGTCCCGTTATTCAACCAGCGGATGACGAAGGAGGGCGACCATAGCGAGGCGCGCGCCTTTGCCGATGCCGTGCTGGCGGTGCTGATCCCGATCCTGATCGGTTTTTCGGCACTGCTGCTGATCATCATGCCGTGGATCATGAATGTGTTCGCGAGCGAGGCATTGCGCGCCGACCGCGAAAAATTCGACCTGACTGTCGCCATGGCGCGCATCGCCTTTCCCTATCTGGCGTTCATGAGCGTCGCGACGCTGTTCGCGGCGATCCTGAACAGCCTGTCGCGCTTTGCCGCCGCGGCGGCGGCGCCGATTCTGCTCAACATTTGTCTGGTTGCGGCGCTGCTGATCGGAATGTTCACGGGCGATGGCGGTGAAGCCGCGAAGGCCACCACAGGCCTGTATCTTGCGATCTCGGTGTCGATTTCGGGACTGTTCCAGCTGGTATGGTTGCTGTTCTGGGTTCGGCGTTCGGGCTTTCGCCCCTCGCTTCGCCGCCCCCGGCTGACCCCCGACGTGCGCGAAATGGGGGTGCTGATTCTGCCCGCGGTGTTCGGCGCCGGGGTCTATCAGATCAGCCGCTTCGTCGACCTGTTCTTCATCGCGATGCTGCCCGACAAGAGCATCACCTATTTGGCGATGGCCGACCGGCTGAACCAGCTGCCGCTCGGCATCATCGGCATTGCGCTTGGGACCGCGATCTTGCCCGCGCTGTCGCGGTTCGTGGCGCTGGACGACCGCGACGGCGCATCGCGGTTGCAAAGCAATGCGGTCGAGCTTGCGATGCTGCTGACCGTCCCCGCGGCGGTCGCGCTGTTCATTGCAGGACCGGCGATCACCAGTGCCTTTTACGTCGGCGGCCAATATAGCGTCGCCGATGGGCTGGCGACCGGCGCGGTCGTCGGCGGACTGGTCGTCGGGCTGCCCGCCTATGTGCTGGTCAAGGTGCTGGTCCCCAATTTCTTTGCACGCAAGGACACGCGGACGCCGGTGTGGACCGCTGCGATTTCGCTGCTGATCAATATCGGTCTCAACCTGCTGCTGATCCCGCCGCTCGGTATCGTCGGACTGGCGCTGGCGGGGTCGATTGCGGCGTGGTGCAACGTTGCGATGCTTTACACGATCCTGCATCGCCGCGGGCTGTTCCGCCTGAGCGGACAGGTCGCCGGACGGATCGCACGCATTGTCCTGGCTGCCGCAGCGATGGCGGCAGCGCTCACTTTTGCGATCCCGCTGGCGGGCGACGCCTTTGTCAGCGGGGTGGTCGAGCGGATCGTCGCGCTCGGCGCGATCGTCGGGCTGGGCGGCCTCATATTCTTTGGTTGCGCCATGCAGTTCGGCGTGGTCAATCGCGACACCATCGGCCAGCTGCGCCGGCGCAAACTCTAACAGGATAGATATGATGCGGACGTTATCGGGCATTCAGCCCACAGGAAATTTGCACCTAGGCAATTATCTCGGCGCGATCCGCAATTGGGTGCGGATGCAGGACGAGATGCCGGGCGAAAAGCTCTATTTCCTGGCCGACCTGCACGCGATCACCGTTCATAACGACCCCGCCGAACTGACCGCGAACACGCGCGAGATGGCGGCGGCGCTGATGGCCGCGGGGATCGACCCGGCGAAAGCGATCCTGTTCAATCAGGCGCGCGTCCCCGCGCATGCCGAGCTTGGCTGGCTGTTGTTTTGCACCGCGCGGATCGGCTGGCTGAACCGGATGACCCAGTTCAAAGAAAAGTCGGGCAAGAATCGCGAAGGCGCCAGCGTCGGGCTTTTTGCCTATCCGGTGCTGCAGGCGGCGGATGTGCTGCTGTACCAGACGACGCATGTGCCGGTCGGCGACGACCAGAAGCAGCATCTCGAGCTGGCGCGCGACATCGCAACCAAATTCAACCTCGACACCGCGACCGAGACCTTCACCCTGCCCGAACCGACGATCCCGCCGACCGCGGCGCGGATCATGAGCTTGCGCGACGGCAATGCCAAAATGTCGAAATCGGACCCGAGCGATGCGAGCCGCATCAATCTGGTCGACGATGCCGACACGATTATGGCGAAGATCCGGAAGGCAAAGACCGATGCCGAACCGCTGCCGTCGGAGGCCGCGGGGCTGGAAGGGCGCGCGGAGGCGAAAAATCTGGTGTCGATCTATGCCGCGATGGCTGACGAAAGCGTCGATGGGGTGCTGACGCGCTTTGCCGGGCAGGGTTTCGGCGCGTTCAAGCCCGCACTCGGCGAGCTGCTCGTCGAAAGCCTGCGGCCGATCGCGACGCGGCTGACCGCACTCAAAGCCGATCCGGCGGCGATTGACGCGGCGCTGGAGGATGGCGCGGCCCGCGCGACAACGCTGGCGCGGCCGACGATCGACGCGGCTTATGCGGCGCTCGGGCTGTGTCGCTAAATTCCTGACCGAGCTTGCTAATTGGCGGCGACACTCGATATCTTGTTTTGGAACCAAGCTGCGATAAACCGGGTTCAACCAAGGTTAAGCCGTTGCCGCTTAGTCTAGGGGATAAGGGCGCGACCTTTGTGCGCCGACGAATTTACGGAGCCACCATGATGAGCAAGTTCAACCTTCGCCACCTGGGCCTCGCCGCCATGACCGGCGCGGCGCTGGCGCTCGCCGGTTGCGCGACGCCGTTCAAGGCGGATGTCGCCCGCTTTCAGACGCAGCTGCCCGCGCCGCAGGGCCAAAGCTTTGTCGTCGAGTCCGGCAACCCGGCGCTCGCTGGCGGGATAGAGTTCAGCCAATATGCCAATCTGGTCGCGGGCGAACTGACCCGCTACGGCTATCGCCCCGCAGCCCCCAGTGAAAGCGCCGATCTGGTCGTGCGCATGGACTATGGCGTCGACAAGGGGCGCGAGCGCGTCGTGTCGAGCCCCGGCTTTGGCGACCCCTGGTATGGCGGTTACGGCGGCTATTATGGCCGCGGTTTCTATCGCCCGGTGATCGTCACGGGTCGTGGCGGGCGCCGTTATGTTTACGGCTATCGCGACCCGTTCCTGTGGGGTGGTTTCGGGCCCGGCTTCGGCGGCTATAACGACGTCAGCAGCTACACAGTCTATACCAGCGGCCTCAATCTGCAGATCAACCGCGCCGCCGATGGCTCGCGCCTGTTCGAAGGCCATGCCGAGGCGCAGTCGCGCGACAATAATCTGCAAACGATCGTCCCCAACCTGGTCGAGGCGATGTTCACCGGCTTCCCCGGCAATTCGGGCGAGCGGGTACGGATTACGGTGGCACCGCCCGAGAAGGGGTGAGGTTGCTGCCAGGTTGATGCCAAAGGCCTGCCTTTCAAACGAAAGGCGGGTCTTTTCGTTTTGGGGCGTGGGGCGATGTCGAGGGAGCGGCCGAACCAACTGTCGCCCCCGCGCAGGCGGGGGTCGCTGTCGGTTTACGCGGCGACGCCGGGAAAGGCCGCTGCCGGCGCCCGCCTGCGCGGGGACGACGATAGGCGCGAAGCTCCAAGCGCTGTGAATAAACCCGGGGACAAACCCGGCATAACCCGGTGGATCAGCTGTTTAAACTGCGCCGGATCGCGGCGATCTCGGCGTCAAGTTCGCTATCAGCGACGCGCAGCGCCTCGACCGTGCGCACCGCGTGGATCACCGTACTATGATCGCGCCCGCCAAAGCGGCGCCCGATTTCGGGATAGGAGCGCGGCGTCAGTTCTTTCGCCAGATACATCGCGACCTGACGCGGGCGGGCGATCGCGCGGACGCGGCGCTTAGACGCCATTTCGGACTTGTCGAGCCGATAGTGGGCGCAGACCGCGCGCTGGATCTCGTCGATCGTGATCCGCGGGCGCGCGGTGCGGACATTTTCGGCGAGCCGGTCTTCGGCGAGCCTTAAGTCCACCGTCGTCCCGGTGAGCGCCGCGTAGGCGAGCAGCTTGTTGAGCGCGCCCTCAAGCTCGCGGATGTTGCGCGTGAAATGCTTGACCAGATAAGCGACGACATCGTCGGGGACGTCGAGCATCGGCATCAGCGCGAGACGCTGGCGGATGATCCGTTCGCGCAGATCATCCTCGGGCGCCTCGATGTCGGCAACCAGCCCACCCGACAGCCGCGACAGCAACCGCGCCTCGACCCCGTCGAGCATCGAAGGCGGGCGGTCGGCGGTGACCACGAGACGCTTGCCTGCGGTCATCAGGTCGTCGATCGTGTGGAGCAATTCTTCCTGCGTCGAATTTTTGCCGATCACGAATTGCAGATCGTCGAGCAGCAGCAGGTCGGCGGCGCGCAGCCGCGCCTTGAATGCCATCATGTCGCCACCCCGCATCGCGCCGACAAATTCGAGCATGAATTTTTCGGCCGACATCAGGATGATCGTCGCGGTCGGGTGCGCCGCGGCATAATCCTGCGCGATCGCCTGGAGCAGGTGCGTCTTGCCCTGCCCGGTGCCCGAGCAAAGGTAGAGCGGGCTGAACTGCGGCGCTTCGACCATCGCCATGCGGCGCGCGGCATTGGCGGCAAGAATGTTGCTGCGCGCGATGACGAAGCGGTCGAACGACAGCCGCGGATCGAAGGGCGACGGAACCGACAGGGTCGGCGCTGCCGGGGTGTCGAAGGTCGGCAGTGGCGGGCTTGCGAGGATGGCCGCGCGGTCGCTCGCGCCGGTACCGCCGCGCACGGTGACGCTGCGCACCGTGGGCAGCAGCTGACGCCACGCCAGTTCGAGCCGATCGCCAAAGCGTTCGTTGATCCAGTTGGCCGAAAAGCGGCTGGCGGTTTCGAGCGTCACCACCCCCGACAGCGTGCAATAATCGCCGAAGCGCACGGGCTTTAGCCAATGGTCGAAGGTGCGCACGCCGAGGTCACGGCGCAAGCCTTCGGCGACGCGCGGCCAGAGCGCCGCAGCGTCACCGCTCATCGCTCCGTCCCTTGCACCATCACCATGAAGTCTTCCGCTCTCTGTCACGCCGCACCGCCCCCGTTGATCCCCCGTCCTCAAACCTTCGCGCGGCCGCTCCACACGCCGAGTCGTCGCTTGCGCGCAGACGCAAGCATCCTTTCCGGGATCAAGCGCCCGAAGAAGTGCGAATCATGTCGATGTGGCGGCCACCGGCGAAGGCCGACGACGCACCTGTCTAGTCAGGGCGAAGCGAGTCGAGCAAGGGGCGGCGGTGTAAAAATACTGAAATAAAAATCTTGACTCGACACGGGTCGCGGAATTGCGCGAAAGCCATGTTTTCATCAATGTTTTCAGATATTTATATATGACAATCCGGTTGCAGATCAACGAATCGCCGTAAATCCGTTACTTACCGCGCTGCAACACATTTGCCATCATCCGGTCACAATCCGAGGCACAAAAAAAGACCCGCGGGCGCGATGCCGGCGGGTCTTTTTTGTTCCCTTTCGGGACAAGCGCAATCAGGCGATTGCGTTCACGCTCTTGGTCAGGCGCGAGAATTTGCGCGCGACGGTGTTCTTGTGCAGCACGCCCTTGGCAACGCCGCGCGCCATTTCGGGCTGAGCCGCCTTCAGCGCGGTCGCCGCAGCGTCCTTGTCACCCGCGACGATCGCGTTTTCGACCTTCTTCACCAGCGTACGGATGCGCGAGACGCGATTCTTGTTGACGACGGTGCGCGCGGTGTTGCGGCGGATGCGCTTTTTTGCCTGCGGCGTATTGGCCATAAATTCCTCGGTTTCCAAACGGTCTAAGTCAGTCGGAGCGCAGCGTCACCGGAGCAGCCGAATCGCGCGAGTGCAGCGAATCAATGTCCGGATACGACCGGTTCCGGTAACCCGGACCCTGCTCGAAGGGTGCGCGCATAGCCAGACTGACCCGGTTGGTCAATGGCTTTTGCGGAAAAGCCCCCGCATCAGCGCTGGCATTTGGGGCAAGAGAAGGTCGAGCGGCCGCTCTGGACGATCCGCGCAATCCTCCCGCCGCATTCGCACGCCTCACCCTCGCGACCATATACGCGCCAGTTCTTGGCGAAATAGCCGAGCTCGCCATCCGGTTGTTTGTAATCGCGCAGGGTCGAGCCGCCCGCGGCGATCGACGCTTCAAGCACCGCCTTGATCGCGGGAACGAGCGCCGCGAGCTTGGCCCGCGACACATCGCCGGCGGCGCGGGTGGGCGCGATGCGCGCCATGTTGAGCGCTTCGCACACATAGATATTGCCGAGCCCCGCAACGACGGTCTGGTCGAGTAACATCGCCTTGATCGGCGCACGGCGCCCCGCGAGCACCCGCGCAAGATAGGAGACGTCAAAAGCATCGGACAAAGGCTCGGGGCCGAGCGTCACAAAGGCCGGAAAGCCGGTCAGCGGATCACCCGCGACCAGATCGACCGAGCCGAAGCGGCGCGGATCGTGCAGCATCAGCCGCTGGCCCGCCATAGTGTCGATGAGCAGATGATCATGTTTGCCGGGCTCGCCGTTGCCGATCCGCCAGCTGCCCGACATGCCGAGGTGAAAGATCATATGATCGCCGCGGTCCGTGGCGATGATGCCATATTTGGCGCGGCGCGACAGGCCAGTGACGATCGATCCGGTGAGCCGCTGCGCAAGGTCGACGGGAAAGGGACGGCGCAGGTCAGGGCGCAGCGTCGAGACGCGCACCAGCCGCTGGCCGGTCAGGTGCGGCGTCAGGCCGCGGACGGTGGTTTCGACTTCGGGCAGCTCCGGCATATCGCGCATCGGGCTACGCGCCATTTGCCTGCGCTTCAACCCTTGGCTAAAGGCCGGTGCAACTTCGTTTCTCTCCGCTTCAAGGCGCGACTCCATGAGCACTCCCGATACCGTCAGCTTTGGCTATGAACAGGTTCCTGCAACCGAGAAGACCGCCAAGGTCGGCGAGGTGTTCAGCCGCGTCGCGCGTAAATATGACATCATGAACGATGCGATGTCAGGGGGCATGCACCGGCTCTGGAAGGACCGCTTTGTGCGCCGGGTCAAACCGCGCGCGGGCGAGGCGATTCTCGATATGGCGGGCGGCACCGGCGACATCGCTTTTCGCATGGAGCCATTCGGCGCCAGCATTACCGTCGCCGACATCAACCCCGACATGCTGGGCGTCGGCATGGAACGGGCGGCGGAGCGCGGCGTGGATTCGCTGGTGTGGAGCGAGCAGAATGCCGAGACCCTGTCGTTCCCCGACCAGTTTTTCGATGCCTATACGATCGCGTTCGGCATCCGCAACGTGACCGACATTCCCGCGGCGCTGAAAGAAGCCCACCGCGTGCTGCGCTATGGCGGGCGCTTTTTCTGCCTGGAGTTTTCGACCAACCAATGGCCGGGCTTCGCGCAGGCCTATGACGCTTACTCGCACCATCTGGTGCCCAAGCTCGGCAAGCTGATCGCGCAGGACGAAGACAGCTATCGCTATCTGATCGAATCGATCCGCCGTTTCCCGCCGATGCCCGAATTTGCTAAGATGATCGGCGCGGCGGGCTTCACTGCGGTGAAGGTCGAGCCGATCATGGGCGGGCTGGTCGCGATCCACAGCGGGTGGAAAGCTTGACCCGTCCCGTCACCCATATCCTGCGCCTGCTGAAGTGGGGCCGTATCCTCGCACGCCACGGGGCGCTGCGCGGAATCGAGACCGCACCGCAGACTCCGCCGGGGGTGAAGCGGCTGTGCCGGATCGCGCGGTTCGGCACGGTTCAACCGAAAATTCCCGACTATGCTGCCGCCTTCCAGGCGATCGGCCCCGCAGCGGTCAAGCTGGGACAAACGCTCGCAACGCGCCCCGATCTGGTCGGCGAGGAAGCCGCGCGCAACTTGCTGAGTTTGCAGGACGCGCTCGCGCCCGTCGCCTTCGAGCGCATTCGCCAAGAGATAGAGGCGACGTTCGAGGTGCCGCTCGAAAGCCTCTACCGCGAATTCCATACCGACCCGGTCGGGTCGGCGTCGATCGCGCAGGTCCATCGCGCCGTCACCACCGAGGGCCGCCAGGTGGCGGTCAAGATCCGCCGCCCCGGCATCGACAAGCAATTCGCGCGCGACATCGAAACCTATGAATGGGCGGCGGCACATCTCGAGGCGCTGGGCGGCGAAGCGACGCGGCTGCGGCCGCGCCAGGTGATTGCCAATTTCCGCCGCTGGACCTTGCGCGAGCTCGACCTGCGCCGCGAGGCTGCGTCGGCGTCCGAACTCAAGGACGCGATGGTCGGGGTGCCGACCTATGAAGTCCCGGCGATCGACTGGGACCGCACGACGAGCAAAGTGATGACGCTCGACTGGATCGACGGCATCAAGATTTCAAACCGCGACGCACTGATCTCGGCCGGGCATGACATGGAAAAGCTCGCGGGCAATCTGGTCCACGCCTTTCTGCGTCAGGCAATCGCCGAGGGGTTTTTCCACGCCGACATGCACCAGGGCAATTTGTTCGTGAAGGCCGATGGCACGATCGCCGCGGTGGACTTTGGGATCATGGGGAGGATCAATCGGCAGGCGCGCTATTGGCTCGCCGAAATTCTATACGGGCTGACCACCGGCAATTACCGCCGCGTCGCCGAGATTCATTTCGAGGCCCAATACGTCCCCGATTATCACAACGTCGAGGAGTTCGCGACGGCGCTGCGCGCGGTGGGCGAGCCGATGCGCGGCAAACCGGTGAGCGAGCTGTCGGTCGGGCAGATGCTCGACGGGCTGTTCGCGATTACCCGCGATTTCGACATGCAAACGCAGCCGCATTTGCTGCTGCTGCAAAAGACGATGGTGATGGTCGAGGGGGTCGCGACGATGCTCAACCCCCGGATCAATATGTGGGACGTGTCGGGGCCTTTCGTGAAGGAATGGATCCGCGACGAGCTCGGCCCCGAAGCCGCGCTCGCCGACGGTATTCGCGAACAGGGCAAGACGCTGGCGCTGATCCCCGACATCATCCGCCGCCTTGACGCGCAATTGCCGCGCAAGGGCGCCGCCCCGCCCGCGCCGCCGCTGCCCGATGTCCCGCTGATGTGGGAGAAGGGCGAAACGCGGCGATGGTGGCGCTACGCGTTGACCGCGGTAGCAGGCGCCGCGGCGGGGGCTGCGGCGCTCAACTGGCTGGGTTGAATCCAAATTCAAATGTGCATATCATATGCGCACGGAGAATGGCGATGAACCGTCCAGCACGATTTAAAGCGGTAAAAAGAGCGATCCCGAAAAAGCCCACCAATGTATCGCTCAGCGTCGATCTGGTCGAAGAAGCCAAGCGACTTGGTATCAATGTCAGTGAAGCTTGCCAATCGGGGCTCGCCGCCGGGGTCAAGAAGGCGCGCGAAGCCGAATGGCAGGAAGAAAATCGCGCCGCGATCGAATGGTGGAACGATTATGTCCGAGAAAATGGCCTGCCGCTTGCAAAATATCGGCAGTTTTGATGGCACAGTTCGACGTCCACCGCAGTCCGCACGACGGTGCATTATTGCTTGATTGCCAAGCCGACCTCTTCGGTCATTTCGGTACCCGTTTTGTCATTCCGCTCTTGCCGTCGGAGGGCAAACCAAAAATGGATCGGCTACATCCCGTTTTCGCGATTTCTGGGGAGCAGCATTTGCTCGCAACCCCGCTGGCATCCGCCGTCGGAATAGACGATCTGGGACCTAAAATCGCGTCGCTCGCTGACCAGCGCTACGAAATCCTGAACGCCCTCGACATGCTTCTCGCCGGTTATTGACGCTATGACCAAACCCCGCATCCTGCTGATCATCGGTGGCGGCATCGCCGCTTACAAGAGCATCGAGCTTGTCCGCCTGCTCCGTAAGGCGGGCTATGTCGTGCGCTGCGTCATTACCCGCGCGGGCGAGCAGTTTGTCACGCCGTTGACGCTGGCGGCGCTCAGCGAGAACAAGGTTTACACCAATCTCTTCGACCTGAAGGACGAGGTCGAGATGGGGCATATCCAGCTATCGCGCGAGGCCGATCTGGTCGTCGTGGCGCCCGCAACCGCCGACTTGATGGCCAAGATGGCGGCGGGGATCGCCGACGACCTGGCAACCACACTACTGCTCGCGACCGACAAGCCCGTACTCGCCGCGCCCGCGATGAATGTCCGCATGTGGCTGCACCCCGCGACACAGCGCAATGTCGCAACCTTGCGCTGTGACGGGGTGACGGTGATGGCACCGGACGAGGGTGAGATGGCGTGTGGAGAATTTGGGCCGGGACGGCTGCCCGAACCGGCGGCGATCAAGGACGCGATCGATGCCGCGCTGGCAGCTGCCCCCTCGGTGCGGCCTCTGGCTGGCCAGCCCGATTTCGCGCCCGCGAAACACCGTCCGCTCTATGGCCGCCGCATTCTGATCACCGCCGGACCGACGCACGAACCGATCGACCCGGTGCGCTACATCGCCAACCGGTCGAGCGGCAAACAGGGTTTTGCGATCGCCGAGGCCGCCGCTGCAGCGGGGGCCGAGGTGCTGCTGATCGCCGGACCCGTGCCGCTGCCCACCCCGCCGGGCGTCATCCGCGTCGATGTCGAGACCGCAGTCGAAATGGCTGAAGAAGTGCGACAAGGCCTGCCGGTTGACGCCGCGATCATGGTCGCCGCGGTCGCCGACTGGCGCGCCGCCGAACCCTCGGGCCAGAAGATCAAGAAGGACGGCAGCGGCGCCGTCCCGCCGCTCGCGCTGGCCGAGAATCCTGACATTCTTGCCGGTGTCGCCAAAAGCGCCGAGCGCCCCACGCTGCTGATCGGCTTTGCCGCCGAAACCACCAACGTCATCGCGCATGCCGAGGCAAAACTGGCGCGCAAAGGGTGCGACTGGATCGTCGCCAACGACGTCGCCGCCGACCCGATGGGCGGCGAGAGCAACCGGGTGCATATCGTTAGCAAAGACGGGATAGACAGCTGGGACCGACTGCCCAAAGCCGCCGTCGCCCGCAAATTGATGGAAAAGATCGCCAATGAGCTCGATGCGCGTAGCCCCCGCCAGTCCGATTGAAATTCGCATCCAGCGCCTGCCCAATGGCGGCGGACTGCCCCTGCCCGCCTATGCCAGCGATGGCGCGGCGGGGATGGATGTGGTCGCGGCCGAATCGCTGACGATCCGCCCCGGCACGCGCCATGCGGTCGCAACCGGGTTCGCGATGGCCATCCCGCCGGGATTTGAGGTGCAGGTGCGCCCGCGATCGGGGCTCGCGCTCAAGCATGGCATCACGTGCCTCAACACGCCGGGGACGATCGACAGCGATTATCGCGGGGAGGTGAAGGTGATTCTGGCCAATCTGGGCGAGGATAATTTCGAGGTGAAACGGGGCGACCGCATCGCGCAGCTGGTTCCCGCACCCGTCCAGCGCGCGACCTTTGCCGAGGTCACGACGCTCGACGAAACGTCGCGCGGCGCGGGTGGGTTCGGGTCCACCGGCATTGAGAGCGAACCCGTTGACGAAACCGCCGCTGCCGAAGGGCTTGCGTCGCTGTCGGGCATCAAGACCCGGCGATCGAGCGAGTAGCTTGCTCAGCAACGCCGAACTCGACCGTTACGCGCGCCAGATCATTCTGCCCGCGTTTGGCGGTGCCGGACAGGCGAAGCTGAAGGCCGCGCATGTCACCGTCGTCGGGGCGGGCGGAATCGGCTGTCCTGCAATCACCTATCTGGCGGCGGCGGGGGTCGGCCGACTGACAATCATCGATGATGATGTCGTCGAGCTTTCGAACCTGCAGCGCCAACCGCTGTTCATCGATGCCGACATCGGCGCATCCAAAGCAGCGGTGGCGGCGGATGCCGCGCGGCAGATCAACCCGCATGTCGAGGCGGTCGCGGCCGCCGAACGGCTCGATATCGGCAACGCTTCGGCTTTGCTGGGCAGCGCGAGCCTGATCCTCGATGGCTGCGACAATTTTGCCACCCGGCTCGCGGTCAACCACGCCGCCGTAGCTTTGCATATCCCGCTGCTCAGCGCCGCGATCGGGGCGTTCGAGGGACAGGTCGCGCTGTACGAGGGCTGGCGCGCAGGCCGCCCCTGTTACGCCTGCCTGGTCGGCGACGATCCCAACCAAGAGGGGCTCAATTGCGCCGAGACCGGAGTGATGGGCGCGCTCGCAGGGATGATCGGGACGATGGCGGCGCTGGAGGCGGTGCGCGCGCTGACCGGCTGGGGTTCGGCCTTGGCAGGGCGGCTGGCGATCATCGACATGCTCGACCGACGCTGGCGCGAGGTCGCCGTCGCCAAGGATCCGGAGTGTCCGATATGCCGGGACTGAGCATCATCATTGCGTCGGCCGATGGCGAGCATTTCTACGCCGCGCTCGAGACGGCGGCCGCGGCCGCGGCGCTCGGCCGGGCGGCGCGGATATTCCTGCAAGGACCAGCGGCGGCGCTGCTGCGCACCCCCGTCGCCTTTGCCGGCGATGCGGCGCGGCGCGGCGCGGGGCAGCCCGATCTGGTGTCGCTGATCGCCGAGGCGATGGCGATGCATGTGAAGCTGACCGTCTGCCAGTCAGGCATGGCGCTGATCGGGATGACGGCAAACGAACTGGTGCCGCAGGTGCGCAGCGGCGGACTGGTGAGCTTTATGGCCGAGATTGGCGATACGGACCGGTTGGTGGTTTATTAAAAAGCGTCGCCCCCTGCCAAGGCGGGGGCCGCGAGCGGTCTTTCCTGTCCAAGCCGAGTAAAACGTTAGCGGCCCCGCCTTCGCGGGGGCGACGACTATTTCACGGATTATCGCATACCGTAATCGCGTCGGGCTCGGGCCGTTTCCCGCTTGGCACGAAGCGCGCCAGATAGCCCCCGGCATGCTGCTTGTCGTCGTAGGACACCAGCTTATACCCCACCGCCTGAAACTCGCACACAAGCAGGCGGAACGGCGTGCCGTGGTGGGGGGGCGGGGGGGGGCCCGGGGCCACAAAAAAAAGCCCCCCCCCCCCCCCCCCCCCCGCCCGCCCCCC
>NZ_JAIBES010000062.1 GCF_019459305.1 Sphingopyxis sp. | reverse complement strand
CCCCCCCCCCCCCCCCCCCCCCCCCCCCCCCCCCCCCCCCCCCCCCCCCCCCCCCCCCCCCCCCCCCCCCCCGCCGCGTTGCGCCGCCGATTATCAGGCGAAGGTCTCCGGCCCGCCGCTCGACCGCATCGACCTGCACCTCGAGGTGCAGGCGGTCAGCGCCGCCGACCTCGTGCTGCCGCTCCCAGCCGAGGGCAGCGCCGAAGTCGCGTCGCGCGTCGCCGCGGCGCGGGCGCGCCGGACCGCGCGCTACGCCGATCACAAGGCGCGCACCAACGCCGAAATCGACGGCGAATTGATGGAGGCGGTCGCGACCCCTGACGAGGCTGGACGCAAATTGCTCGCACAGGCGGCCGAGGCGATGCGGCTGTCGGCGTGCGGCTATACGCGAAAATTGCGCGTGGCGCGGACGATCGCTGACCTTGCAGGCGCCGCCAACGTCGAGCGCATCCATATTGCCGAAGCACTGAGCTACTGGCGGCAGGCGCCAAGGCAATGATGCTCACCTTCGAAGCCGACATCATCGAATGGCGCGGCCCGCCGCCCTATCTGTTCGCGCCCATCCCCGATCATCTGGTCGGTGAGGTTTATTATGCCGCGCGCGAAGCGAGCTATGGCTGGGGTATGGTGCCGGTGACGGCGCAGATCGGCACGACCGAATTCACCACCTCGCTGTTTCGACGCGGCGACACCTATGTCCTGCCGATCAAGGTCGCGGTGCAGCGCGCCGAGGGGTTGGGGCGCGGCGACCGGATCGGCGTCACGATGCAGATCAGCAGCGTCATCCGCCGCTGAGTTCGCTGCCGAGTTTGAGCACCTCGCGCCCGTCGATCATTTCGATCAGATAGGCGGGGTTGGCGGCCGAGCCGTTGCGGACGATCCGCGCCCCCTTGATGAGGCGCTCGACGCGCGTCTCGAAACGTTCGGTGATGCGCCCATGCGCTTCACCGCGGCCCCAGGTCCAATGGACATAGGCGTCGATGTCGAATTGGTGCGTGGTCATGTGATCCCGGCGCGGAGCGGGGTCAGATGCCCAGCGCCGACTTGTTCTCGACGACTTCCAGCGGCGGCGGGGCTTTGGCCACGCCTGCGCCGTGGCGGCGGTGCGCCAGCTTGCCGTCGACCTTGCCGCCGTTTTCGATCGTGATATTTTCATACACGACATCGCCGGTAATCCGTGCAGTGGTGTGGACGATCAGTGTCTTGGCCTCGATCGAGCCGTCGACCAAGCCCGCAATCTTCGCGGTCTCGGCGACGACAGCGCCCTTGATCTCGCTTGCTTCGCCCTGGACCAGGTTGGCGCATTTCAGGTCGCCGTCGATTTTGCCGTCGACGTGAAGGTCGACGCTGGCGGCAACATTGCCGGTGACGACGACATCCGATCCCAGGATCGAAAAGGTCGTGTGCCGCGCGCCGGTCGCCATCTTAGCGGGCACCCCGGGCAGTGATGGCACCGACTCGCTGCCGGGCGTCGTTTTTGACTTCGAGAACATCGGCTTTGGCCTCCAGGAAGCGGCGCGGGTTGACCGCGACGCCGTTCAGACGGACTTCGAAATGCAGGTGGCTGCCGGTCGAACGGCCGGTCGAGCCCATTTTCGCGATTTGCTGACCGGCGGCGACCTGCGCCCCGACCTTCGACGTAAAGCCCGACAAGTGAGCATAGCGGGTCATGATGCCCTGACCATGATCGACCTCGACGACATTACCATAGCCCGATTTGGCGCCGACAAAGCTGACGCGGCCGGGGGCGGCGGCAAGGATCGGGGTGCCGATCGGACCGCGGAAATCGAGCCCCGAATGCATCGCGGCGCCGCCGGTGAAGGGATCGCTGCGATAACCGAAGCCCGACGACATCATCAGCACGTCGGCGGGGTTACCCGACGGGACGGCGACGAGGGTGCGTTCGAGTACTTCCATGCGGAACAAGGCGCCTTCGAGCGCGGCGAACGACGCGCCGAGTGCCTTTGCTTTGCCCATGCGACCCTTGTACGGGACGAGCGGACCACCGCGGCCGGCTGCTGCGCTACGGACGATCGCGGCGGGGTTGAGCCCGAGCTGGGCGACCGCATCCTCGGCATTGGCAGCGCGGATATTGACTGCGGCAAGCAGGCGGCTGGCAAAGCGTTCCTGCCGCGCTTCGAGCCGCGCGAGCGCCTGAGCTTCGGGGGGCAGATTCGGATCGATGGCGCTGGTCTGCAGCGGTTCGGCTTTCGCGGCGGCGGCTGCGGCGGCAGGCTGCGCGGCCATCGCCTCGGCATCGATCCCGAAATGCGTTTCTGCGACGCCTTCGAGCAGCGCCTGGCGTTCTTCTAGGTCGGCGGCGGTTTCGGCGACGCGGTCGCGATATTGCGCGATACGCTTTTCGGACGCCGCGGCGGCGGCCTGTTGCTGCGCGACGGCGGCGCGTTCGTCGGCGGTCAGTAACTGGTTGATCAGCACGGCGAGCGTCGCGCCGGCCCAAGCGAGCAGCACGACCCCGGCAATCAGCGCAACGCGCTTTTGCCACACGGCGCTGATACGCAGGAATCGAACATGACCATGCGTGCGAATGAAGATTTCATGGTCCTGAAACAGCGCGCTAAAGCGCTGGCGCCAATGGCGCAGGCCCGTGGATTTAGATGACAAGTGGCGACCCCATCTTGTTGTTTTAAGGAGCCCTCCGCCCCGATTGATGGGCGCCTTAACAGGCCAATTGCGGCACGGCGAATCTTTGCAGACCGACTCGCGCCGAGTCGAACTCAACCTGCGGTGAACGGTGTCAAACGGCGAGAACGCTGCCTTTTTGGCGAGAAATCCGCTGCGAATCGCCAAATAACATTGACGGGTTGCTTACCAATTTTTGCTAGGGCCAAGTCGATGAATCCCATGGTCAAAACTGATCCGTCCGGCACTTTCGACCCGTCTGCGTCGCAGACCGTCAGCACGGTGCGCCCGCATTCGGCGGTCAGCGCTGGGGTGGGCTTTGTCGGCCTCGGAGGTTTGCTCGGCTACCTGCTGCTGGCGCGCTACGCGCCTGACATCGCCGCTTACGTTGGCATCGACTGGGGAGCGCGCGGTCCGATGAGCGGTCCCAATTCGGCGATCGCCAGCGTGCTGGCGTGCGGCATCCCGATGGTGCTGTGGTCGGTGTTCGTCGACAAGGTGCATCGCAATCCGTCGACCGGGATCGACTGGACGCAGCGCCGTCCGTGGCGCGAGACGGTTGACATCAGCCTGACCAAGCTCGCCGGACTGTGGGCAACCTGGGGGCTGATCGCGCTGATCTATGCGACCATGCGCTATTATTGGACGGGCAATTACGCCTTTTCGATGGGCCTGCTCGAACGGGTGGCGCCGTGGCTGCTGTTGGTGTCGGTGCCGTACATGCTGTGGCTCGACCGCCGCATGATCGAGCCGCGCGACGGCTGCTATCAATTCGGTCGCTGGCTGATCGCAAGCCCAAAGAAGGGTGGGCGACAGCCGGTCGACGCGCGTGCAATCGGCCATCATCTGCGCGCCTGGGCGGTGAAGGGGTTTTTCACCGCCTTCATGCTGTCGATCGTGCCGGGCAATTTTTCGGCGCTGGTCACCGTGCCGATGCGCGACGTGCTCGCCAATCCCTATATGACGGGGATCTGGACGCTGAATTTCCTCTATCTGATCGACGTCCATATCGCGACGGTCGGTTATATCCTCACCCTGAAACCGCTCGATGCGCATATCCGCACCGCGAACCCCTATGGCATGGCGTGGGTCGCGGCGCTGGTCTGTTATCCGCCCTTCATCCTGATGAGCGGCGGCCCGCTCGATTATCAGGTGAACGGCGCCGACTGGGGGCATTGGCTGGCGGGACAGGAGATGTTGCTGATCGTCTGGGCGGTCATGTTATCACTGCTCACTGCGATCTACAGCTGGGCGACGATGGCGTTCGGCATCCGCTTTTCGAACCTGACGCACCGCGGCATCATCACCCATGGCCCGTACCGCTTCACCCGCCACCCCGCCTATGTGTCGAAGAATCTGAGCTGGTGGGTCGCCGCGATGCCCTTCCTCGTCACTGCGGGCGGCTGGGTCGAGGGCGCGCGGAACGTCGTGCTGCTCGCGATGGTCAGCGGGGTTTATTACTGGCGCGCCAAGACCGAGGAAAAACACCTCCTCGCCGATCCCGCCTATGTCGCTTACTGGAACTGGGCGCAGGCCAACGCCTTTGTCCCCCGCCTGTGCGCGCGGCTGACCGGGCGCCAACGCCCGCTCATCCGGCTCGAACCCGACGAGCGCGTCGGACCGGTCGCCTGAAATCTTATCCTCCCCATGGTTTCGCCACAGGGAGGATGGAGCGGGCTCAGAACTTCACGCTGGCTTCGACCCCATAGATTCGGGGTTCGTTGACGTAGCTGGTGATGTTGTTGAAATCGATGCCGCCGGTCGGCGATTCGTCGTTGGTGATGTTGCGGACGAACCCCGCGACATCGAAGCGGTCGGTGCGATATCCGACGCGCAGACCACCCTCGATCATCTTGTCGTCCGAGAACTCGACCGCCTGATAGAGGAAGAACTGGATCTTCGAGCGGTAATACCAGTCTGTGAAGGCGTAAATCGCGCCGTTACCGACGGGGAATTCATAACCCGCGGTCCCGTTCAGCGTCCACTTCGGCGACTGCGGCAGCTGGTTACCGTCGATCGAGAAGATGCCTGGGCTACCCGGACGCGCCGGATCGAGCACGGTGCACGGCGTCGCCGAACCGCAGCCCGCGACGAAGGCGTTGGCGTCGTCGATCTCCGCGACATTCCACGCGCCGCCGATCGAGAAGGTGAGGCCTTTGGCGGGTGCCGCCTGCAATTCAGCCTCTATGCCATGGCCTTTTGCGTCGACGTTGAGCAGGCTCGCCACGTTCGACGTGCCGCCGACCGCGGTGAGCTGCAAATCCTTGGTGTCGAAATAATAGCCGGTGAGGTTGAAGCGGACGCGGTCATCGAAGAACGCGGTCTTGATCCCCGCTTCATAGGACATCGTCTCTTCCTGATCGGCGGTCGAGATCGTCCGCGAAAAGGTCAGGCGGCCCTGCACCGACGGCGCACGGTAGCCGCGTGCGACACGGGCGTAGAAGGTGAGGGCGTCCGACGCCTCATAGGTTGCGCTGGCGTCCCACGTCAGCAGCTTGCCCTTGACCGTGGCAGCCTGCGGCGGAACCGGTGTGTTCGGGCTGACCACGAAGGGCGGGCGCGTTTCGACCGGACGCGATGCGACAAAATCGCGCGTGTCGTGATTGTAACGCGCGCCGGCCTGCAGCTTGAAGCCGTTGTCGAACGCATAGTTGACCGAACCGAAGATGCCATAGGCCTCGCTGTCCTGGCGCTGCACGGCGATCGCCGACGGGGTTGCGTCGGTCGGGCCACCGAACTCGAAGCTCGAAATATCGAGCTTCTCGTCGAAGTAGAATGCGCCGAACTGGTAGCCGAGCCCGCCGCTGTTGTTCGACGCGATACGGATCTCCTGCGTGAACTGGTCGAGGCTGGGAACATTGTCCTGGCTTTGCGCCTGGAACGGGATGAGCCCCGGACCCGATACGGGCAGGAAGACCGCGCCGAAGCCGCCGTCGATGTCGCCGCGGCTGCGGAAATTGCCATTCCAATAGGAGGTGATCGAATAGGCGGTCACCGGCCCAAAATCATATTCGAGATTCAGTCCTGCGTTATAGGTGTTAAGCTTCTGGAAGTTCAGGCCGTCCTGATAAACCTTGTCGCGCTCGAATTCGGTGCCCGCGCCGCCGAGGCCAACGAGCTTGTTGCTGCCCGGTACCTGCGTGTTGGCGCGGAAGATGATCGCCGAACCGTCGTAGATGCGGACCTGACCGGTCACGCGGCCGGTAAAGGAACCGTTTTCATACTGCAGCTGCAGGCGCGCGGCGATGTCGTCATAGCCGCCCAGATCCTTGGCTTTCGTCGTCGCAATATTATCGACCCAATTGTCGCGATGCTGGAATAGGGTCGACAGGCGAACCGAGAAGCCATTGTCATCGGCGGCGCCCGCCGCGACCTCGACCTGGGTAGTGCCATAGCGGCCATAGCTGGCGCGGGCATAGCCGCCGGTCTTGCCGGGCTTGACGGTGTCGAATTTGACGATGCCCGCCGGCGTGTTGCGGCCGAACAACGTACCCTGCGGCCCGCGCAGCACTTCGACGCGATCGAGGTCGAAGATCGGGAAACCTTTGAGGATCGGGTTTTCGAGTACAACGTCATCATAGACGAGGCTGACCGGCTGCGAGGCGTTGAGATCGAAATCGGTGTTGCCGAGGCCGCGGATGTAGAAGCGCGGGAAGGTGCGGCCGAACGAACTTTCGATATTAAGGCTGGGGACTCGCCCCGCGAGCACGCGCACGTCGGACCCCGACGAAGTAATTGCATCCAACGTGTTGCCCGACAAAACGCTGACCGCAACCGGTACGTCCTGCAAGCTTTCTTCGCGGCGCTGCGCGGTGACGATGATATCGCCAAGGCCACTGTCGCTTTCGGCGGCGGGCGTATCCTGCGCGGCGGCGGGAGCGGCCCAGCTGCCCGCGGCGAGGATCGCGAGAACGGGGGCTATAGCGGTAGCGGGAGGAAAGTAGCGCACGGGCAAGCTTCCTGAAACAGAGTGACGATGGGAGATGCGAAAAACCAACTTCTCTTTGGCTTCCGGCGCGCGCGCGATCAATCGCGGAAGCGGGCGCTACTGACTTTCGTGTCAGCAGTGTTGCGCGATTGCTGCACTTTTGGGGCGAAAATACCCCTAGAAGCTGAGCTCGTCGTAGATTTTCGACAGATCGCCGCCCCATGGTCCTTCGTAGCGGTCGAGCAAGTCGTGCGCGGGAGACTTGCCGCTTTTGGCGATGCGGCGGAGCGGTTCGAGGAAGCCGACTTCATTGTCGCCCATCGAATTGACCTCGCCGCGTGCTGCCAGGCCGGCTGCGGCAATGTCGAGCACGCGGTGTGCAAGCTCGCCCACCGTGCCGCCGCCGGGAGCCGGGGCGTCGAGGCCTTCGCTGGGGACCGCGTCGCGCAGCGCCTGCTGCTCCTCAATGCTCCAGTTTTTGACGAGATCCCACGCCGCGTCGAGCGCGCCCTGGTCGTAGAGCAGGCCGACCCACAGCGCCGGGAGCGCGCAGATGCGGTTCCACGGGCCGCCGTCGGCGCCGCGCATTTCGAGGAAGCTCTTCAAGCGCACTTCGGGGAAGGCGGTCGACAGATGATCGTTCCAGTCGGAGATGTGCGGTTTTTCGCCCGGGAGCGCGGGCAGCTCGCCCTTCAGGAAATCGCGGAAGCTCTGGCCCGCGGCGTCGATATATTTGCCGTCGCGGAAGACGAAATACATCGGCACGTCGAGCATATAATCGACATAGCGTTCATAACCGAAGCCGTCCTCGAACACGAAGGGCAGCATGCCGGTGCGCGCCGGGTCGGTGTCGGTCCAGATGTGGCTGCGGTACGACATGAAGCCGTTGGGCTTGCCCTCGGTGAAGGGCGAGCTGGCGAAGAGCGCGGTGGCGAGCGGTTGCAGCGCCAGCGACACGCGGAATTTCTGCACCATGTCGGCTTCGGATGAATAATCGAGGTTGGTCTGGATCGTGCAGGTGCGCAGCATCATGTCGAGCCCCATGCTGCCGACGCGCGGCATATGGTCGAGCATGATCTTGTAACGGCCCTTGGGCATGATCGGCAATTCGGCGCGGGTCTTGTCGGGCCACATGCCGAGCCCGAGGAAACCGAGCCCGAGTTCGGCGCCAACCTCTTTCACCTGTTTCAGGTGGCGGCCGGTTTCAGCGCAGGTCTGGTGAAGATTTTCGAGCGGGGCGCCCGACAGCTCGAGTTGCCCTGCGGGTTCGAGACTGACCGTTCCGTCGCTGCCCGCGAGCGCGATCACCTTGCCGCCCTCGATCACCGGTTCCCAGCCGAAGCGGGTGAGCGCCATCAGCAGGTCGTGGATGCCGCCGGGCTCGTCATAGCTGGGCGCGCGATAATCGGCGGTGCGATAGACAAATTTCTCATGCTCGGTGCCGATCCGCCAGCGGTCCTTGGGCTTCTCGCCCTGGATCATCGGGGTGGCCAGTTCGTCGCGATGTTCGACGATGGGATCGTTGCTGTCCGAAGCGGTGCGCGTGCTCATATCGCGCATTTAGACTGTTCAGTACAGAATGCAATCGACTGTTGAAGGCGCCCGGTTTGACCAGCCCGCGCCGGTTGATCGTAACGCTCGGCCCCGGAACCATCGATCCCTTGGCGCGAATGCGAAGGAGGGTGGCATTGGCATCGACACCATCGGCATCGATCGTCGGCACCTAAGGCCAGCTGGCGCCGCCATCATTCGAAAATTCGAGATCGTCGGCCGCGTTCGCCAGGCTGGTGAGCTGTAGGTCAGTCCGCTGCTGTCCGCCGTAAAGCGTACCGGGCCGGGGCCGGGGGCATAGGAGGCGACGAACGGGCTGAGGTCTGACGGGATTGCGTCGGTGACGATGTCGCTGTTGTTCGCCGGGCGGTGCTGGCGGGCGCGGTGATGGTCAGGCTCTAATTGGCGAAGGCGCCGGGGATCAGCTTGGGGTTGATCAGGCCGTTCACGGGGTCGCGGTAGGCGAGTGAGGTCTTGGCGATCGACAGCGCCGCGACCTGCGCCAGTAGGGGCGATTGGGCAGCATCAATTGATCGTCACGTTGAAGGTGATCGCGAGCGCGGTGCCGGGCGCTAGCGTCGGAGCGGTGGCAGCCACCGTCGTGCCGGTGATCGACGCACCGACCGGATCGTTTTCGTCGGCGCCGCTGGCATTGTCGTCTTCGACTGTTGCCGCACCGGCACAGGTCGCGCCGCTGCGCAACGAACCGGGGACAAAGGTTGTCGTCGCGGGCAGCGCATCGGCGACGTTCACTGCGGTGGCGGTACCGCTGCCATTGTTGGTGACAAGCAGACAGTAGCGCATCGTTGCGCCGGGGATCGCCTTGGGGTCAGTGGTGCCGTTGGTCGGGTCACTGACGACGCTGCTCGTTTTGGAGATCATTAGATTGGCGGTCGGGCGGCAGAAGGTGATATCGTGGATCGCGGCGCCCTGCTGCCCAGGATCGGCGGGGGCCAGGCCGTGGCTGCCATAGGTGATGCTGATTGTATCGACCGGCGCCGAAAAGGTAACGACAACATTCCCATTGGCGCTGCCGTCAGCCGACGTCACGTCGCCATAAGCGCTGTTGCCGATGACATAATTGCTGATCCCGTTGGTCAGCGTCGGGATGACGGGTGCGCCGTTGAAGCTGCCGGTCACGGTCAACCGATCGGCAAACTGGCCCGCGGCATAGTCGATGTCGAAGACGCGGAACTGCGCTCCCGGTACCGCCGTCGGCAATGCCATCGTCGTCGTGATCGCGCCGGACTGGCTGGTGAAATCGGCAATCTGGAAGATTGAAAATTGTGCCGGAGAAAAGCCGCCGGTGACGACATTCTGCCGCGTCGGCGACTGGCCGCCATAGGTGGCGTTGTTGAGGAAGGCGCCGCCGCTTATCCCGATATTGAAATTCATCGTGCCGATCGCAGTCAGCGCGTAGCTGCCGCTGGTCGATCCCGCACCCCAGCTAACGCTGCCCCAGTCGTGGACCGTGCTGCCGACCGGGCAGACGAGCGTCGGCGGGGTGCCCGCGACGCGCGTTCCCGATACGATGAAGCTGGCGGTGTCATAATCATCCTCGCCCGCGGCGCCGTTGCCGGGGGTCGAGTCAAAGTCGAACGCCGACGAGGCGCTGACTTCGGCGATATTGGTCACCGTCGCGCCCGCGGTCGCGGTAACGGTCCCGCTGATCGTTAGGGTGCGGGTGGTGCCGGGCGGGATACTGCCGACCGTCCAGACGCCGGTGCTGCTGTTGTAACTGCCGAAACCCGCGGCGCCGGTAAAGGCGAAGCCTGCGGGTAGCATGTCCTGCACCGTCACCCCGGTGGCAGTCAGCGCCGATCCGCTCGCGTTGTTGACGCTCAGGACATAGTTGATGCTGGTGCCGAACGCTGGCGCGGCGTTGCTCACCGATTTTGTCAGGGACAGGTCCGCCGACGGTGCGATCGGCACCGTCGTCAGCGTCAGGTCGCTGCGCGTGAAAGTACCGCTGTCGCCGTTCAGCGAATCGCAGATGGTGAGCTGCCACGTTCCGACCGACCCTTGGCCGTTGAAGCTCGCGAGCGAGCCCGCGGGGCTGAAGGTGCGTTGATAGGGCGGCGCGGCGCTGGTGTTGTCATTTGACATATGGGCCGTGATGCTGGTCGCGGCGCTGTCGTCGAACAGGACGTTCAAATTGTCGGCCGAGGTGCCGACATTGGAGATCAGATTGACCACCGTGCCGGTTGGCGACACCAGGGTCGCGCGAATGTCGCCGCGATACGTATGTGAAAACTGGACGCCGATATTGACATCGGAGATCTGCGCGTTGGCAGCGACGGTGAAATTGCGCACCATCGGGCTGGTACAGGTGGTCGCGGTTTCGCTGATCGTGCCGGTGGTCGTATTGCTGTAGGTGGTGGTCGTCTGCGCCGCCGCCGGATTGGCGGCAAGCGTCAACGCCAGCCAGACGAGCGCCAGAAGGGCTCGGACAAACTGTGCGTGCTGGCCCCCACGCCAGCAATATCGGCTCTGGTCCTGCCGTTGCATCGGGCCGCTATGCCCGTGCATAGCTAATATGCGGTTAAAACCCGGTGCTAGGTGCAAATTGTGTCCGGGAACGAAACAGCTTCGCGCCTTCAGGCGCCGTCGGTCCAGTCGCCATGCCGCGCCATCCACAGGCTGATTGCGGCGATCGCCGCGGTCTCGGCGCGCAGGATGCGTGAGCCAAGCGCGATGCGCCGCACCATTGCGTTGGCGAGCAACAGGTCGCGCTCGCGCGTCGTGAAGCCGCCTTCGGGGCCGATCAGGATCGCGGCGGGGGCTGGGGCGGCCACACAGGAGAGCGGCACGCCCCCGGCTTCGTCGGCGAACAGCAAGGCGCGATCGGTGGGCCAGTCGGCCAGCAGTTGCGCCAGCTTGACGGGTTCGCCGAGCACCGGCAGCGCGGTGCGCCCGCACTGCTCGCACGCCTCGATAACCTGGGCCTCCAGCCGCTCGCGCCTGACGCGTTCGACAATCGTGCGTTCGGTAATGACGGGTTGCAACCGCGCGACCCCAAGCTCGGTCGCCTTTTCGATGATCCAGTCAAGCCGCGCCTTTTTGACCGGGGCAAAACACAGCCACAGATCGGGAACCTGCTCGATCGCCCGCGTCTGGCGTTCGACAAGGACGGTCAGCGACCGTTTGCCAACGTCGGCGACGCTGGCCAGCCATTCGCCGCTGCGGTTGTCGAACAACAGGATGGGCGCCCCGGTCTTCAGCCGCATGACTTTGAGCAGATAATGGGCGGCAGGGCCGTCGATCACTTGCGAGGCGTCGATTGACAACGGCAGATCGACAAACAGGCGGGGGGTGCTGGCAGGCGGCCAGGCGGGCGTTGCAGGCATAGGACGCGCGATAGCAGACGCCGATAATTTTCGCACCCGCCGCGTGCCAAAGGCCATATTGTCCCGATCCGGGTCAAACTGGCCGTTTTGAGCGAATATCGCATATCCGGCGATTAGCAGTTTGGTAAGCAGTTCCGCCCTAGTGCGAAGTACCAGCCACGCATCTGTAGTGGGCCGCGTGTCTGGACCATGAGGGGTTAGACCATGCGCGGGACCATTTTCAGCCGGCTGCGGCGGGGCACCAACAGGCTGTTGCGCGACAAACGCGGCAACGCAATGTTCCTGACCGCGGCCGCCGCACTGCCGGTGATCGGGCTTGTCGGATCGGGCGTCGATATCGGGCGCGCCTATATGGCGCAGCTGCGCTTGCAACAGGCGTGCGATGCCGGGGTTCTGGCCGGACGCCGCGCGATGGCGGGCAGCACTTACTCGACCGCGGCGCAGGCCGAAGCCGACAAGATGTTCGACTATAATTATGCTGACGGAGCCTATGGCAGCTCCGACGTGACCTTCACGTCGGTGGCGCAAGGCGCGTCGAGCGTTTCGGGTACCGCAACCGCGACCCTGCCGACGGCCTTGATGCAGATTTTCGACTTCGATGAGTTCGATCTGGCGGTCAGCTGCGCTGCGAAACTCGAGATTTCGAACGCCGACGTGATGATGGTGCTCGATGTCACCGGGTCGATGGCGCAGACCAATGTGGGCGACACAATCAACCGCATCACCGCGCTCAAAGACGCGACGATGGACTTTTTCGATACGCTGACGGGCGCCGAAATGGGCGATGGGCGGCTGCGCTTTGGCGTGGTGCCGTACAGCTCGTCGGCGAATGTCGGGAGCATATTGTACGCCAAAAACCCGTCCTGGCTGTCGGACAATGTGCTGCTGCCGTCACGCACGCCGGTGTTCAAGGTGGTTTGGGGCAATGCAACCACCGAACAGTCCGAGGAATATACCGACGGCAACACGACCCATGGCAATTTTTCGAACGTCAGTACGGTCAATGGCCAAAACAGCTCAACGTGCGGCGATCTTGAGCCGCCTTCCGACACGACGCCGACGCCCAGCGGTTCGCCCAATTCGAACCAGACAGCGCAATATGTCGATGGCAATGGCAATCGTATCACGACCTACGACACCAACCAGACCTATACCTATTATAACTACCGCTACCGCTGGGCAAACAGCCGGTGTCGTCTGCAGCGCCGCGTCGCGACCTTTACGCGTACCTATACGACCACGGTGACCGAAACACCGACGCAGTCGTTCGACAATAAATATACGTACCAGGATCGCGTGTTCGACGTCAGCCAGGCCAAAGCGGGATCGGCGATCGAGACCGACACGGGCGATTCGGGCGCGACTGTATCGAACACCTGGGGCGGCTGCGTCATGGAACGCGGTACCGAAGATTTCGGTCCGACCGATGCGGCGCCGGCCGACGCTCATGACATGGATGTCGATACCGCGCCGACAAGCGACGATGATACCAAATGGAAAGTGCTGATCCCGCAGATCGCTTTCCCGCGTGCAAGCAGCCCTGGCTCGACGCCGTCGACAACGGGATCGATCACTGTCAACAGCAGCAGCGTTTCGAGTAGCACCAGCACCAACGGGAGCTGGCAGAATTATTCGCGTTACTGGACGAACGGCTGGGGCGTGTGCCCGGTGGCAGCGATGAAGCTGACGACGCAAACCGCCAGCGATCGGTCGTCGTTCAACACATATATCCAGTCGCTGCAACCGCTGGGCGGTACCTACCATGACGCGGGGATGGTATGGGGTGTCCGGCTGTTGTCGCCCGATGGCATGTTCGCCGACGAAAATTCGACCGCGCCGAACAACCGGCCGATAAGCCGCCACATCGTTTTCATGACCGACGGCGAAATGGCGCCAAACATGGGCAATCTGTCGTTTCAGGGATATGAGTGGTTGATGAAGCGTGTTGGCGGGACAAGCGACAGCAATTTGACCACCCGCCACAACAACCGCTTCGCGCAATTGTGCGAAAGGGCGAAGGCAAAGAATATCACCGTCTGGGTGGTTAGCTTTGGCGTGTCCCTGAATAGTTCGCTCACCAATTGTGCGACGCCGGGCAAGGCCTATCAGGCGAATAATGCGGCGCAGCTCAACGAGAATTTTCAGGCGATCGCCCGGCAAATCTCGAAACTGCGGTTGTCGCAATGACGCGCCGGTCGTTCCTCCATTGCCTGCGCCGCAACGAAAGCGGCAATGCAATCGTCGAGTTTGCGCTGACCGCGCCGCTGTTTCTGCTCATCCTGATGGGGATCTTTGACTTTTCGTGGCAGATTTACGGCAAGCAAGTGTTGCAGGGGGCGGTGAGCAAGGCGGCGCGAGATGCGACGTTGGAGGGCAATGCGCTCAACCAGGCTGCGCTTGACGAAAAGGTCCGCCAAAAGGTGCTCAACGTGTTCAAGAACGGCGAAGTTACCTTCGTCCGCAAGGCGTATGACAGCTATAGCGAAGTGGGGCAGCCAGAAGCCTTTACCGATTCGAACGGCAACAGTCAGTATGACAGCGGCGAATGTTTCGAGGACGTCAATGGCAATGCCAGCTGGGACGCCGACCGCGGCCAGACTGGCAATGGCGGCGCCGAAGATGTCGTCTTGTACACGGCGACGCTCGAAATCGACCGCGTCCTGCCGGTATGGAGAATGCTGGGCCAGTCGCAGCAGAGTTCGATGACGGCGACCACTGTGCTGCGCAACCAGCCTTATAATGCTGCGACATCGACCAAGCAGGTGATTTGCTCATGATCGCTCTTCTGCAACGAGCCCGCCGACGGATGCGCGCTGAATTCCTTCGCCTGGCACACGACAGCGGCGCTGTGGTCATGATCGAAATGGCCTTCTGCATTCCGCTTCTTGTCATCGTCGGTTTTGCCGGCATTGAGCTTGCCAATCTGACGATGTCGCATACGCGCGTCAGCCAGATCGGGCTGAGTGCGGCCGACAACGCGTCGCGCATTGCCTTTGGCAGCAATTTGTCGCTGCCGCGCGTGCGCGAGATCGATATCAACGAGGTTTTTACTGGGGTCGAAGAACAGGCGCGCGGGATGAATTTTCGCACCAACGGGCGTGTGATTCTGTCGAGCCTTGAGCGCAATGCCGATGGCGGCCAGTGGATTCATTGGCAGCGTTGCTACGGCGATCTCGACATCGATTCGGCTTATGGTCCGCAAGGCACAGGCGCGACCGGAACCGGTTTTCCCGGCATGGGTGACGCGGGGCGCGAAGTGACAGCTGCTGCTGGTACGGCGGTGATGTTTGTCGAAATCTTCTACGACTATCAGCCGATGGTCGGCGCCGAATGGTTCGGTACACCGCGGATCAGGTCGACGGCGGCATTTAATATCCGCGAGGGACGCGACCTGTCGCAAATTTATAACCCGGCTCCCGCAGCGGCGGTTTCCAGCTGCGACTAATCGCCCGGTCAAACAACCGATAAGCATTTATTGGTGGCGCGGCGGCTGCTACACGCGCCGCTGCCGATGACCGCCACCCACCCTCCCGACAGCCAGCTGCGTGGCTTTGTGGCGCTCCTGCCCGCCGCGGCGCGGCCGTATGCGCTGCTCGCCCGGTTCGATCGCCCGATCGGCTGGTGGCTGCTTTACTGGCCCTGCGCTTTCGGCTTGGCGCTCGGCGGCGGCGCGATCAGCCACTGGCCGTTGTTTCTGTGGCTGCTGGTCGGCGCAATTGCGATGCGCGGTGCGGGCTGTGTCTATAATGATATCGTCGACCGCGGCCTTGACGCGCAGGTCGCACGCACGGCGTCGCGACCGGTGGCGAGCGGGGTGGTGTCGGTGCGCAATGCCGCGCTGTGGGCGGTGCTGTTGTCGTTCGTCGGCCTGCTCGTGCTGCTCCAGCTGCCATGGTCCGCGCAGATCGTTGCGCTCGCCAGCCTGATCCTCGTCGCAGGCTATCCCTTCATGAAGCGCATCACCTGGTGGCCGCAGGCGTGGCTGGGGCTGGTGTTCAGCTGGGGCGCGCTCGTCGCCTGGGTTGCGGTCGGCGGCGGCGAGGGGATGGCGCTGCCGTTGCTCTATGCCGGCTGCATCGCGTGGGTGATCGGCTATGACACCATTTATGCGCTACAGGATATCGAGGACGATATGCTGATCGGGGTCAAGTCGAGCGCCCGTGCAATGGGCCGCCATGTGAAGGGCGGCGTTGCGCTTTGTTACAGTTTTGCGCTCGCCTGCTGGGGCGGCGCATTGTGGGCGGTGCGACCCGACCCGCTGGTGCTGATTGCGCTGCTCCCTGCGGCAGTACATTTCACGGGTCAGGTGGTGACACTCGATCCCGCCAACGGCGAGGATGCGCTGTCGAAATTCCGCAGTAATCGATTTGCAGGGCTGCTGACTTTTGCCGCGATGCTGGTCGTGGGGATGGCGCCCTAGCTCATTCCGCCGCGAGCAATTCCTCGGCCGCGCCCAGGTCGACCGACACCAGGCGGCTGACGCCCTTTTCGATCATCGTCACCCCGAACAGCCGGTGCATGCGCGCCATCGTCACCGCATTGTGGGTGACGATCAGATAGCGGGTGTTGGTTTCGCGCGTCATGCGGTCAAGCAGGTCGCAGAAGCGCTCGATATTGGCGTCGTCGAGCGGTGCGTCGACTTCGTCGAGGACGCAGATCGGCGCTGGGTTGGTCAGGAACAGGCCGAAGATCAGCGCGACCGCGGTCAGCGCCTGCTCGCCCCCCGATAAAAGGGTGAGCGTGCCGAGGCGTTTGCCCGGCGGCTGCGCCATGATTTCGAGTCCAGCCTCGAGCGGGTCGTCCGAATCGACGAGTTCGAGATGCGCCTGTCCACCGTCGAACAGCGTCGTGAACAGCCGCTGGAAATGGCCGTTAACGGTCTCGAACGCGGCGAGCAGGCGGACGCGGCCTTCGCGGTTCAGATTGCCGATCGACCCGCGCAGCCGGTGGACGGCCTGGGTCAATTCCTCGATCTCGGCGGCGCTTTTTTCGCGCTCTGTGTCGAGCTCGATCAGCTCGTCGGCGGCGACCAGGTTGACCGGACCGAGCCGCTCGCGGTCGGCGATCAGCCGATCGTGCTGCGCTGATTCCTGTCCCGCATCGGACACGCTCTCGCCGTCAAACCCGGCCTTTTGCGGCAGCAATGGCGGCGGGCATTCGAAGCGTTCGCCCGACAGGCGGCCCATCTCGATCCGGCGCAGCTCGGCATTTTCGGACCGCGCGATCGCCCCGGCGCGGGTTTCGCGCGCCGCGGCGACGCGTTCGCGGATCGCGCTGAGTGCGGTTTCGGCTTCGCGCAGCGCGGCTTCGGCGGCGCGCTCCTGTGCTTCGGCAGCGGCGACCTTGTCGCATAGCGCCGCCTGCTGCGCTTCGGCGGCGGCGCGCTGTTCGGCGAGCTTAGCCGGGACGTCGGCGAGTTTCGCGGCTTCGGCGGCCAGCGCGTCGGCGCGCTTGTCCATCTCGGTGACGCGACGCGCGGCTTCGCCCGCGCGCGCCTTCCAGCTCTTGATTTCGGCGGTGACGACCGCCTGCCGTTCGCTCAGGCTCGCGAGGCTACGTTCGTGCGCGGTCAGCGCTTCGCGGGCGCTGTTGGCGTCGCCTCGCGCGCGTTCGGCGGCCTGCTCCTCAGCATCGAGCGCGGCGCGCGCGATGCTGTCGTCGGGCAGCGCCGCGAGCGCCGCTTCCTGCGCTGCCAGCGCATCGGCGGCTTCCTTCGCCGCGGCAGCGATCTCGCCGAGCCGCCGGTCGTACAGCGCTGCGGCGTCGCGATGCCGGTCCAACGCCGCCTGCGCCTGGTCGGCGGCGCGCAGCGCGGTGCGACGCGTTTCGTCGGCCTGCGCCAGTGCTTTCCGCGCAGCGGCGGCGGCTTCGGTCAGTTCGGCGGCTTTAGCAGCGGCGGCAATGCGGCGGTCGCGCAGTTCCTGCACGCCCAGCTCCACCTGCGGGCGCTGCGCCGCCAGCGCGTCGAGGCGGTTCTGGCGTTGCAGCCTTTCGGTTGCGGTGGCGCCGTCACCGCGCGCGACAAAACCGTCCCAGCGGCGCATCACGCCGCCCATCGTGACGAGCCGTTGGCCGACTGCAAGCGGCTGGCCGCCGTCGGTGTCGGCGACCGCGACTTGCGCGAGACGGCGAGCGAGTGCGGCAGGCGCTGTCACGAAACCGGCGAGCGGCTGGGTGTCGGTCGGCAGCGCGGGGTCATCGGTTCGCGTCTCGGCGCCGCCCCAACTGCGCGCTGCGCCTCCGTCGGTCCCGGCATCGAGATCGTCGCCCAAGGCGGCGGCGAGCGCGGCCTCATAGCCCGGCGCGACGCGCAGCTGGTCAAGGATGCGGTCTTCGTCGCGGCGTCCGGCGGCCAGCGCGCGTTCGAGCGTCGCGGCCTCGCCGTCGAGCGCGGCCAGCGCCGTGCGCGCTTCTGCCAGTCCCGCTTCGACCCCGGCGAGATCGGCGGCGGTCGCTTCGCGGTTGGCTTCGGCATTTTGCAGCGTGGTTTCGGCGGCGGCGATCGCGGTTTCGGCGGCTTCGGCGGCGTTCAGGCTGTCAGCATGGGCCGCCGCTAGCGTGATGCCGTCGCCCAGCGCGGCAATTTCGGCGTCAATGCGCGCCTTGTCGGCAGCAATCCGGCGGACCGCGGCGTCGGCGCTGTCGCGGGCCGATGCCGCGATGCGGCGATCGGCGGCCTCGCTCGCCGCTTGTGCGCGCGCCTGCGCCAGCGCGACCTCGGCATCACGGAGCCGGGCCTGCGCGGCGAGGTTGGCGTCGGCGAGCGCCGCCTTGCCCCCGCTGTGCGCGGCGATGGCCTGCGCCAGCGATTTGGTCTCCGCATCGAGCGCGGTCAGGGCGCCATGCGCTTCGCGGGCCAGTTCGCCTTCGCGGTCCCGGTCATCGGCGAGGCGCGTCTGCTGCGCCGCCAGATCGTCGAGGCGTTGGTGCGCGGCGCGCTCCTCGCCCTGCAGCCGGACCTGCGTCGCGGTCACTGCGGCGAGCGCGTCGCGCTGAGCCTGCGCGTCATGTCGTGCAGCGGCGACGCGGGTCGCGACCTCGGTCTGCGCGGCGGAGACGGTTTCCAGTTCGTGTTGAGCGGTCTTGACCGCCGCCTCGGCCGCATCACTGTCGCGACGCGCCTGATCGGCGGCGGCGGCGGCGTCGCGCCAGCGCGCATAGATCAGCCGCGCTTCGGCAATGCGGATCTCGTCGCTCAGCTTCTTGTATTTCTCCGCCGCGCGCGCCTGCCGCCGCAGCGCATTGGCACGCACTTCCATATCGGCGGTGATTTCGGACAAGCGCGTCAGATTGGTTTCGGTCGCGCGTAATTTCTGTTCGGCGTCCTTGCGGCGGACATGCAGTCCGGCGATCCCGGCGGCTTCCTCCAGCATCGCGCGGCGGTCGGTCGGCTTGGCGGCGATGACGTTGGCGATCTTGCCCTGGCTGACCAGTGCCGGGCTGTGCGCGCCGGTCGCGGCATCGGCAAAGATCAATGCGACGTCCTTGGCGCGCACGTCGCGGCCATTGGCGCGATAGGCTGATCCGGTACCCCGTTCGATGCGGCGGATGACCTCCAGATCGTCGCCGTCGCCGCCATCGGAGAGCCCCGCGACGAGTGCGCCTTCGGTATCGCAATGGAGCGCGACCTCGGCAAAATCGCGCGCCGGTCGCGATGCGGTGCCAGCGAAGATGACGTCTTCCATGCCGCCGCCGCGCATCGATTTGGGGCTGGATTCGCCCATCACCCAGCGAATCGCTTCGAGTAGGTTCGACTTGCCGCAGCCGTTCGGCCCGACGACGCCGGTCAGCCCGGGCTCGATGCGCAGTTCGGTGGGTTCGACGAAGGATTTGAAACCGGTGAGGCGCAGGCGTTTTATCTGCACGAGGGTACCCCGTGCAGTCTGTCGAATCGCGGATGTTGCAACGCTGCTGTCACATATCCCCCCAAGCTGCCGTCATGCCGCGCGGGCGGGGGAGTCGCAAGGGGGTCAATATTCCTCCCTGTGCCGCAGGCATGGGGAGGTGGCAGCGCCCTTCGGCTGCCTTGCCGGCGCGCAGGATAAACTGCGCCGGAGGCGCAGCGCTGACGGAGGGGCTTGTGGCGCAGGGTCGCAACGCCCCTCCGCCACTTGCTTCGCAAGCGGTCCCCCTCCCCATCGCTTCGCGACGGAGAGGATTTCGATTGCGTCAGCGCGCGCCCATTGTGCGCAGGCGGTCGCGGAGCGGACCCCAGGTGTTGATGCCTTCGACGACCTGGCCGTTGAGCACGAACGTCGGGGTGCCGGTGATCTGATATTTCTCGACCCCCGCATTGGTGCCCTTTTCGATCGCCGACACATTGTCGACCTTGGTCAGGCACGCCTGGATCGTCGCGGCGGGGGCGCCCCGCTGCTGGTAGAATTTATCGATTCCCCCACCCGTGGCCGGCCCGGGAAAACCCAGTCTGCAGG
>NZ_JAIBES010000016.1 GCF_019459305.1 Sphingopyxis sp. | reverse complement strand
GGGGGGGAGGCCCGCGCCCGCATCAATTGCTGTTCCAGGGCCGCGCGCGTCGCATGGATGCGCTTGGCTGCGACCATTGCCGAGCGGCCGACATCGGCCTCGCGGCGCAACTGGTCGATCATCGCGCCGCGGATGCGCGTCGTTGCATAAGTGGCGAAGGCAAAGCCGCGCTCTTCATAATTCTGGCTCGCCTCGATCAGCGCGATCAGTCCGGTCTGGATCAAATCGTCGAGTTCGCTCGTCCGCGACACGCGCGAAAACACCTGCCAGGCGATCTTGCGGACCAGCGGCGCATATTCGTCGACCAGCGCCTCGACGCTTTCGCCATAGCCGCGCACGCGCGGGGCGCGGGCCATCGGCGCCGCGAATTGCTCGGCGGGCTCAATTCTCATGCACTTGGTCCTCCATATGGGCGTCCGGCCCGGTCGCAAGGCGCGGCACGTCGGCGCCGATCGTCGCGACGATTTCGGTCTGTTTGCTGGCCGGGATCTCGAGGTAAGAGATCACGGCGACGTCGGGAAAAGTTGCGCGGATCAGCCGCGACAGCGCCGAACGACAGATTGGCGAGGCGACCAGCGCAAAGCTGCGTGTCTGGAGCAGCAGCGGTTCGACTGCCTGCCCGACCTGTTCGATTATCTTCATCGCCATGCCGTGTTCGAACGGCCATTCGGCCCCCGGATTGGCGCGCACCGACTGGTTGAGCAGCACTTCGATCTCGGGACTGAAGGTGACGACGGGCAGCGGCATGCGGCTCGGCACGATCGTCTGGACGATCAGCGCGCCGATGCGCTGACGTACCGCTTCGACCAGATCGACTTCGCCCAGCTGCTGCGCCGCGGTCGCGACCATCGCCTCGGCAATCTTGCGGAAATCGCGCAGCGGCACCCGCTCGACCAGCAGTGACTTGCACAGGCTGGCGACGCGCGGCAGCGGATAGCCCTGCGGGCTGAGGTTTTGGGCGAGCTGCGGATAATGGATCTTGAGGTTGTCGATCAGCGACTGCGCATCGTCGATCCCGAACAGGTCGGCGGCGGCGCCCACGATGCTGTTGTTGAGGTGAGTGGCGACGACGGTCGCCGGATCGACGACGGTATAGCCCGCCGCGATCGCGTCATTCTGCGTCGCTTTCGGAATCCACAGCGCGTCGAGGCCGAAGGTCGGATCCTTGCACGGCCGCCCCAGCACTTTGGTAACAAGGTCGCCCGAATCGAGCGCGAGCATTTCGTTGGGGAATACCTCGTCCTCGCCAACGATCACCCCGGCGACCGAAATGCGATAGACGTTGCCGGGCAGCGACAGATCGTCGCTGACTTTTACCGGCGGGACGACGAAGCCGAGTTCTTTCGACAATTGGCGGCGGATGCCGGTGATCCGGGTCATCAGCGGGGCACCCTTGCGGTCGTCGACCAGGCTGACCAGCGCATAGCCGATTTCGAGCTGGCAGGCGCTGGCGTCACTGACGTCGGCCCACTCGATCAGCGACGGGTCGGGCGCGATGGCGACCGGCGGCGGCGCGTCGGCGATGGCAGCGGCGCTGCGGCGCAATTGCCAGCCGACGGCAAAGGACAGCGCGGCGGCGGGCAGGACCAGCAGCTGCGGCATCGCCGGAACCATGCCAAGGATGAACAGAATGCCGCCGACCGCCATCCAGACCGACGGTGCGGCAAACTGGCTGCTGATCTGACCGCTAAGGTTGAACGGCGACGCGACGCGGGTGACGATCGCTGCCGCGGCGATCGACAGCAGCAGCGCGGGGATCTGTGCAACCAGCGCGTCGCCGATCGCGAGCGTGACATAAGTGCTGCCGGCTTCGGAAAAGCTGAGACCGTGGCTGAACATGCCGAGGATCAGACCGCCAACGATGTTGACGAACAGGATCAGCAGTCCCGCGATCGCGTCGCCCTTCACAAATTTCGAGGCACCGTCCATCGAGCCGTAGAAATCGGCCTCGGTCGCAACTTCGACGCGGCGTGCCTTGGCCTCTTCGGGGGTGAGCAGTCCGGCGTTGAGATCGGCGTCGATCGCCATCTGCTTGCCGGGCAAGGCGTCGAGGGTGAAGCGCGCCGACACTTCGGACACGCGCCCGGCGCCCTTGGTGATGACGACCATGTTGATGATCATCAGGACGAAAAAGACGAACAGGCCGACGACATAGTCGCCGCCGATCAGCACTTCGCCAAAAGCCTCGATGACATGGCCCGCCGCGGCGGTACCCTCATGCCCGTGGACGAGCACGACGCGCGTCGAGGCCACGTTGAGGGCAAGGCGGAACAGCGTGGCGAGCAGCAACACCGTTGGGAAGGACGAAAAGTCGAGCGGTTTTGCGGCTGACAGCGCGACCATCAGGATCGCAAGGCTGATCATGATGTTAGCGACAAAGCTGATGTCGAGGATCAGCGGCGTGACCGGGATGACCATCAGCCCGACAAGGATCAGCATCCCGACGGGCAGCGCCGAAGCGCCTGCCATCCGGCCGATATTACCGAGGTTCAGGCCGCCGGTCATGCCGCGCCGCCCGTCATCGAAGCGAGCCGCCGATAGGCATCGGCGGCAAAGCCCATCGAAAGTTTGCGCGGCATCGGCTGGATTTCCATCATCTGCAGCGGGGGACGTCCCCCACCGCCCGCCAGACCGCTCGAGCTGCTCGCCGAAGCGTGCCAGTCAGCGGGGGCGAAGGGTTTCATATTTTCGATCTTGCCGCCGTTCTCGAGCTTGACGCGAAAGCGGTCGCGAATCTCGGCGAGGCTGCGCATGCTGCCGTCGGGAGCGTAAAAGACCGAGCGGTTGGCCGCAGCCGCTTCGGGCATCATTGGCGCGCCCGGCTGGTCGGGATTGGCGCCCAGCGCGGTCAGGAATTTGGCGGCGCCGCCGCTGCCCAGAAAATGCGCGAGATAGAGATCGACGGGCTCGGCGCCGCGGCCGATCCGGCTTTCCAGATAATCGCGATTGTCGCCGGTCAGCGCTGCGGCCATCGTCGAGGCAGCGGTCGGATCGTCGCGCAGATCGAAAATCTGTTGGCGGAGCGTCGGGTCGGTGACGGTCAGCCGTCCAGAGGCATCGCGGCCGATCGCGTCGGCGGCCCAGGCAAGCCCATGGTTGGCGCCGTGGCGGTCGAGCGTGGCGAGCCACGTTTGTTTGGTGAACTGATAAAGTCCGCGCGCCGACGAGGTCGATGCCTTGGCGGTCGGATTATAGCCGCTTTCGACGCGGGCGACGTCGACCAGATAGTCGAAATCGACGCCCGTTCGCACCGACGCGTTCTGCATCGCATCCATCACGGGTGCGGCGACGCGGCGCGCGGCTTGGGGATTGTTGATTGCGTTCATAATCTGGTTCCGCTGATGCAGCAGGGCTGTCTCAGCAAACCAAAAGCAATCATCGTGCCATTTGCGGCTAACCGCAGAAACCTATATAATAATCAGTAGCTTAATGCCGCTCCGCGGTGATGGGTGCCACGGATTTCGTGGTTCCTGTCAATCCGCTGACGCGTCCAGTCCTTCAGGACATTGACGCGGATTGCCGCGGCTTCGAGCTGGCGCAGCGTTTTGCCGATCAGCAGTTCGGCGCGCTGTTCGCTGCCCCGGGGGATGCCCGTGCCGCGAAACAGGATCACCGCGGTCGCCAGCTCTTCGGTGGCGGCGATGATTGCGCCAGCGTCGTGGCCGTCGAGCGCGCCGACCAGCGTATCAAGCCGCGATTGCACATCGTCGAGCATCATTCGACCCCGCCGGCGTGAAAATCAATCATCGCGCTGGCGATGATCGCGGGATGGACGCCATAGCTGCCGTTCGCGATCGCATTGCGCAGCGACGCGACGCGCGCGACATCGACCGGCGGCGCCTGAGTCGCGAGACTGCCCGCGAGGCGGATCAGCCGCGCCGCGGGCAGGCTGTCCGGCGCAGCGGCAAGCTGCGTCGGTGCGTGTGCCGCTCGCGCAGCGGTTTCGCTGGTGGCGCTGCGCAGCGGGGTCGTGCGGACAATGCCGCCGACGGGTCCGATCTTGCTGCTGTCACCCGGCATAAAGGCCTCCATCCGATGCCGTCAGAAAAGTGACGGCGCGGTTCACGAAGGCTTTAACGGATGCGGATTGGGGCGATTAAGTCAGCTTGCCGCAAAAAGACAAAAGAAAAGCCCAGTGACGTCGGAAAGCCGACAGTCACCGGGCCAGTGGGCAGGGTAAGGTGGGGTAAAGGGTGGGGATCAGTCGTCGAGGCGGGCGCGGCCGGGGCCGATCACCTTGGCACTCAGCGAAGATCTGGCGTCGTTGCCGCGCAGCGCGATTGTTTCGCCGACGCGGCCATCTTCGGCGGCGACCGCGGCATAGCTGACCGAGAAGCTTTCGGTGTCGATTGTCACGCGGACATTGTCGCCGCGGCGGATGACCGGGGCACTGGCCGCGGGCCGGGTAAAGCCCGCAGCGGCGTACGCGACGTTCGCCGGTCCCGACATCGGCACGCGCAGGCGCCAGCCGAGCGAGGCACAGCGTACCGCCAGAGCATTGGCATCGATCGCGGTCACCGACGCCTGTTCGGGGCAGCGCGCCAGCTTGATGCGGCGGTCAACCGGGGTCGCGGTGCGGCCTAGCGCGCTGGCGACCATGGCGGTCAGCACGTCGATCGTCTTCCAATCTTCATTGGCCTGCTGGGCAAACGCGGGATTGGCGGCGGTGCAAATGGCCAGGCCAGCGGCCAGGCTTGCGGTAACAGGACGGGACACGATCCATCTCCTTCGGTCCAAAATGGTCACCCGCCATTTTGCAGGAAGCGTGCCAGTCGCGGTTTGCGGCGCGATTAGCCCATGTGCCGCGCGGCGTTGTCGGTTTTTTGACGAGGGTCGCCAGCGACGACGGCCGGATCTTTCTAAGTGACGTAAAATCAACGAAAAAAAGCGTTTGGCACGGCGATTGCATCGTTCTTTGTGTTTTCCGCGCGTCGGCGCCGGCAGGACCGGACCCGGCAAGCGGCGAAAGAAGGAATTTGATGATGGCATCCGAGAAACTCTTTGGCCTGCACGCGACAGCGCTCCAGCTGCGCAGTCAGCGCATGATGATGCTCGCGTCGAACATCGCCAATGCCGCGACGCCGGGATATAAGGCGCGCGATCTCGATTTTTCGAAAGCGCTCGACCTAGCCCGGCAGGGCGGCTCGACCGCCCATGCCGTCCAGGGCGCGATGGCCTATCGCGTCCCGGTGCAGGCGTCGCTCGACGGCAACACCGTCGAAATGGCGACGGAGCAGACCGCCTTCGCCGAAAACGCACTCGCTTACCGGTCCAGCCTTTCGTTTCTCAGCGGCCGCGTCAACACGCTGACCCGTGCGATCAAGGGCGAATGACGATGGCCAGCAATTTCTCGGTCTTCGACATCAGCGGCCGCGCGATGTCGGCGCAGCTCGTCCGGCTCAACGCCACCGCCTCGAACCTCGCCAACGCCGGGACGATCGCGGGCAGCGAAGCCGAGGCCTTTCGCTCGCTCAAGCCGGTGTTCCGCACGGTGATGGATGGCCATGGCCGCGCGACGGTCCAGGTCGATCAGGTGACGACGTCGAAAATGGCGCCGTCGAAACGCCACGATCCGTCGAATCCGCTCGCCGACAAGGACGGCAACGTCTGGCAGGCGGCGGTCGATAGCGCGGCGGAGATGGTCGAGATGGTCGAAACCGCGCGCCAGTATCAAAACAATGTCCAGGTCCTCGAAACCGCAAAGGGCCTGATCAACGAAACCCTCAGGATGGGACAATAAAATGGCCGTCAACAACGTCACCAACGCGAACAATGTCGTGCTGCAACCGAAGGGCGCCGGGCAGCAGATGGGGCAGAGCGATTTCCTGCGCCTGATGACCGCGCAGCTGTCGCAGCAGGATCCGTTCAACCCGGTCGATAACCAGCAGATGGTTGCCCAGATGGCGCAATTTTCCAGCCTCGCCGGGATCAGCGAAACCAACACGACGCTGCAACAGATTTCGGAGCAGCTCGCGGCGCAGACCCAGCTGCTCAAAGACATCAAGGCCGCCACCCCGGCGCCCGCACCCACCACCTAAGGAAGGATAAGCCATGTCATTCTATACTTCGCTTTCGGGCCTCAAGGGCGCCCAGACCGACATGTCGGTCATCTCGAACAACATCGCCAACGCGGGATCGATCGGGTTCAAGCGCAGCAAGGCGCAGTTCGGCGACATTTTTGCCGCATCGCCGACCCAGTCGACCAAAATGGTCGCCGGGCAGGGCACGCGCCTGAACGGCATCACCCAGCAGTTCACGCAGGGGTCGTATGAATCGAGCGAAAAAACGCTCGACATGGCGATCGTCGGCGAAGGCATGTTCGTGGTAAAGGGCGAGCCGCCGCGCGAACAGGTGACCTACACCCGCAACGGCGCCTTTACCGCAACTCCCGACCGCAACGTGATCGATTCGACTGGCCAGAAGCTGCAACTTCTGCCCGTCGATGCGAGCGGCAACGTCACCAACAACACGCTGGCCGGTGCGTTCGACTTTGTGTTGCCCGCCGGCGCGCCGACCGATCCGACCGCGCAGCTCGTCAATGTATCGATCGGCCTCGACGGGCTGGTCTCCGCGACCTTTGCCAATGGCGAAGCACAGGTGCTGGGCAAGGTTGCGATGGCGACCTTCCCCGCGATGGAGGGGCTGCGCCCCGTCGGTGACGCGCATTGGCAGTCGTCGGGCGAAAGCGGTCCGCCGACGATCGACGCCGCGACCAACGGCCCGATGGGCGCGATCCGCTCGGGCGCGCTCGAACGCTCGAACGTCGATATCACCGAAGAACTGGTGATGCTGATCGGCGCGCAGCGCAATTTCCAGGCGAACGCCAAGGCGATCGAGGGCGCGTCGCAGCTGTCGCAAACCATCATCAACATGCGCTGATCCGGCGCATTTAGCCGACTGCCGGGAGCTTCCCAATGGACCGCCTCATCTACACCAGCCTTACCGCGATGCGGGGCAGTCAGGCCCGGCAGACGGCGATCGCCAACAATCTGGCGAACGCACAGACGCCCGGGTTTCGCGCCGACATGGCCGAGGCGCAGGCGCTGTGGCTGAACGGCAGCGGGCTCGATGCGCGTGCGATGTCGTCGGAAGAAGTGCTCGGCGCCGACATGCGCGCCGGCACCGTCACCGCGACCGGGCGCGATCTCGACATCGCGGTGCAGGGCGACGCCCTCCTCGTGGTGCAGGCGAAGGACGGCACCGAGGCCTATACAAGGCGCGGCGATTTGCAGGTTTCGCCAAGTGGGCTTTTGACCACCGGCGATGGCCTCCCCGTCCAGGGCGGTCAGGGTCCGGTGACCATCCCCCCCGCCGACGCGGTCACGATCGACGTCGAGGGCCGGGTGTGGATTGTTCCCGCGGGCGGCGACGCCGAAAATCCGCAAGAGGTCGACCGGATCCGGCTCGCCACTCCGACCGGCTCGGATATTGCCAAGGGTCTCGACGGTCTGTTCCGCGTCAAGGGCGACGGCATTTTGCCCGACGATCCCGAAGCGCGGCTGATCACCCGTTCGATCGAAGGATCGAACGTCGCTGCCACCACCGCGCTGGTCGACATGATCGAGGCGAGCCGCAGCTGGGACACCCAGCTCAAGCTGGTCAGCGACGCGCGCGACATGGACAGCGCGACCGCCAATCTGATGCAGCTTCCGCGTTAAGGAGAATATGACATGAGCTTCGGTGCCTTGCACGTCGCGCGAACCGGTCTGGATGCCCAGGGCTTCCGGATGCAGGTAATCGCCAACAACCTCGCCAACGTGAACACCACGGGCTTCAAGCGCGACCGCGCCAGCTTTGAAACGTTGAGCTATCAGATGATGACCGCGCCCGGCGCGCCCTCGTCGGCCGAAAATCGTTATGCGACCGGGCTCAACCTCGGCACCGGCGTGTCGCTCGGCGGCACGTCGCGGATCGACACGCAGGGGACGTTCGCCACCACCGGCAACGCGCTCGACATGGCGATCGATGGCGCCGGCTATTTCCAGGTCGAAATGCCCGACGGGCGCACCGGCTATACCCGTGCGGGCAATTTCGGTCGCTCGCCCGACGGCACGATCGTGACGTCGGACGGCAAACCGCTGACCCCCGCGATCCAGATTCCCGAGGATAGCACCAATGTATCGATCGGCGCCGATGGCACCGTGTCGGCGACCGGTGCCGACGGCACGCTGACCGAACTCGGCCGCATCGAACTGGCGCGCTTTGCCAATCCGGCGGGCCTCCAGGCGATCGGCGACAATATGCTCGTCGAAACCGCCGCCTCGGGCGCGCCGCAGGTCGGCGCCGCCGGGCTGGAAGGCCGCGGCAGCTTGCGCGGCGGGATGCTCGAGGGATCGAACGTCAATGTCGTCGAGGAACTCGTCGACATGATCGAGACCCAGCGCGCCTACGAGGTCAATTCCAAGATGATCCAGGCCACCGACGAAATGATGAAAAATGCCGCGCAGACCCTCTAAACTGTCGGTCGGTGTGGCCTTTGCCCTCGCGCTCGTGCCGTCTGGCGCGGTGGCGAAGGACAAATTGCCACCCGACGCCTTTGCTGCGGCGATGCCGGTTCCCCCGGCGCCGCTGCCCGGAAATGGCTCGATCTTTCAGGGCAGCTATGTGCCGCTGACTTCGGGCGGGCGCGCCGGGCAGGTTGGCGACATCCTGACCATCCAGCTCGTCGAACGCACCGCGGCGACCAAAAGCAACGCCGCGGGAACGCAGCGCGACGGCAATATCGGCCTGACGCCGCCCGCCACCGGGCCGCTGTCGCTGTTCAACCCAAGCGATATCGCGATGGGCGGCGGTCAGCAATTCAAAGGGAAGGGCGACGCATCGCAATCGAACGCACTGTCGGGCGAGGTCAGCGTGACGATCGCTGCGGTCTATCCGAACGGTACGATGCTGGTGCGCGGCGAAAAGCTGCTGACGCTCAACCGCGGCGACGAACGCGTCCAGATTTCAGGCATTGTCCGCGCGATGGATATCAGTCCCGACAACCGCATCCTGTCGACCCGCGTCGCCGACGCGAACATCCGTTACGTCGGCAAGGGCGAGATCGCTCGCGCCAGCCAGCAAGGCTGGCTGCAGCGTTTCTTCTCGATCATCAGCCCGTTCTGAAGAGGAATATTTCCGTGACCCAGCGTCCCACCTTGTTCGCCCTGATTGCGCTCCTGTTTGCCAGCCTTGCCTTTGCGGCGCCGGCGCAGGCGCAGCGCATCAAGGACATGGGCCAGTTTCAGGGGCTGCGCGCCAACCAGCTGACCGGCTACGGCATCGTTGTCGGGCTGGCGGGAACGGGCGACGACAGCCTCGATTATTCGACCCTGGGCATGAAGGGCGCGATTTCGCGCTTTGGCCTCACCTTGCCGCCGGGGGTCAACCCGGCGCTGAAGAATGCCGCGGCGGTGATGATCACCGCCGAACTGCCGCCCTTTGCCAAGCCCGGCCAGCGCCTTGATGTTACCGTTTCGGCGATCGGCAAGGCCAAAAGCTTGCGCGGCGGCACCCTTGTGCTCGCACCGCTTTACGGCGCCGACGGCCAGATTTACGCGATGGTACAGGGCAACCTCGTCATCGGCGGGCTTGGCGTCGATGCCGCCGACGGGTCAAAAGTGACGGTAAACGTCCCGTCGAGCGGCCGCATCGCCAGCGGCGCAACGGTCGAGCGCGCGGTCGAAACCGGCTTTGCGTCCAGCGAGTGGCTGACCTTCAACCTCCACCAGTTCGACGCGACCAACGCCAAGCGCGTCGCCGACGCGATCAACGCGGCGATCCCCGGCAGCGCATCGATGATAGACGGCGCCAGCATCGCGATCCGCGCCGCGGGGAATGGCGACGACCGGATGCGACTGATGTCACAGATCGAAAATCTCGGCGTCCAGCGCTCCGAACCCTCGGCCAAGGTGATCGTCAACGCGCGCACCGGTACGGTGGTGATCAACGGCGCGGTCCGCGTCGGCACCGCCGCGGTCAGCCACGGCAAGCTCACCGTCTCGATCAAGGAATCGCCGATGGTGGTCCAGCCAGCGCCGTTCAGCCGCGGCGAAACCGCGATCGAGCCGTCGAGCGAGATCGAGGTCGCCGAAGATGTGCGCCCGGCCTTTTTGATGAAACCCAACGCCTCGCTCTCCGAACTCGTCGATTCGATCAACCGTCTGGGCGTGTCGCCCGGCGATCTTGTCGCGATCCTCGAGGCACTGAGCCAGGCGGGTGCCCTCACAGCAGAGTTGGTGATCATATGACGACGCCTGTTTCCTCGACTCCCGCAGCGCGGCCGTTCGTGCCGGCTTCGGCCACGCCGACCCTTGGCGGCGGGGGCGGCGACGGCGGGCTGCGCAAAGCGGCCGAGCAGTTTGAGGCGGTGATCCTGCGCCAGCTGCTCGCGTCGATGCGCCAGGCCAAGCTCGGCGACGACATGATGGGATCGAGCGCGACTGACAATTTCCGCGAAATGGCCGACGCGCGCACCGCCGATTCAATCGCTGCGATGCGTCAGTTCGGCATCGCCGACATGGTTGAGCGCCAGTTCCGCGGGCGTCTGGGCAATGCGGCTGGAGGCATACAATGAGCGATCTTCTCGGCATCGGCTACAGCGGGCTCAAGGCCTATTCGCGCGCGCTGTCGACGATCGGCGACAATATCGCCAACGCGCAGACCCCCGGTTATGCGCGGCGGCGGCTCGATATGATGGAGCCGGTCAGCGGCAGCGATTCAGTCTTCTACCGCGGCAGCGTGAACCCCGCGGGGGTCGAGATCCGCGGCGTCAGCCGATCGGTCGATGCCTGGCTGATCGAGGATTCGCGGCTGTCGTCGGGCGATTCGGAGCGCGCGGCGACGAAGCTCGGCTGGCTGGGCAAGGTCGAAGGCGCGCTCAGCGACGAGAGCAACGGTATCAAGACCGGGCTCACCAAGCTGTTCACCACCGCCGACCAATTGACCGCCGACCCGGCGAACGGGACGCTGCGCAGCCAGTTCCTGCAGTCGGCCGACGACATTGCGTCGGGTTTTCGCACCGCGGCCAGCCAGCTCGACAAGATGTCGGACGGGGTCGAGGGCGCGGCGGCGAGCACGGTCGAGGATTTCAACGCCAATCTGAACGCGCTCGAACAGATCAACATCGGGCTGCGCAAGGCGCGCCCGGGATCGACCAACCAGGCGAGCCTGCTCGACGAGCGCGACCGGCTTCTCGACAAATTGTCGTCGCAGGCCGGGGTCAGCGCGACCTTTGAAAATAACGGATCGGTGACCTTGCGCGCCGCCGGGTCGGGCGACCTGCTCGTCGGCGGCGGCGCGGTCAACCCGATCGCGGTGACCGCAGCGCCCGACGGGCGCCTGTCGTACAGCGTCGGCGGTTCGCCGCTGACGATCGCGACGGGCTCGCTCGCCGGTTTGTCGGAGGCGGCCCATCATGTTGCCGACCAGCGCGCCGGGCTCGATACAATGGCCACGTCGTTCGCCGCCCAGCTCAACGCGGCGCATCAGGCGGGCACCGATGCCAATGGCAATCCGGGCGCGCCGCTGTTTACCGGCATCAGCGCCGCAACGCTGACCGCGAGCGCGCTGGCGCCCGAACAGGTCGCCGCCGCCAATGCATCGGGCAGCAACGGCAATATGCTCGCGATCGGCACGCTGCGCAGCGCGGGCGATCCCGAGGCGCGCTGGTCGGGGCATCTTGCCACCCAGGCTCAGTCGACCGCGTCGGCGCGCGCGCAGGACGCCGCCGCCATGACCCGCGCCGACGCCGCAGCCGCGGTGCGCGACGGGGTGAGCGAGGTCGACCTCGCCAAGGAAGCGGCCGAGCTGCTGC
>NZ_JAIBES010000001.1 GCF_019459305.1 Sphingopyxis sp. | reverse complement strand
TGGGGCGCGACGCATGTACGCGTCGGGACGGCTTTGTTCGGGGTGCGGGATGAGGCCAGTGGCTAATGACCAAACCAGCCGTCGCCCCCCGCGAAGGCGGGGGCCCCTGTCGATTTGCACGGGGATAGAATAAAGAGCCGCTGGCGGCCCCCGCCTTCGCGGGGGGCGACGGCTGGTTTGGTCATTAGCCACTGGCCTCATCCCGCACCCCGAACAATGCCGTCCCGACGCGTACATGCGTCGCGCCCAGCATCACCGCGGTTTCAAAATCGCCGCTCATCCCCATCGAGCGCAGCGGCAGGCCGTTCCGCTCCGCCAGTTCGTCGAGCAGCGCGAAGAAGGGCGCGGGTTCGATGTCGGCCGGAGGGATGGCCATCAAGCCTTCAATTTTCAGACCTGCCGCTTTCGATTCCGCCAGCAACGCGGGAAGGTCGGCGACCTTGCAGCCGCCCTTTTGCTCCTCGTCGCCGATATTGACCTGGATGAACAACTGCGGCTGCTTGCCCGCCTTTTTGCTGGCCTTTGCCAGCGCCTGCACGAGTGACGAGCGATCGACCGAATGGATCGCGTCGAACAGCGCCACGGCTTCGTCGGCCTTGTTCGATTGCAGCTGGCCGATCAGATGAAGCGTTACGTTCGGCGCTTCGCCGCGCAGTTCGGGCCATTTCGCGGCGGCTTCCTGCACCCGGTTCTCGCCGAAATGGCGCTGGCCTGCGTCGATCAGCGGGCGGATTGCTGCCGCATCATGTGTTTTCGACACCGCGATCAGGCAGATGTCGTCGGCGCGTCGCTGGGAGCGCGTTGCCGAGTCGGCGATCTTTGTCCGTACTTCGCTCAGTCTGTCCGCCGCGTCGCTCATCACTCTTCCTATCCCGGCGCGTTGCGTGCGCCCGCGACGCGCCTATAGGAAGGGCGATGGTCCGACGCCACCCCCTGCCGCTGCAATGGCTGTTCAGCGACGAACGGCTGATCATCGGGGTCGTTCGGCTGGCGGCACTACTGCCGCCGGGCAGCGGGATTGTCTTGCGCCATGACAGTCTGGCCCGCGGCGCGCGCTGGCGCCTGTTGCGGCGGCTGATGCGCGTGGGGCGGGCACGCGGTCTGACGATCTTAGTCGCCGGTACGCCCGACATGGCGCGACGGTGGGGCGCCGATGGGGTTCACCTCCGCCAGCCTGACGCGCGCCGCGCCGCACAGGCGCACCGGCTCGGCCTGATCGTCACGATGCCCGTGCATGACGCGCGCGAAGCCCGCCGCGCGCGCCGTGCCAAAGCTGACGGCGCCTTCATTTCGCCGCTCTATCGGACCCGCTCGCATCCACGAGCTGAGGCGCTCGGTCCGGCTGCGTGGATGCGGCTGGCGCGAATGACGCAAGCGCAAGCGGTCGCACTCGGCGGAATGACGGCGGCGCGCGCGCGCCAACTCAACCGTGGGGCGAGCGGTATCAAACCCGGCTGGGCGGCAATTGAAGCTTGGGAGAAAGCAGCGCCGAAACGCCGACCGCGTTAAAAGCGGAAAGCGGTTCCGACATATACCGCCTGGCTGTCTCGGCGGGCATCGGTCAGCGGCTCGACGCGGTCGTCGCTGCGATAGCGAACCCCGGCCCTGACATCGATATTCTTGGTCAGGCGATAGCTGCTGACGACATCGACTGCGGTGGCGTCGCCCGGTGCAGTGATGCGGTCGGTCGCGCCGCTCGGGTCGGTGGGACGGCTGATCATGCGCGTTGCAAAGCGCGACTTCTTTTCGGCCTGTTCGGGCGCCTTGGCGACCGGCAGGTTACGCAAGTCGCGGCCGCGCGGCCGCGGGGGGGGGGCGGATTTTTTGAACCCCACCCACGCGCCCAAAATTTTAGCGCCCCGGGGGATAGCGAACGGCGCGGGGCGGGG
>NZ_JAIBES010000060.1 GCF_019459305.1 Sphingopyxis sp. | reverse complement strand
TCGCCGGTCATCCGGTCTTTCCATTGTTCGCTGGTCGCTATGCGGATGTTGGCGATCTTGCCGCCATTCTGGAACGACTTGATTTCGGGATCGGCGCCCAGATTGCCGATCAAAATTACCTTGTTGACGCTGCCAGCCATGCCGCTCCGCTCCGCTAGAAAGTTGGAAGGATCAGCCTAGTCCAAAGGCAACGGCTGTCCAGTATGTGATGCCTGCTGCGGCATAGGCGAGCGCGAACAAATAGCCAACCATGAACAGCGGCCATTTCCACCCGTTGGTCTCGCGCCTGGTGATCGCGATCGTCGATATGCACTGCGGCGCGAACACGAACCACGCGAGGAAGGCGAGCGCCGTGGCGATGCTCCAGCGGCCCTGCAAACGCTCGCTCAGCGACTGCGCCATCGCTTCCTCATCGTCGCCCGCTTCGATCGCATTGGCGGTGGCGAGCGCCGATACCGCAACCTCGCGCGCCGCCATCGCAGGGATCAGCGCGAGCGCGATGTCATGGTTGAACCCGATCGGCGCGACGACAACCTCCAGGCCGCTCGCGATGCGGCCGGCAACGCTGTAATCGACCTGGCTCTCGCTGCTGTCGGTCGGCACTTTGGGATAGCTTAGGAGCAGCCACAGCGCGATCGTGGTGACGAAGATGATCGTCCCGGCGCGGCGGAGGAAAATCCAGGCGCGCTGCCACAACGCGATGCCGACATCGCGCAGACGCGGCCATTGGTAACGCGGCATTTCCATCATGAAGCCCGCCGCGGTGCCCTTCGCGACGGTGCGGCGCAGCACCAGCGCGACGACCAGCGCCCCGACGATGCCCGACAGATACAGGCCGAACAGCACCAGCCCCTGCAACCCGACGGGCGAACCGCCGACATTGGTGTTCGGGATGAAGGCGCCGATGATCAGCGTGTAAACGGGCAGTCGCGCCGAACAGGTCATCAGCGGCGCGATCAGGATCGTGGTCAGCCGGTCCTTCGCATCGGGGATCGCGCGCGTCGCCATGATCCCGGGGACGGCGCAGGCAAAGCTGGAGAGCAGCGGGATGAAACCGCGCCCCGACAGACCGACCTTCGCCATGATGCCGTCCATCAGGAAGGCGGCGCGGGTCATATAACCCGTGGCCTCGAGCAGGAGGATGAAGAGGAACAGGATCAGGATCTGCGGCAGGAAGACGATCACCGATCCGACGCCGCCGAGGATCCCTTCGATGATCAGCCCGCGCAGGAAACCGTCGGGCAGCGCGATATCAACCGCGCCCTGCAACGCGCCAACGCCGCCTTCGATCCAGCCGATCGGGGCTTCGGACCAAGCGTAGACCCCCTGGAACATTACGAACATCAGCGCGAGCAGGATCAGGAAGCCAGCGACGGGGTGAAGCAGCACGGCATCGACGCGCTGGGTCCAGCGGCGCACCGGATTTTCGGACAGCGTCGCGGCGCGCGCGATCGCGCGGGCGCGCTGGTGCAGCGCCGCGTCGGACGGCGGCGGGGCGGACTGCACGGTCGCCTGCGTCTGGTGCGACAGGATCGCGCCGTCGACCGCGGCGAGCAGGTCGGTTAGCCCGCGCTTGCGCACCGCGACGGTCGGCACCACCGGCACGCCGAGTTCGCGCGACAGGATCGCGGGGTCGAGCGTCAGTCCGTCGCGCTCCGCCAGATCGAGCATGTTGAGCGCTACCACCGTCGGCAGCCCGAGCGCGATCAGTTCGAGCGCGAAGCAGAGGTGATTGTCGAGATTGGCGGCATCGACGACGACGACCAGTGCGTCAGGGCGCCGTTCGCCCGCCTGCCGGCCCAGCACGACATCGCGGGTTACCGCCTCGTCGGGGCTGGCGGGGGTCAGGCTGTAACTGCCGGGCAGGTCGACCAGCGACATCGGCCGCCCGTCGGCGAAGCTGGCGTGGCCCGCCTTGCGCTCGACGGTAACGCCTGGATAATTGGCAATCTTTTGCCGCGCGCCCGTTAACGCGTTGAACAGGCTCGATTTGCCGGCGTTGGGATTGCCGACCAGCGCGATCGTCGGGATGGCAGCGGTCATGGCGCGGTCGGCGCCACTTCGATCATCGCCGCTTGCCGCGCGCGGATGATCACCTGCATCCGACCGATCGCCAACGCCAGCGGGTCGCGCGAAAACAGGCTGCCGCGGTGTAGCGGGGTGACTTCGATGCCCTCCATCAACCCGAATTCGCGCAGCCGTCGCCCTTCGTCATGCGACATCCGATCCCAATCGATACGGGAAATGCGGACGGCTACGCCGAGCTGGGCGGAATCGAGCTTTGGGTTCATTTGCTAGCGATTATCAATAACAGGCGAGCGGCGCCAGTCCCTTATCGCTGCGGTTAATGCCCCGGATAGCGCAGCCGCCCGACGAAGCGGGCGAGGCTGGGGCGTTCGGTGCTGCGCGCGGCGCGGCGATATTTCCAGCTTTCGAAGCGCATCACCTGGTCGATCCGGCGCGCGAGGAAGGCGCGGGTGTCGGCGAAACCGTCGCTCTCGTCGTTCAGGAACACCGCCATCGTCGAGGCATAGACCGCGCCAAGGATTGCGCGCTTGCTGTAGTGATTATAGTCGGTCGCAGCGTCGCCGGCGAGCCGCCACATGATGTCGGCGCTGCGCCAGCCGAGCTTCGCTGCAAACGGTACATTGGTCGGGAGCGCCAGCAGCGCGAGCGCGCGGCGCAGCGATTCGCGATCGGGGGCGAGCAGGTCGATGCGCGTTTCGACGAGGGCGGTGATCCGCTCGCGAATCTTGAGCGCCGCCAGTTTATCGGCGGGCCATTTTGCGGCCATGCGATCGTCGATGTCAGCGAACCAGGCATCGACCATGTCGCGCCCGCCGCCCGGAAAGGCGAGGCGGGCGACGTCGGGGTCGAGCGCGGCGCGGCGCGCGGCGTCGGCGAGCGCGGCAGCGCCGAAACCGTCGAACGCCGCCGATTGCGCGATCAGCGGCGCCAGCGCAGCGTGAATCTCGTCGAGGGTCGGATCGGCAGGAAGGATCGAGGCCATGCCCATCAGATAGGCGCTGTTCGGCGGCTCGGCAACCGGATCAAAACCAGCGCCGCACCGACCAGCATACCGCCGAAAATGTCGAGCGGGCCGAGCAGCTCGCCAAACGCCAGCCATCCTGCCAGCGCGGCCACCGCGGGCTGGACGAGCAGGGTGAGCCCGATGACGAGCGGCGAGAAACGCGGCAACGACCAGGTGATCAGCCCCTGGCCGATAATCTGGCTGGTCAGCGCGAGCAGGATCAGCGGCGTCCAGTTTTGCGGCATGATCGTCTCGCCCAGCCCGAGCGCGGTGGCCAGCAGGATCGGGACGCAAACGACCGACGAAATGGCGAGCGCGGTCCAGGGTTCGAGTGTCCCGCGCACGCGCTGCATCAACAGGACGTAACCGGTGTAGAGCACCCCGGCGAACAGGCTAAGCAGATCGCCGACGAGGTAGGCGGGCGACAGTTCGTAACTTTGCCCCATGAGCAGCGCCGAACCGGCAAAGGCGAGCAGGATCGCCACCGCCTGCCACCCGCGGGGCAGTCGGCGTGCCAGCAAAATGCTCCAGATGACCAGCAGCAGGCTGGCGCAATTGCCGAACAGCGTCGCGTTGGCGACCTTGGTTTGAAGAATGCCGATATGCCAGGCGACCAGATCGAACGCGAAAAAGATGCCCGCGATGCTGGCCACGACGATGGCGTTTGTCGGCGGCAACCGCCCGCCGCTCTCGCGCCACGCCAGCGCCAGCAGGAAGGGGAGCGCGATGGCCATGCGCCAGAAGGCCGAGGCGGTTGGTCCGGTATCAGCGAGGCGAACGAGCAGGGCGCCGAGCGACAGCGCGATATTGCCCGCGAGCAGCGCGAGAAACGCCCAGCGCCCGGCACGCCGGACCGCACCGTCTTTCTGGTCGAGGCTTTCGATCTTGGCTGTCATTTAGATTTTCTTTTGATACTGACCATTGTGCAGGCCCAGCGGCGACCATAGCTTCGCGGGCCATAGCGGCGCCCCGATCGGTCGTCGCGCAGATTTTGGAACGTGGAGGATTTATGGCCGTATCGCTTTTCGACCCGATCAAGCTGGGCGCCATCGAGGCGCCGAACCGCATTATCATGGCGCCGCTGACCCGCGGCCGCGCCGCCGCCGGGTTCGTCCCGACCGAACTCGCGGTCGAATATTATCGCCAGCGCGCCTCGGCGGGGCTGATCATTTCGGAAGCGACCGGCATTTCGCAGGAAGGCCTCGGCTGGCCGTCGGCCCCCGGCCTGTGGACCGACGCGCAGGTCGAAGGCTGGAAGCCTGTGACCGACGCCGTCCATAAAGCGGGCGGGCGGATCGTCGCGCAGCTGTGGCACATGGGCCGCCTCGTCCATTCGGTGTTCAACGATGGCAAGCTGCCGGTTTCCGCCTCGGCGACGCAGGGCGAAGGCCGCGCGCACACGCCGGTTGGTCGCCGCGATCTGGAAGTTGCACGCCCGCTCGAACTGGCCGAAATTCGGCGCCTGATCGCCGACTACGCCAAGGCCGCCGAGAATGCGAAGCGCGCGGGGTTCGACGGGGTCCAGCTCCACGGCGCCAATGGTTATCTGATCGATCAGTTCCTGCGCGACAACAGCAATTTGCGCGATGACGATTATGGCGGGCCGGTCGAAAACCGCATCCGCCTGCTGCGCGAAGTCACCGAAGCACTGATCGGCGTCTGGGGCGCCGACCGCGTGTCGGTGCGGCTGTCTCCCAATGGCAATTCGCAGGGCGTCGATGACAGCAATCCGGAGCCTTTGTTCACCGCGGCCGCCGCGGCGCTCGACGCGCTCGGCATTGGTTTCCTCGAACTGCGCGAACCCGGTCCGGACGGGACGTTCGGCAACACCGACGTCCCCAAACAGTCGCCTGCAATCCGCAAAGTGTTCAAGGGGCCGTTGATCCTCAACAGCGATTATGATGTCGCCAAGGCCGAAGCGGCGCTGGCCAGCGGCGTGGCGGACGCGATCGCTTTTGGTCGTCCGTTCATCGGCAACCCCGACCTGGTCGAACGGATTAAGAGCGGCGCCGAATGGTCGGCCGACAATCCGCAAACCTGGTATTCGCCGGGGGCGGAAGGTTACACCGACTATCCGGCGCTGGTGAACGCGTAAGGCCGCATCGATCCTCCCTGTCGCGAAGTGATGGGGAGGGGGCAGTATCGAAGAGGGTGACGGAGGGGCATTGGCGAGGTCAGCGCCCCTCCACCACCGCCTGCGGCGGCGGTCCCGCTGGCGCTGCGCGCCGTCTGCGACTCCCACATGGCTACGCCACAGGGAGGAATAGCTAACCCTTTTCGGCAATCGCCTTGTCGACGATCCCGGCGCCCAGCGGGCCGAGGATGTTGCTGCCGAAACGGAACAGCAGGAAGGCGCCGACAAACAGCAGCAACGGTTCGATGAACAGCGCGACGATCGCTGCGATCACCGCGACGACGAACAACGTCAGAAAGCCGCCGCTCAGCACCTGCTGCCCCTTGGGGCCAAGCTCGATCGTGCGCGGCCCTTTTGCATCCCACCATTTACCGGTGACGATCGTCTTGCGGGCGCCGCTTGGCGGTGTTGGACGGTTCGGGATGCGAGCGGGTGCATTGGCCTTTAGCGCGGGCCGGTCGCCCGGGGCTGAAGACCATGGCCGTTTGTCCTGTTCGGCCGTCGCGGCGGCAACGCGCGGCTTGGCGGGGACGGAGATTGCCGCAGGCGACTGGATCGGTGCGGGCCGCGCGCTCAGCCCCGATTCGGCGCGCGCCGCTGCCGACATATCGGGTAAACTGGCCCGCTGCTCCGGACGGATCGGTTCGATCCCTAACTCGCGGTCGTGAATTTCCATGCGCTGCGCCGCGGTCAGCGGGGTCTGGCCGGTTTCCCTGTCGATCACCACCAGCCGACCGCCGCGCTCGACGACAGAAAAACGGCTGGGAGGTGCGCTATCAACCAATGCCGAACTGCTCCTTGAGGGCCAGCATGGCGAGCGCGGCCTTTGCCGCTTCGCCGCCCTTATCCTTGCGCGTCTTGTCGGCGCGCGCAAGCGCCTGTTCGTCATTCTCGACGGTGAGGATGCCGTTGCCGATCGCGAGGCCGTCGAGGGTCAGCGCCATGATGCCGCGCGCGCTTTCGTTCGACACCACTTCTAAATGATAAGTCTCGCCGCGAATGACGACGCCGAGCGCGACATAAGCGTCATAGCGGCCGGTGTCGGCGGCGAGCGAAATTGCCGCCGGGACTTCGAGCGCGCCGGGGACGGTCACCGTTTCATGGCTATGCCCGGCGGCGTCGAGCGCGCTGCGCACCCCGTCGAGCAGCATGTCGTTGAGCTCTGAATAGAAACGGGCTTCGACGATCAGTACATGCGCCATTATGCGGCCTCCCCGGGGATTGAGCGTTCGCCGACGACCGACAGGCCATAGCCCTCCAGCCCGACCAGATTATTGTGCGACGGCGTCAGCAATTCCATCGCGTGCACGCCAAGATCGGCGAGGATCTGGGCGCCGATGCCATAGGTTCTGAGGTCCATTCCACCCGACGGCGGCGGAATTTCCTCGGCCGCCGCAGACCCGGGCAGCGGGCGCATCAGCATGACGATAACCCCCGATCCGGCTTCGCCGATCGCTTCCATCGAGCGCTGCAGGCGGCGCTTCTTTGGACCGGGACGACCCATGATGTCGTCGAAGATCGACACCGGGTGCATGCGGACCAGCGTCACCCCGGCGGGGTCGATTGCGCCCTTTTGCAGCACCAGATTGACGCTGCCGTCGATCTTGTTGCGATAGGATTTCAGCCGCCAGTCGCCGCCATAATCCGATTCGAACGGATCGTCGGCGACGCATTCGACCAGCCGGTCGTTGCGGTGGCGATAGGCGATCAGGTCGGCGATCGTCCCGATCTTCAGCCCATGACGCCGCGCGAACGGGATCAGGTCGTCGAGCCGCGCCATCGACCCGTCGTCGTTCATGATTTCGCAGATTACCCCCGACGGGTTGAGCCCGGCGAGGCGCGAGATGTCGACCGATGCTTCGGTATGCCCGGCGCGCACCAGCACGCCGCCGTCGCGCGCGATCAGCGGGAAGACATGGCCGGGGGTAACGATATCGTCTCGGCCTTTCGAGGCGTCGATTGCTACCGACACGGTGCGGGCGCGGTCGGCGGCGGAGATGCCGGTGGTGACCCCTTCGCGCGCCTCGACCGACGTGGTGAACGCGGTTTCGTGGCGGGTGCCATTCTGGCGGCTCATCAGTTCGAGCCCGAGCTGGTCGACGCGCGCCCTGGTCAGGGTCAGGCAGATCAGCCCGCGGCCGTGGGTCGCCATGAAATTGACCGCATCGGGGGTCGCCATCTGCGCCGGGATGACCAGGTCGCCTTCATTCTCGCGGTCCTCGTCGTCGACGAGGATGAACATGCGGCCGTTGCGCGCCTCGGCGATAATCTCTTCGGGCGTCGCCATCGGTGAGAGGTCGCTGCCGTGCGCAAGCCAGTTCTCCAGCTTGCGCAGCGTTTCGGCGGTCGGGTTCCATCCCGGCGAGTCGAGGTCGCGCAGGCTGTTGGCGTGAAGGCCCGCGGCGCGCGCGAGGCCAGAGCGGGACATGGCCCCGTCGTCGACAATGCCGCGGATGCGGTCGATGAGCTGTGTGGACATGCTGGCGATGTCTCACACTACAATGTGATTGTCAAATGCCATATCACATTGTCTGGATCAATTGGGTCCGATGCTTGGCCCCAAGTCACGCTCGGGGCCGCCAACTTTCGCTTCTAGGATCGTAACCAGCTGCCCGGTGCGATCGTCGCGCTTGGCATAATCGCGCGCGCTCATGCCCGTGGCATGATCGGCCTTGTCGGGGTTGGCGCCGCGCCGCATCAGCAGGCGCACCATCGCGACATTCTTAGTCTGCACAGCCAGGATCAGCGCGGTCTCGCCGCGGCGGTTGGTCTGGTCGACGGGTGCCTTGGCATTGAGCAAATCCTCGGCGCCATCGGTGAAATTGAGCAGCGCGGCGTGCATCAGCGGGGTCATGCCCTGCTTGTCGGCGATTGCCGGGTCGGCATCCTTGGCGAGCAGGAAGCGCAGCCAGGTCCCGTCGCGGCGCTTGGCAACGATCGTGAGCGCGGTCTCGCCGTTTTCGGGATGCTTGGTGTTGATCAGCGCCGGATCATCTTTCAGCGCGTCGGTCGCCTTGGTCCCGTCGCGGCTCTCGACCGCCTGCAAAAAGGCATAGCCACCGCGGAACTGCGCCTGAACGGGGCCGGGGAGCAGCGCCGCTGCCCCTACGAGGGCCAAGAGGAAGGCGGCGAGGCGGAACTCCGCGCGTCGGAACATGATCTGGGGGACCCCTGGCAAAAACCGTCGCAACGCCGCGACGAGAATGGTTGATTTTCGCGGGCTAGCCGACCAAGGCTGGCCCCATGATGAATATCGCGAATATGGGACAAAAGCTTGTCCGTGCAAGCCTGATCGTCGCTTTCGGCGCGATGCTGGCAGGATGTGGTGGCCCGGTCGATGCGCCGCCCGCGACCCCGCCGCTCGAAGGCGCCCGCATCGGCGGCCCGTTCACGCTCACCGACCAGAACGGGAAGACGGTCAGCGACACCGATTTTGCCGGACAATATCGCCTCGTCTATTTCGGCTATAGCTTTTGCCCCGATATCTGCCCGGTCGACCTGCAAAAGTTGATGCGCGGGCTGGCGCAGTTCGAAAAGGCCGATCCGGCGCGCGGCGCCAAGATCGCGCCGCTGTTCATTACCGTCGATCCGGCACGCGATACGCCCGAATCGCTGAAGCCCTTCGTCGCCCGCTATCATCCGCGCCTGATCGGCCTGACCGGCACCCCCGATCAGATTGCCGCGGTCGCCAAGGCCTATGTCGTCACCTACAACAAGGTCGATGGCTCGGCGCCCGACCGCTATCTGATGGCGCATAGCCAGCTCGCCTTCCTGATGGACCCCGCGGGCAAGCCGCTAGCGCTGCTGCCGCTCGACGATCCATCGACCGACGCCGACGAGGGCGCGCCCGCCGCGGTCGCCGCCGATCTGGCGAAATGGGTCCAGTGACCGGCGGTGCGGCGCCACGCCCCTTTTGGGAAGCGCCACTTGCCAGTCTCGACGCCGGGCAGTGGGAAGCCTTGTGCGACGGCTGCGGTAAATGCTGCCTGCACAAGATCGAGGATGAGGATACGGGGCGGATTTATCCGACCAACGTCGCGTGCCGCCTGCTCGACCTCACCACCGCGCGCTGCGGCGATTACAAGCATCGCCGCCGTCATGTTCCCGATTGCCTGACGCTGACCAAGGCGAAGGTCGGTACGATCGAATGGCTGCCGCAAAGCTGCGCCTATCGGCTGCGCGCCGAGGGTGAGCCCTTGCCGGCATGGCATTACCTCGTGTGCGGCGATCGCGATGCGGTTCATCGCGCGGGCCAGTCGATCGCTGGCTGGACGGTCAGCGAGGATATTGCCGGGCCGCTGGAAAATCACCTTGTCGAACGCGTGGTTTAATTCGCGCGCCGAGGCGCCGCACATCCAGGTCGGCGATGACGCGTGGCCGGTGCGCGTCGTTCAGCACGCGCAGTCGCGACGCTACCGGCTGGTGTTTGACGCGGCGCGCGGCCAGTTGCGGCTGACGGTGCCGCGGCGGACCAACGTCCGCGCGGCGCTCAAATGGGCAAGCGAGCAGCAGGAATGGCTCACCGAGCAGGTGGGCAAAGCGGCGCTGCCGGTGCTCGTCGGTCCCGGCGCATCGGTGCCGTTCCTCGGCATCGATCGCCGGGTCGACTGGATCCCGGCGGCACCGCGCGCGATCGGGATCGATCCTGACGCGCTGCGCGTCGGCGGCCCCGCCGAAACGGTCGGACGCCGGGTCGAACGCTGGCTCAAGGGTCAGGCGCTGGCGTTGCTCGAGCGCGAGAGCCGCGACATTGCCGCGCGCGCTGGACTGGCGGTGGGCCGCGTCGGGGTCGGCGATCCGCGCAGCCGCTGGGGCAGCTGCACCCATGATGGCGACCTGCGTTACAGCTGGCGGCTGGTGATGGCGCCCGACCATGTCCGCCGCGCGACGGTGGCGCACGAAGTCGCGCATCTCGTGCACATGGACCATGGCCCTGCTTTTCACGCGCTGGTCGACGAACTCCACGACGGCGATGTCGCCGCAGCGCGCGGCTGGCTGCGCCGCGAAGGGCGTGGGCTTCACCGCTACCGTTTCAGTTGAAATCTGCCGGTTGCGGTCGCGGCGGCGGCGATGATTTGGTGACTGGCGGCGCGGTCTTTGGCGCCGTAGTCGTTTTTGGCTGTGCGCCGGTTTCGCCGGATCCACGACGCCCGGTCTGTTCCTCGATCCATTGCTGGTCGAGCACCGGGCCCTCTTCAGGCGGCGGTGGCGCGGCTTCTTCGGGCGGGCGCATGTCATAGGGCAGCTCGATGGGCATGCCATTCTCGTCGACCAGCGCGCCCTCGCCGGGTTCGCCCAGATAGGCCTCGCCTTCGTCCTCCAGCTGCCATTCGGGCAGCACAACCTCGGTGTCGAACGCTTCGACAGGGCGCCGCGCGACGGCGACGCGCATATAATCGGCAAAGGCCTGCGCCGGGGCGCGGCCGCCTTGCAGCCCGCCGACCGCTTTCGCATCGTCGCGGCCCATCCACACCCCAGTGGTCAGCCCGCTGGAAAAGCCGAGGAACCAGCCGTCCTTGTTGCTCGACGTCGTCCCGGTTTTACCCGCGACGGGGCGGCCGATCTGCGCGGCGCGGCCAGTGCCGGTGTTGACTGCGGTTTGCAGCAGGTCGGTGATCCCCGCGGCGACCCAATTGTCGACCAGCACCTGCCCACGTTCGGCGGGGCGCTGGTACAACAGGCGGCCATCGGCGGTCGTCACCTTGGTGATGCCATAGGGTTCGACCGAAATGCCGCCGCGCGACACCGCGGCAAAGGCGGCGGCCATGTCGATCACCCGCACCTCGGCGCTGCCCAGCACCATCGACGGATGGGTGTTGACCGGCGTCGTGATGCCGAATCGTCGCGCCATATTGGCAACCGCCGAAAAGCCGATTTCGTCGCCGAGCTTGGCGGCGACGGTGTTGACCGAATAGGCAAAGGCGCTGCGCAAATCCATCGTGCCGGCAAAGCGCCCCGACGAGTTGCGCGGCGACCAGCCGTTGATCGTCACGGGTTCATCGACCACCGGATCGTCGACCTTATACCCCGCCTCGAGCGCCGCCATATAGACGAACAGTTTCCACGCCGACCCCGGCTGGCGCAGCGCCTGCGTCGCGCGGTTGTAGTTCGACGTGACATAATCCTTGCCGCCGACCATGGCGCGCACCGCACCGTCGCGGTCGAGCGACACCAGCGCGCCCTGTACTCCACCGGGCGTATTGGCCTGGATCGCCGCGGTAGCGGCGCGCTGCATATTGAGGTCGATCGTCGTGTAGACGTCGAGCGCCTCGCTGCCCTCGTCGATCAGCATGTCGAGCTGCGGCAGTGCCCAGTCGCTGAAATAGCGCGCGCTGTTCTGCCCGGTTTCCTGCGCCAGTTTGACATTGGCGGGTTCCGCGCTGTCGGCCTGGCTCTGGGTGATCACCCCGGCATCAACCATCACGCCGAGCACCACCCCGGCGCGGCCGAGTGCGGCCCCGGCGTCGGCAGTCGGCGAATAGCGCGACGGCGCCTTGACAAGACCTGCTACCACGGCGGCCTCGGACAACGACATTTCGGTCGCGCTATGCCCGAAAAAGCGGCGCGACGCGGCGTCGATGCCGTAACTGCCGCCGCCGAAATAAACCTTGTTCAGATAGAGTTCGAGGATCTCGTCCTTCGAGAATTTCCATTCGAGCGCCAGGGCGAGGATCATTTCGCGCGCCTTGCGGCGGAAATCATAGCTGTTCGACAGAAAGACGTTGCGCGCCAGCTGCTGGGTGATCGTCGAGGCGCCCTGCAGGCGGCGCCCGCTGCCCCTGTTCTGCACTGCGACTGCCGCGGCGCGCGCCATGCCGACCGGATCGAGCCCGGGATGATAGCGAAAGCGCCGATCCTCGACTGCGACCATCGCATCCTGCATCACCTGCGGCGTTTCGCGCAGCGACAGCCAGCGGCCGTAATTGGGGCCGATCGACAGAAAGACGGTGCCATCGGCGGCGCGGACGCGGATCGTCTGCCCCGCGGGGGATCTCTTCAGCTCCTCGAAACTCGGCATCCGCTGCACGGCAATGCCGACCGCGACCGCCAGCGCGACAAGGCCGACCACCGCGAGGCCGAGGCCCCAGCGAAACAGCCGCCGCACCCAGACGCGAAAGCGCGATGGCTCGCCGGGGTCGGACGTGCGCGGGCCTTTGCCCGACGATGATGATTTTCCTGACGATGACGGCTGTCGGTCGCGGCGCAAAGCGATATATTCCTTCCCTCGCTGCGCCCTGTCGCGACAGCCCGTGTGACGTCAGCCCCTCGACGACGGCAGTTCAGCCTGCGTCGGTGTTGGCGTCATCCGGCGCGCGACCCGCGAAGTCAAGCGCCGCGCTGTTGATGCAATAGCGCAGCCCGGTCGGTCCGGGGCCATCGGGGAAGACATGGCCAAGGTGGCCTTCGCACTTCGCACAGCGCACTTCAGTGCGGACCATGCCGTGGCTGGTATCGGTCAATTCCTTGACTGCACCGCCCTCAGCAGGCGCAGTGTAGCTCGGCCAGCCCGAGCCGCTGTCATATTTGGTGCGGCTGTCGAACAGAGGCTCGCCGCACCCGGCGCAGCGGTACATGCCGTCGCCCTTGTGATCGGTATATTTGCCGGTGAAGGCGCGCTCGGTGCCGCCTTCGCGCAGCACATGGTGCGCCATAGGGTCGAGCGGCTTGGCGGTGTTCGGGTCGGTCATGATGGATTTCTCCTTGGGCGCAGGCCGATGTGCGGCGGCGCCTGTGTTGCCACCAATATCGGATCGAAATCGCGCCGCTGCAAGGGGGACGCGCTCAACCGGCCGCGATCCGCGTCGCTTGTGACATCCAACGGACGAGCGACGGGAAGGATGAAGAGAGTGACGTCAATACGCCCGCGGTGCGGGGATTCTCCCCGGCGCGCCAGACGGCGCTGGCGATGGCAAAGGGCCGCGTCATGCGCGCCGCCAGCTGGTGCTGGAAGGCGGGTGCGGCGCCTGGACCGCCGTGGCGCCACGCCGCCGCCGCCGCGTCGCCGCTGGCGAGCGCCAACCCCATGCCCTCGCCCGCAAGGCTGGGGATGACCCCCGCCTGATCGCCGAGGCGGAACAGGCCCGGTTCGGTTTCGGCGGTGCGCCAGCCATAGGGGACATGGCCGATTGCATCGATCCCGCATGACCAGTCGGCATAGGCCAGTCGCCCGCCGAGCATCGGATGCGCGGCGCCGAGCGCGCGCAGCAGTGCCCCGGGGTCGCCCCCCGCTTCGTCGAGCCGCGATTTGTGGGTGGCGAGGCACAGGTTCGCGCTGCCGTCCTCCTGCTGCACCAGCCCGGCATAGCCGCGGTCAAACAGGTGGAGCTCGACCGCATCGCCGATCAGGCGGTCGAGCGCGGCGTGGTGTGGCAACCGCAGCCGCAAGCCCATCACCGGGTCGTGCTGTTGCCAGGATGCCGCTTCGCGCGGCTGGCCGCGAAAGCCATGCTTGCCCGCGGCGAGGAAAAGCGCGGGTGCAGCGAGCGTTGCGCCATCGCGCGTCTGGACGGTGTGGCCGTCGATCGTTGTCGCATGCACCCCGCGCTGCAAATCAGCCCCCGCCGCGACCGCGGCCGCCTGCAACACTGAGTCGAGACGACGGCGCGACACCCCCATCGCCGCTTGCGGGAGGCTGGTCTCGCTGCGGCGCGACCCGGCAAACAGTCGCACCCGGCCGACCTGCTGCCCGCCCAATGCTGCGCGGTCGATGCCCAGCGCATCGAGCCGCGTCAGCGTCTGCCAGCTCAAAAACCCGCCGCACAGCGCATCGCCGGTTTCGCGCGTGCGTTCGAGCAGCAGCACCTTGGCGCCCGCGTGCGCCAGCCCGATCGCCGCGGCGGTTCCGGCCGGTCCGGCGCCGATGACAATCGCGTCGGTCACCGGATGCGCTCGACGCAGAGCCGAAAGGGAAAGCTACCAAAGATGCGCGCGTGGGTCGCGGTTTCGGGCAGTGCCGCAGCCAGCATCGCCTGCCATTCGGCGCGGCGAAAGCTGCGCCCGACCGACAGCTGGCCGTCGCGGCGGACGATCGGATCGACCAGCGCCAGCGTCGCGAGGAGCGGATAGCCAGCAAAAGGCAGGCGCTGACGGTGGAGGTCGTTCACCAGCCAGCCGCGCGCGCTCTCGGCATCCATGAAGCGCAGGAACTCCGTGCGCTGGACCACCGTCATATGATGGGTGACGAGGCTGGAGAGGATGATGTCCCACCCCTGTCCCGCCAGATCGCGATAGTCGCCGGTAATTAGCTGCGCCCGCCCGCCGAGCCGTGCGTGGGCAACCGGCGCGCTTTTCGGGTTAAGATCGATGCCGACCAGGTCGAGCGCCACGTCGCGTTTGATCCCCCAGTGCGCGATGCGGTCGAGCATGTCGCCGCTGCCGAAGCCCACATCCAGGATGCGCCATGGCCTTGTCCCGACTCCCCGCGCGGCGACGCGGTCCAGAAAACCGAGCGTCGGGCGCGCCGCCAGCGTCAGCGCGTTGATCCGCGACAGGTCGGCGAGCACTTTGGCATAACGCGCGGGCGCCAGCTCTGCCGCGTCCATCTCCTCTTCGGCGTCGATCGGCGCGCGAAGACTTGTGAGGGGGTTCATGCCGCGGTGAAGCGGATCGCTTCGGCGGCGAGACCGGGGCCGAAGGCGATTGCCAGCCCCTCGCCCGTCGCTTTGCGCGCCATCATGTCGGCGAGTACGAACAGAATCGTCGCCGATGACATATTGCCAAAGCGCGCGAGCACTGCGCGGCTGTCGGCAAGCGCCTCGGGCGGAACGTCAAGTGCATGCTCGACCGCATCGAGAACCGAGCGCCCCCCGGCATGGACGGCGAGCAGCGGCGGTGGATCCCCGGCGCCAAACAACTGGTTTCGGACCGCGGGGGACGACAAGGCATCGCGGAGCCGTCCCGGTACTTCGCCCGACAATTGCATCGCAAAGCCGGTGTCGCCGATGTCCCAGCGGATCAGATCGGCGCTGTCCTCCAGCGCCAGACTTGCCCCGTCGCCCAGCTCGAACCCAATGGGATCTGTCGATACGATCGCCGCCGCGGCGCCGTCGCTGAACTGGAGCATCGCGAGCAGGGGCTCGGGGGCGTCTTCAAGCTGCAGGTGCAGCGTCGACAGCTCGACGCTGACCACCAGAACCACCGATTGCGGCTCCGATCGCACGATGTGCCGTGCGGTGCGCAGCGCGGTGACGCCAGCGTAACAGCCCATGAAGCCGATCAGCACCCGTTCGACGGTCGCCGCAAGCCCCAGCCGCCGCGCGAGGATCTGGTCGATCCCCGGCGCGACGAAGCCGGTGCAGCTGGCGACGACAATATGGGTGATCCGCGCCGCGTCAAACGCATCGCCGAGCGCGGCAATCGCCTGCATCGCGAGCTCGGGGGCATGATCGGCATAAGCGCGCATCCGGGCCGAGGTCGGTGGCAGGCCCGGAACGTCGTAGAATCCGCCCGTTGCGACCGGCGCTCCGCCCGCCGCTGTGGGGGGCAGCACCGACCAGCGATGCTCGATCCCCGACCGCGCGGTCATTCGCGAAAAGACTGCGCGCACACGCTCGTCGGCCAGCCGCGGGGTCGCCCAGTCGATAAAGGCCTGATGGATGTCGTGGCCCGGCACAGCGGTGGCGAGCGCGTTCAGCCGGGGGGACGGCAGGGGTGTGGTCATCGCGCACATGTGGCCGAAAAGCGCAAAACTAGCCAGCGATTAGCGGCACGGGCGTTTTACGTGGGGTTAACCATAGAGCGGCTATGCGTTCAGGGGTGAAACTGCGCCTTTTCTTTGCCTTTGCGTTGATGATCGTCAGTGCACCCGCGGCGTCGGCGCAGTGCCTGCTCTGCGCGCCTGACAAGCTGACCAGCGCGGCGGCGCGCGAGGCCGAGGTGCCGCTGCGCGTCGAGGTCGAAACCCGGCTCGACATGGGCCGCATCGCGGTCGGCGCGATGGGCGGCGAGGTCGCGGTCGATCCGGTCTCGGGCGCGCGCCGCCTGCGCGGTGACGTCGTCGATCTGGGCGGTTTCGCGCTGAGCGGCACCGTCACGGTGCGCGGGGCGCCCGGCGCCGAAGTGCGGGTCATCCTGCCAGCGAGCGTCGATCTGGAAGGCGGCCATGGCCGCACCGCGCGGGTCACCGACCTGATCACCGACCTGTCCGCCGCGCCGCGGCTCGGCCCCGACGGCCGCCTGCAATTCCGCTTCGGCGGCCGGTTGCAGATCGCGGGCGCCGACGACGGCGACTATCGCGGGCGGATTCCGGTGACGGTGGAGTATCAATAAAGGTTGGGAAAGGCGGTATTTGGTGGGGGGGGGGGTGGAAATTCGCCCCTATGGTCGCCCCCCCCCAGGCGGGGGCCCCCCCCGGCGGGTTTTTATATAACCGGGGAAAAAGAAACGGGCCCCCCC
>NZ_JAIBES010000059.1 GCF_019459305.1 Sphingopyxis sp. | reverse complement strand
CGAACAGCCGTCCGCCGACCAGCACAAACGAACCTTTGGGAGCATTATAGTCCGCCGGCACCGGTATCCGCAGCACGTCGTCGGAGGTCGGCACCGAGGGCGGAAGCCACTGATCGCGGTTATAGATCGGGCGCGCCTCGGCGCGCGTTTCATTATTCTGTGCCATAGCAGGCACGGCAACCAGCGCGGCGGCGAACAGCAAGCGAGAGGCCCAAGCGGCGGTCTTCATCTTCATCTCCATCGTCGTGTTGCGAGCGGCCTGACGTGGCCGCCGAGTCAGGCTCGGCTTAAGTTAATTGCACAGTGATTTGATGCGGGCCGGACATATCGCGCCCGGCCCGTATCTTGGACGATCAGAAACGATGGGTCGCAGTCACCCCGAATGTCCGGGGACGATAAACCTGGCGCGTCATGCGGTTTGCCGCCCCTCCACCGAGAACAAGCCGTCCCAACTCGTCACGCGAGTCGAGCAGGTTGTTCACATAGAGCGAGATATCCGTTCCGCCCGTGCGAACGCCGACGCGGGCGGCCACAAAATCCCTCGGCGGAATACGGCTGGTGAGCGGGATAAAACCGATGTTGCCCCCGGGCACGGTCCAACCGCTACGGTGATCCCATTGGACGCGGCCATAGCCAACGGCGTCGCCGCTCCCCACGGCCGTTTCATAGTCAGCCGCTGCGGAGATGATCCAGGGCGGTGCAAACCGGTCGCCCTTGGTGACCACCGTATCAGGCGCGTTGGGATCGGCGACTGGAACCCTGATCGTTTCCTGCGCCGTCGCATCGGTATAGCTGAAGCTGCCGTCGAGCGACAGCCCGGCAACGGGCCTGACGGTTACCTTCGCCTCAACCCCCTGCGCGCGAGATTTGCCCAGATTGTCGATGAAAGGATTGGCACAGTTCAGCACGGAGCGCGTCCGCTGCACATCGTCCCAGTCGATCCGGAACACGTCACCGGCGAAGGTCAGCCAACTGCCGACGCGACCCTTCGCGCCGATTTCATACGCCCAGGTACTGTCGGAACGATACTCGCTCGGCGGGACCCGGTCGGGATAGCCCAGCGCCTGCAATGTGTCTCCGCATGCCGGAGCGATGTTCGTGGGTATCGAGTTGGTGCCGCCGGGGCGGAACCCCTTGGCGGCATTGGCGTAGAGCATCAGATTGTCGTTCGGGGTGTATTCGATACCGAACTTGGGCGTGATCGGGCTTTCGGTAGTACGCCCGACCCGAACCGTGTCGGTCGGCAGGTCGTAGCCGTTTCTTTGCCGAAAATCATAAGTTACATAGGAGTAACGCACGCCAGCGGTCATGGTGACCGTATCAGTCAGTTTATAGTCGATATTGCCGAACACGGCGAACTGACGATCGCGTGAGAAGTCTTGTCCGAAACCGATAACCCCATTGATCGTCGGCAAGATGAATGTGGTGGGGTCGGCGGCTATGTCGCGTTCGAGCACACGCTGACGAGAATTCTGGTAGAACAGGCCCGCGACGTAGCTGATGGGGCTGTCGCTGGGGTTCGACTGAATCCGCAGCTCCTGCGTGAACGCGTCTTGCCGCATGTTCAGGTTGATGGTGCCCCGGGTATCCAGCGGAATCTGCTGCGGTAGGCCAAACAGGTCTTTGAAAAATGCGGCTACGTCTTCGCGGTTGTTTGCATCGCGGTTGAGAAAAGCTGTGTTCGTGATGAGGGTCGCCGGCCCCAGATCGAACTCACCCTTGACCGAATAGAGGATCGCCCGATCGCGCCCTAAAGAGTCAATGCCATCACCGTTGGTGAATTCCGGATACGCCGTCGCCGACAATGGCACGGCCGCCCCGGGCCGCGATTCCCAGAACTCGTCGGTATTGTCGCGATCAGCCTGCTGGTAGAAGACGCCGGCAGTAATCGTCGAGTCTTCGGTCGGCTTGAACGCAAGCTGCGCCTGACCGACATAGGTATCTCGGGTGTTATGATTTTTGCGAGCGCTGCCCCAGTTGGCAAGATAGGGAACTCGGTCGATGTAGCCGCCGTCGTGGCGGTAATAGCCGCTGACGCGGAAAGCCAATTTTTCGCCAATGAGCGGCCCGCCGAGTGCGGCGCCGCCTTCATAGCTTGGGTCCCCGCCTTCGGTGAAACCGACTTCGGCGCGGCCGTAGCCGCTATAGTCATCAAAGTCAGGCTGGGCCGAGATGAAGCGGATTGCGCCGCCCATGGCACCGGCGCCGAACAGCGTGCCCTGCGGTCCGCGCAGCACTTCGATGCGGTCAAGGTCGAACATGGCGGGATAGAAGTTAGTCGCCACGCTGAGCGAGCGGACCTGTACCGGCGTATCGTCGATATAGACCCCGTTCATGGTTGCGCCGACCGACGAGGTGAGGCCCCGGATCACGAGATACTTGATGCCCAGCGTACCCTGGTTGAGCGAAACGCCAGGCGTCATCCGCACCAGATCCTCAATATTGCGGACGCCTCTGATATCAAGGTCCTGCTGGGAATAAGCGGTGACGCTGAGAGGCACATCCAAAATCGACTCGTCGCGCCGCGTGGCGGTCACGACGATTTCGTTGGAACTGGCTGACGCCGCTTGCTGCCTGTTCTGCGGGCTCGATGTATCCTGTTCCGATGTTTGTGCGATTGCCGACATTGGCAATGAAAGCGCCAGCGCTGACACGCTCAGCGAAAGATATTGTGTTAACGACATTCCAATCCCCCTGTAACATTCTTAAACGAAAAATTCCCGACAACCCCAATTCCAGATATTAATAATCGTACCAATATATACAGATTGCTTATTCATTCAAAAATCATCCCGAAATTTAATATTATCGGAAAGACATATTGCATTGCTCTCAACATATATCCTGACGCGCTTTTCGCTTTAGGTTATTCATATTTATTTTGAGCAGCCACTTCTTTACGCATGAGGACCAGCACGCCGATTACGCGCTCTGAATTAGATCAGCTTCTCAGCCCATACAGCCCGGCGCAAACGAGTATTCCTGCTTCATAGGCGGAGGCTTTTTGATCCTATCTTAGGATATCCCACCATTGGCACGGCGCCTCTGAGCGCACCGGGCTCCGTGATCTTGATCATCGCCTCGGCATTCGGTGCGTCGCGAGCTCGGGGAAGTCATCAGCGATGAGTGGGCGGACTCGCGCGGATGGGACCGCAGCTGCTAAAATAGAAACGCAACGCGCCTCTTCGCCCGTCCGAAGAAAAACTGACCGGGCCGGCGCGCGCTTCGACGAGATATCAGCAGCGCCCTTGCGAGGGTCGTAATCTGCAACGCATTTGCTGCTAAGCGCAGCGTCGCGCCAAGCCGCGCGATGCGCGGGCGCTCCCCATCGGCAGAAACGAGCCTCAAAAGATGCTCCCTCCACTTGGCGGCCCATATGCCGGGGTCGGCAGCAACGAGCCCGACGCGAGGCGGCGAGGTCGCAATAGCGAACAGACTTTTTTTCCGGACCTTGCGCCGGGAATTATTGCGACTGGGCCATATCCCTTGCTTGCTTCGTCATCGCTTGATCGAGGATCCAGTCAACAAAAGCCACGGCAATGTCGGACGGCGTCGACGCCGACTTGGTGAGAAGGTAAAACTGGTTGGTCGCAGGCGCGCGCCGTTCGGAAAGCGGTTGCAGTCGCCCCTCATCGATGAGATCCGAAACGACCGAAGTGTGACCCACCATGAAGCCGCGCCCGCTCAGTGCGGCTTCGATCACCATCGAATAGAGGGAAAAGGTGTGCGTAACGAGATCGGTCGGCCGGACATGGCCGGTGTACCGAAGCCAGTCCTCGAAATCATTCGCCCAATAGCTGTCAAGGAAGAGCGGCGTATCGATCGGCAATCCTTGCGCATCCAGAGTCGATGATCGCAGAAGTGAAGGTGCCGCAATCGGCACCAGTTCGTCAAATAACAGTTCGCGATGATCGCATCCGGGAAACGGTGGCCGACCATAGCGAATGGCAATGTCGAAATTGGAAGTCCGCAAATCGACGACTATCGGATCGGCCCAGATTTCGATGGTCGTATTGGCATGTGCCCTGTGAAATTCCTCTATTCTGGGGCCAAGCCAAAGCTGCGCCAATGCGGGCAAGGCGGTCAAACGAATCGATTTTGCGCTCTCGGGTGACAAGATCTCGCGCGTCGCCGTCCTGAGCTGTTCAAGAGGAGGAAGCACGCGTTGGGCATAGCTTCGCCCTACCTCAGTGAGACGAACCCCTTGCGGATAGCGCTGGAAAAGCTCCACCCCAAGATAGGCCTCAAGCGCCTTGATACGTTGACTGACCGCACCCGGGGTCACACTAAGTTCGCTTGCGGCAAGCGCGAAGCTCTCGGTCGCGGCCGTCGCCGCAAAAACGCGAAGCCAGTCGAGATTGGGTAATTCCCTTGCCATCAGAAAACATGAACCTCAGCCGCAGAATTATTTGTTTGCGCATGTTCGCCCTGGCCGTGCTTTAAGCTAGGAAAAACGGGACAAGACATAACGTCGCAAGCGCTACCCACAAGCTAGTATCGCTCGGAAAGCGACAGTTATTTTAAGTGTAGCGATGAATCTGCAGTCGCAGTAATCTCGGGGCGTCCTTTCATTTCCATGGCGTGAAGAGGAGCAAATTTCGCGCATTTTTTCCCGCGATAAAGCCATATCAAACGGGAATGCTGGATGTCGGTGACGGGCATCGGCTGTATTATGAGCGGGTTGGCACCCCAGGCGCCAAACCTGCGGTTTTTCTCCAGGACGGACCGGGCGTCGGGTCTTCCGAGTTCTCAGAACAAACCGCTCGCTACAGCAAGCATGAACCGAAATGATGTGAAAACTCTCGCGCCCGCCAAGCCGACTTTTGCGTCGGCCCGCCTAAAGAGCGTCAATCGGCGGTTGGCGCGCTTTAGCGACCGGCTACACGGATCGACATATAGGACATCGCCAAAGATGATGGCCTCCCGCTTTTCCGGGACAAAAAGGCATCGATCTCCTCGGGCGTTGCCCTAATCGTCGGGCGCGCTTGTCCGTGCATAGCGAAGCCGTCGAACCATGCCGCGCTGATACTGGCAAAGCCGTAGACATCGGCTCGGGATGCTGTCCGAAGATCAACGACGTGACCGGCTCCTCCCGAATGCTTCGGAGCATTTGCACCTCCGCCGCAGGCAATCAACGGCCCGACTACGAAAGCGACAAACGCTAGATTTCTGACCCTTCGCATTGTCCGCGCCCCCTGCTACGAACGATTGACTTGAGAAATTAAAGCTTGCCTATTTCGGCTCCGGCAGCGGCACCTCTATGTGTGCTGGCTGGTAGATCCTGCCTTCCTGCAGCATCAGTCGGCCATTGACGAAGGCGGTCTTCACCTTTCGCAGTGCCCCAAAATCCTCGTCGGGATTGCCGTCGACGACGATGATGTCAGCGAGCTTGCCCGGCTCGATCGTACCC
>NZ_JAIBES010000105.1 GCF_019459305.1 Sphingopyxis sp. | reverse complement strand
GGCGTGTGTGGCCCCTATGGCGGCCCCGCCTATGGGGGTTGGGGCCCTGTGGCCCGGCCAATTTGCGCGGAGCAAATATCACAGCGGCCCCGTAAAACCGGGGCCGCCAGAAATTCTTACTTACGCAGACCCAGCTTCGCGATCAGTGCCTGATAGCGGCCCTCGTCCTTCTTTTTCAGATAGTCGAGGAGGCTGCGACGCTTGTTGACCATCATCAGCAAGCCGCGGCGGCTGTGATTGTCCTTGTGGTTCGCCTTGAAATGACCGGTCAGGTTATTGATGCGGTCGGTCAGGATCGCGACCTGCACTTCCGGCGAACCGGTGTCGCCCTTGCTGCGGGCATTTTCGGTGATGACTTCGGTTTTGCGCTCGGCGGTAATCGACATAGATATCTTCCTCGAACATCATGGCTTAAAGATTGAAGCCGCGCACGACCTTCAGCGTTCCCGCCAAAGCCTCGATCAGGGCGATCGGACGATTGTCATCGTCCCGTCCCCAATAGAGCCCGTCATCCGTAGCTACCCCGGTCCAGACACGACCCTGACGGATCGCCCCTGCCGCTTCCGGGGAAAGGTTCAGAGCCGGGATGTCGACCAGCCCTGCCTCGAGCGGCAGAATGACTTCTGATTGCGCGGCGCCTTGGCCGAATGCGTTGAGTTTGTCCAGCGAAATCGCCTGTTCCAGATCGAACGGCCCGGCCTTTGTGCGGCGGAGCATGGTCACGTGGCCGACGGTGCCGACGGCGTGCGCGATGTCGCGGGCGAGGCTGCGGATATAGGTGCCTTTGGAGACGTGGGCGGTGAGGGTGACGGAGTCGAGCCGCTCCGCCCCATCCTCGTCACCCCGGACTTGATCCGGGGTCCATTCCGCCGGCGCCGCAATGGATGCTGGATCAAGCCCGACATGACGAAGCGAGAAAATCGTTACCCCCCGCGCCTTCATCTCAACCGCCTCGCCCTTGCGCGCCAGATCATAAGCCCGCTGCCCGTCGATCTTGATCGCCGAGTAAGCAGGCGGCACCTGCTCGATCGCCCCGGTAAAGCGCGACAGAACCGCTTCAACCTCAGCCAGCGTCGGCCGCACATGACTGCTCGCGACGACCTCCCCCTCTGCATCAAGCCCGCCGGTCTCGGTCCCGAACGCGATCGTAAACGCATAGACCTTGCTCGCATCGAGCATCCGCCCGCACAGCTTCGTCGCCTCGCCCAGCGCGATTGGCAGCACCCCCGATGCCAACGGGTCGAGCGTCCCGCCATGGCCGACCTTGACCTTGCCCAGCCCGGCTTCGCGGCACACGCGCTTGACGGCGCCGACCGCCTGCGTCGAGCCGAGCCCCAAAGGTTTGTCGAGAATGATCCAGCCGTTCATCCGCGCCCGCTACGGCCATGGACGGCTGGCTGTCAATTTGCGCCGGGCTTTTCGCCCATGATGTCCTTCGATTTATCGCGCCGCGACGGCGGCCCGGCGGAGGTCACGAACGAAGTCAAGGGGCAGCGCTCACCACGCACCACGATCGATGAAAAGCGGTCGAGCCGTCCGGCACCGCGCGTTTCGACGCCAATCGCCTGCGCAAACTCGACATCAGGGCAATATCCGGCGAAGGTGCCGTAATACCAGGCGCGCTGGCGATCCTGAATCCAGATGCCACGGCCGCGATCGGCCTGCCAGTTGCGGATCGAGCTCTCGCTCGGAAAAGTGATGCTCGCTTCGACCCCGAGTTCGCGCGGCGCGTCGGCAGAATTGGGGGCGGGCTCGTTGGCCGCCGCTGCAGAAAGGGGAAGCAAGACGGCGGCCAGGGAGAGAGCGAGATTCTTCATGGCGACTCGCTTAGCAGGTCAAGGCTGAACGGTCGCTGACCCTGATCCTCCCTGTCGCGCAGCGATGGGGAGGCGGCAGCGCGAAGCACCGACGGAGGGGTTTTGGCGCTGCCGTCGTGACCCCTTCCACCACTCGTTTTGCGAGCGGTCCCCCTCCCCATGGGGTCCGCCACGGGGAGGATTATTTTTGCCACTCACCCGCGATCAGCGACCACAGCGCAGTGTCGCGGACATGGTCGGTCCAGGTGATGCGCTCGGACCGCAATGTCGCCTCTTTGGTGCAGCCAAGCTTCGCCACGGCGGCCTGACTGCGCGCGTTGCGTTCGTCGATGCGAAATTCGATGCGGCGAATGCCGACCGCAAAAGCGTGCTCGATCAGCAGCCGTTTCACACGCCGGTTAAACCCCGTCCCGCGCATGTCAGGGTGAATATAGCTGTTGCCGATCTCGACCGTCTGCGCCGACCAGTCGGGGCGGAGCCACGCGGTCATCCCCACGAGCCGGTCGCCATCAAAGATCGCGTAGGCCATCCGGCCTTCGCCACCGATCAGGGCGTCAAAACTCTGGTCGAAATGACCGGGACCAAAGCTCGACGAATAGATCGCCCAGATGTCGGCATCGGCAGCGCAAACCGAGCGCAGCGCCTCGCGGTGCGCTTCGGTCAGCTTGACGAGCCGCAAATCGCCATCGTCCAGCTTGACATACAGGCGATCGCGCATCATTTGACGCCCGCGGTCGCCAGCAGGATGCCCAGACCAACCGAGGCGCCATGCACGCTTTTGGTCTTCTCCACGTCGATCCATTCGTCGAGCGCATGCGCGCGTCCGCCCTCGCCGCCCGATCCGATCGTCACTGCCGGAACGCCAAGGCTCATCGGCAAATTGGCATCGGTCGACGAGGAGGCGGACCGCGGGGAAAGCCCGAGCGCGTGAATGATCGCATGAGCGTTGCGGACGATCGGTTGCGTCGCCGCCGTTTCGCCCGCAGGTCGGTCGCCGATCGGTTTGATGTCGGCGGTGATCGCGCCTTCCTTGACCGAGCGCGCCGCATTTTCGATTTCGACGCCCTTTTTGACAACCGCGAGGAAGGCCTGCTCCAGCTTGGCAAGCTCGCTCGGATCTTCGGACCGCATGTCGAATTCGATGAAAACCTCGTTCGGGATCGAATTGACCGATGTGCCGCCGCCGGCAACGCTGGCCGCATAGGTCGTCTTGGGTTTCGCCGGGACCGGGATCTTGTAGAAATCGACGATCGTCTGGCTCATCGCCGCCATCGGATTCACGAGCCCGAACGCGCTGAAGCTGTGCCCGCCCGGCCCCTTAAAGGTGACGCGATAGCGCTTCGACCCGACGCCGCTGGTGACGATGCGCGACGGGTCGCTCCCGTCCATCGAGACAAAGGTCTTCACCCGGTCCTTATATTTGCCCTTGGTCAGGAGGTAGCGGACACCGCGCAAATCGCCCGGGCCTTCTTCGCCGACATTGCCGACGAAGATGATGTCCTGTTTCACCTTGATCCCGATTTCCTGCATCGCGCGCGCATAGGCGAGCAGCACTGCAAGGCTGCGGGTGTCGTCGCCGACCCCGGGGGCGTGGAGACGCGTGCCTTCGCGACGAACCTTGACCGGCGTACCTTGAGGAAAGACGGTGTCCAGGTGCGCGGCGATCATCACCGCTGGGCCGCCGACGGGGCCGGTGCCGCGATAAATGCCCATCGCATTGCCTTCCGCATCGATTTCGACGTCCACCAGCCCGGCATCTATCAACATGTCGCGATAGGCCTCGGCGCGCGCTGCTTCCTTGAACGGCGGCGCCGGGATTTCGGTCAGCTTGATGATTTCGTCGACCATCCGATCATGGTCGCGATCGAGGATCTGGACTGCCGATACATAGGCCTTGGTCTTCAGCACCGCTTCGGGCTTTGGCTGCGACGCGACCTCGACCGGCGCGGCGGCCAGCAGGGCAGCGGCAGTCAGCAGCAGCATGTTACGCATGAAAATCCTTTCGCGAAAACCACAAGAATTCTGGTCGGCAATTCAGCGTTGCTCAGGGGTCAGGAGGGCATCCGCAACGCTTCGGCAGCCTCGCGCCGCTTGGTCATAAAATGTCGGCGGCACATTGCAACGTAGCGGTCGTTGCCGCCGATCTCGGTCTGCGCGCCCTCGACCACCGCACGGCCATTCTCATCGACCCGCAGGTTCATCGTCGCTTTGCGCCCGCATTCGCATACGGCTTTCAACTCGACGAGCGCATCTGCGATGCCGAGCAGCGCCGCCGATCCGGGGAACAGCTCGGCCGAAAAATCGGTGCGCAGGCCATAACACAGCACCGGAATGCCACTTTCATCCGCCAGCCGCGCGAGCTCCAGCACCTGCGCCCGGGTCAGAAACTGCGCCTCGTCAACCAGAACACAAGCGAGCGGACGTTCCGCATTCTCCGCACTGACCGCGGCCCACAAATCGCTGTCGGGATCAAATTTATGCGCCTGGGCGATCAGGCCGATGCGGCTCGTCACCTGCCCAGCGCCATAGCGATCGTCGAGCGCCGCGGTCCACAGCATTGTTTCCATTCCGCGCTCACGATAGTTGAAATCCGCCTGCAACAGCGTGGTCGATTTGCCTGCGTTCATGCTGGCATAATAGAAGTAGAGCTTGGCCATGGACCGGCTATAGTCGGGTGGGAAAGAACAACAAGAGTATCGAAGAGGGATGCTGGATGACTGACAACGCCGCCGGAGCCGCCGTGCCGCAAAAAGGGTTTCTAGGCTGGATCGAACGCGTGGGCAACCGGCTGCCCGACCCGGTAGTGCTGTTTCTCTGGTTGGTCGGAATCCTCATCGTCATTTCGGTCATCGCCTCGGCAGTCGGCTGGTCGGCGCTACATCCCACCGAGACCGACCCCGAAACCGGTCGACAAAAGGTGATCGCGGCGACCAGCCTGCTCAGCCCCGAAAATATCGCGCGGCTATGGGTCGATATGCCGACGACCTTCACCCATTTTCACCCGCTCGGCTATGTGCTTGTCGTAATGCTCGGCGCGGGCGTCGCCGAACGCACCGGTCTGTTCGGCACCGCGATGCGCGCCAGCGTCCGCGGCGCGTCGCCGACGCTACTGACCCCGATGGTCGCATTTGTCGCGATGATGGGCAATCTGGCCGCCGATGCCGCCTATGTCGTGCTGATCCCGCTCGCCGCGGTCATCTATCACGCCGCAGGGCGCCATCCGGTCGCGGGCATCGCGGCATCGTTTGCGGGCGTGTCGGGCGGCTTTTCGGCGAATCTATTGCCCGGCCAGCTCGACGCGTTGCTGTTCGGCATCACCCAGGCGGCAGTCGAAACGGTGTTCGGCCCCTGGCAGCCGAATATCGCGGGCAACTGGTATTTCATCGCGGCGATGCTGTTCATCTTCCTGCCGGTCATCTGGTACGTCACCGACCATATCATCGAGCCGCGGCTCGGCACCTATGTTCCCGCAGGAACCGCAGCGACAGGCGACTCCGGCGAACGCGATCGGGCGCTGACCGATGCCGAGCGCAAGGGACTGCGCCACGCCGGGTTCGCCATATTGTTCGTGATCGGCCTGTGGGCGTTCTTCACCCTTGGACCCGGCACCCCGCTGATCGACGAGGCCGGCCCGCCCGAAGCGCGGCTGTCGCCCTTTTACCGATCGCTGGTTGCCGCTTTCTTCCTGCTCTTCCTGCTTGCGGGCTGGGCCTATGGCCGCGCAACGGGAGTGATCGGCAACCACCGCGACCTGGTCAAGATGATGAGCGAGTCGATGGGCGACATGGCCTATTATCTCGTCCTCGCCTTTGCCGCGGCGCATTTTGTCGCGATGTTCGCCTGGTCGAACCTGGGACTGATCCTCGCCGTGCATGGCGCCGACGGCTTGCGCTCCGCCAACCTGCCTGCGCCGATCCTCCTCGCCGCGATCGTCTTGCTCACCGCTGCGCTCAACCTCTTCATCGGCTCGGCAAGCGCCAAATGGGCGCTGCTCGCGCCGGTGCTGGTGCCGATGCTGATGCTGCTCGGGATCAGCGCCGAAATGACCACCGCGGCGTACCGCGTCGGCGACGGAGCGACCAACATCATTACCCCGCTGATGGTCTATTTCCCGCTGATCCTGATTTTCTGCCAGCGCTGGCAACCCGATTTCGGTCTGGGCAGCCTCGCCGCAACGATGCTGCCCTATTCTATCGGGCTGCTGGTCAGCGGGATTGTGCTGCTGATGGGCTGGGTCGCACTCGACCTGCCGCTGGGGCCGGGGGCGACCGTCCACATCCCCTTGCCGATCGCATCCTGACCCAATGCCGGAGGCCGGGGCGTTGCTTGACTCGTCCCGGCCCCCCTCTCATGCTGCGCGGCAGAACAGAATGAGGGGGAGCGCGCCATGCGCCTGATGCCGGTGACCGACGCGATGTTTCTCGTCGCGGAAACGCGCGAGACGCCGATGCATGTCGGCGGGGTCAATCTCTACACCCTGCCCGACAAGTTCGACGAGACCGAGTGGCTGAACGAGCAACTCGCCAACCTGCGCCAGTCCGAAGGGCTGCGCCGCCCGTTCAGCGAGGTGCTGAAACTCACCCCGCTCGGCCAATTTGGCCCGATCCGCCTCGAACCCGACCGCGACATCGATATGCACTATCATGTCCGCAGCGCCGCGCTGCCCAAGCCCGGGCGCTATCGCGAGATGTTCGAGCTGGTCTCGCGCCTCCACGGCACCCTGCTCGACCGCACCCGGCCGATGTGGGAAATCACCCTGATCTCGGGGCTGCCTGATCGCCAGATCGCGACCTATTTCAAGATCCACCATGCGCTGATGGACGGCGCATCATCGATGCACTTCACCAACGCAATGCTCAGCGCCGATCCCAAGGAGAAGCGCAGCTATTCGCCAATGTCGGTCGAAGCTTATGAGGCGTATAAGCGCAAGTTCCCGGCGCCTAAAAAACCGCCGCCGCCCAGCCTCACCGACCTGAAAGCCATCGGCAGTTTCCTGAAGGAGCAATGGGGTAACAGCGTCGGGGTGACCAAGGCGCTCAACCAATATGCGGCCGCGATGTTCGGCATGGGCGGCAGCGATCTGACGACGCCATGGTCGGTGCCGCGCACCAGCTTCAATCGCAACATCACCGGCGCGCGGCGCTTCGTCGCACAAAGCTGGTCGCTCGAACGCGTGCGGGCAATGGGCAAGGCGTATGACGGGACGATCAACGACGCGGTGCTCGGCATGTGTTCGGGGGCGATGCGCAAATACCTGCAATCGCTGAACGAGCTGCCCGACAAACCGCTCAAAGCCATGGCGCCGGTGTCGATCCGGCCGAAGGATGACATCGACGCCGCGAACTCGGTAGCGGCGGTCACCGCCAACCTCGCAACCCATATCGACGATCCCGCGACGCGGATGGCGACGATCCAGGCGTCGATGAACGCGGCCAAGGCCCAGCTGCGCGAAATGACCGCGCAGCAGATCCAGATCTATACCGCGATCACGCAAATGCCGCAGATGCTGACCGCGCTGACGCGCACCGCCGACAAATTCCCGGCGTATAGCGTGACCATCTCGAACGTCCCCGGCCCGCGCGAGCAGCTGTACTGGAACGGCGCGCGGCTCGACGGCATGTATCCCGCCAGCATCCCGGTCGACGGCATGGCGATGAACATCACCCAGGTCAGCAACAACAAGAATATCGATTTTGGCATCACCGCCTGTCGCCGCAGCGTCCCCCATGTCCAGCGGCTGATCGATTATCTGGAGGATGCGCTGGTCGAGTTGGAGGAAGCGGCGGGGATCAAGGGGAAATAGGCACCCGTGACCGGTACATCTTAGCTTTTTACACCGTCGCCACTGCCGCCTAAATGCCGCGCGAGACCAAGCGAGGGGAAGCCGGAATGCTGGGCAAATTCGATGCGCTGGACCGGCTCGTCCAACTGCTGCTGCTGACCGCCGCCATCGGCGCTATAGCCAATGGCGGCTTTATGCTGACCGATCCGCTCGCATGGTATGTCTTCATCCGACCGTGATCACCACCGGGCCGCCGAACGCACATTTCATCCGCGACATCGGGCTGGCCTATGTCGGCTCGGGGCTGATCCTGCTCTACGCCGCCAGATATCCGATCCTGCGCTGGCGCGCCGCGGTTGTCGGCGGCCTCTGGCTGACGCTGCACGGCTTGCTGCACATTTATGACGTGCTGGCGGGCATCTGCGGCCCCGCGACGTTTTGGGCCGACGCGCCGGGGGTGCTCGGTCACCCCCTGCTCGTCATCGTGGCGCTGACCATCCTATTCGCGCGCCAGCGGATTGCCCCCGCGGGCATCCCTGCGCGCCTGTTCGCACGGGCCGCGGACAAAGCGACCGGCGGCAACAGCCCCTATCTGCCCGACCTCGTCGCCGCGCCGGGCCACGCCGCCGAAAAATTCCAGCATTTCCTGCCGGTCACCGCGCACCGCCACGCCGCGCCCGCCGATGCCTTCCACGCCGCGCGGATCGGCGCGACGCTCGCCGCCGATTGCGGCCCCTGCGCGCTGATCGCCGCCAAAGGGGCGCTCGGCGATGGCGTCGCGCGCGCCATCGTCAACCGCCTGCTCGCCAGCGACCCGCCCGCCGACTTGTCCGAAGCCTTTGCCTTTGGCGCCGCGGTGGGCAGCCACGACCCCGCCGCCGACGCGCATGGCGCGCAGGTCGAAATGCTCTACGGGCGCACCGTCCGCTTCGAAATGGCGCTGACCGCCGCCACCGTCACCGCTTATCCGGCGCTCAAGCGCGGCCTTGGCTTCGCCAACAGCTGCGCGCTCCACAAGCTTGCGGTTTGACAGCGCGGACGGACCGCGACACAGCGCCGCGATGACTATCTCGATCCGCCCCGCCGCCCCTGCCGACCTGCCGCTGATCGCGCAGTTCATCCGCGACCTCGCCGTCTATGAAAAGCTGGCGCACGAAGTCCGTTTCGACGAAGCCAAGCTTGGCGAAAAGCTGTTTGGTCCGCGCCCTTATGCCGAGGTGGTAATCGGCGAACTCGGCGGCGAGCCGCAGGGCTTTGCGCTGTTCTTCCACAATTTCTCGACCTTCGAAGGACGCCCCGGCCTCTATCTCGAAGATCTTTTCGTCCATCCAGAGGCGCGCGGATCCGGGCTCGGCAAGGCGCTGCTCGCGCATCTGGCCCAGCTGTGCGTAACACGCGACTGCGCGCGGCTGGAATGGAGCGTGCTCGATTGGAACACCCCCGCGATCGGCTTTTACCAAAACCTCGGCGCCAAGCTGATGGACGAATGGACGGTCATGCGCGTCGATGGCGACGCGCTGACCGATCTGGCCGCAGCCTGACGTACAAAAAGGACAGCAATTTCAGTCCCGCCTGCGCGCCATTTGCTACATCGCCCCAATCATGCTCTCCTGCCCCTGGGCCGCACCGGGCTCGCATGTTTGCGAGCGAGTCGTTCCTCCTCAACGGAGGCCGACGACAACAGGGGAAAGACCATGCACAGCAAGTTGTATGCCGCTTCGGCGGCCCTTTTCGTGATGGCGATGGCGCCGCTTGCCAGCGCCCAGATGCCGACCTGGTCGGCGGAACAGACCGAAGCGTGGAAGGTCGTCCAGCAAAGCTGGGTCGACGACGTCGCGCAGAACGGCAAATGGCCTGCCAACTATGCCGACCCACAGATGGTCGTATGGTCGTCCGAATTTGCTGCGCCGCGCGGCAAGGATTCGGCAGTGCGCTGGACCAAGTTTCAGAATAGCCAGGGCAAGGTCATCCAATATGAACTGAGCCCGCAGTCGATCTCGCTGAGCGGCGATACTGCGGTGGTCACTTACGCGCTGACCATCGTCAACCAGCGGGGGACCGACAAACCCGACTGGGGCAAGGAAGCGATTGTCGAAACGCTGGTGCGCACCACCACCGGCTGGAAATTCCTGTCTTCGACCAGCTTCGCGCTCGGAAAGTAAGGGGCGTCGCGGCGGTCACCGCGCGATACGGGGCCGCCGCCGTTCCATTGGCCAGCTTGGCATATGCGCGTCGGACAGCCGTTTGGCTTCGTCTGGCGCCACGCCAAGTTCGGTCAGCACACGCACGAGCGCCTCGGCGGGCGCGATGGCGATATCGGGCTGCACCCCGTCGCCCTCCCAATCCTTGCCGCTGACCGGATCATAGGTCCGGCCGACCGGGATGAAGGCGCGATAACCCCCGCCCAGCTCTTCGCCGCGGCCGAAATGATTGGCGCCCGCGGTCGGCGCGCCGACCAGCGTCCCGCGCCGCGTATGCTTCATCGCCAGCGCAAAATGCTCGGCCGCCGACGCGCTGGCGCCCGACGTCAGGACATAGATTTTCGCATCGCGCAACCGCGCATCGGCCCCCGGCGTCGCCCAATGCTCGCGCGTCACCATGCCAGCGTCGCCCTCGGCCGGCCGCATCGACGGCAGCCCGGCAATCGGCGACCCGCCACGCGCATCGACCGACGCGCGTGTCGCCATCGTCACCAGTCGCGTTTCCTGGTCGAACAGCCACGGAAAGATGACATCCATCTGGTCGAGCCCGCCGCCATTGTGGGTGCGGATGTCAAAGATGATCGCCTTCGCATCGGCGTGATCGGCCATGAACTTCGCGGCCTGCGCGGTCACGTCCGCATCCATCGGAAAGACGTTGAAGCGCACGAACGCAATCCCCGGCGCAATCCACCCTGCCTGCTCGACCGGCACCTTCGGCGGGCGTGGCGTCGATACCGTCCCGCCTGCTACGGCGTTAGCGGCCGCGGCCGCTTCGGGCACGCGCAACCGCAAATGTCCGTCGGGCGACACCGCATTCACATCCCGATCGATCGCCTGCCCCAAGGCTTCGCCGGTCAGGCTGACATAGCGTCCCGCCGCAATACCCGCGCGCAGTGCGGCAGCGTATCGCTTGCCTGTTTCAGGATACACATAGTCGCTTTCGAGTAGCGCCGCATAGGTTTCGGCGACCTTTTCGGCGCTCACCTCGTCCGCCGCCAGCGCCGCCGACGAAGCCGTCATCGGCGCGGCTATCGTTCCGGCGCTGATCAGCAGCGCAGGCAAAATAAAGGAAGCGCGAATCATCATTGTCTCCAATCCAACTCCGGTTGGACCCGAGTGTATCACATCAGCAATACAGATCAACTACATTTGTAATCGATAGCCGAAATCAGCGTTTGCGCGCAAACCAGACCAGAAAGATGCCGACCACCGCGAGCACCACGCCGTTGCGTGTCCAGGTGGTGTCGCCTAGCATAAAGCTGCTCGCCGGCCAGCGCACGATGTCGAGCCCCTGCAACGCCCACAGCCCGCCGACCAATATCATCGCGACTCCGAGAATCGCGAGAACGCCCTTCAATGCACCCATGATGTCTCCCCCTATTGGCGCTGCAATCCGATCAGCGGTCGCAGCCACCCGATGCTGCGCCCGATCCAATAGAAAAGCCAGCATCCCGTCACCGTCGCCGCGAGAAGGATGAGGAAGGATGGCAGCGCGGCGATATCGGCCCGGAGCAGGTACCAGCCGACAATGACGATAATCGTCTGGTGGATGATGTAAAAGGGAAACACCGCCTCGGCCAGCATCGCGCGCCGCGGATGGTCGCGGTTCCAATAGAAGTCGGCGACGCCGATAAGCGCAATGATCGTCGCCCACCCCTGCACTCGCCGAGCCAGATGATAGATCAGGATCGCCCAGTCGGGCGCGCGGATGTCGCCGGGCCAGGTGCCTTCGGCCCAAGCGATGGGCGCGAAGGCGAGCACCGCCAGCACCGCGGCAATTTTCCAGCACCGCGTCACCGCCTCGAACAGCATAGGCCGCACGCGCAGCAGCCAGCCAATCGTGAACGCGACCAGATAGTGGAGATGCGACGGTCCGTCGTCGAACAGCGCATGCGTCTCGTCATGCTCGGGGAAGGCCAAGTAAATCGCGATCCACAGCAGCATCGGGACGACGAGCAAACCCCATCCGCGCAGCAGCCGCGCCGCCCCGTCGGCAACCTGCGCGCGCGCAGTCGCGGGGATGAGGGCCATCACCAGTGCCGCAAGCATCGTGTAAACCCACAGGTAAACGACAAACCACAGATGCTGCCAGGTTGGCAGCGCAATGCCGTCGATAAACTGGAAACCGAAATAATCGTGTAGCCAGAAATGCAGGAAACCGTGCGGATAGCCGTGCTGCCCCGCCAGGTCGATCCACGGCTGCGGCGGAATGATAAACACAACTGCGAAAAGCAGCGGGACCAGCAACCGCGCACTGCGCGACCGCGCGAAAGCGCGGCTACCGCCAAGCTTGGCGAACAACGCCGCGCTCGCATAGCCGGACACGAGGAACAGCAAAGCCAGCCGCCAGCCGTTCGTCGCCAGCATCGGGATCGTCACCCACTCAAGCGGCTGCGCGATTTTGACATGCCAGCCCCACGGCACCAAATACATGCCTATATGGTAGAGGATCAGCAGCGCGAAGGCGCCGATCCGCAGCCAGTCCATGCCGTGATGGCGTTGCGCGGTCCCCAATGCCCCCACCCATCGTCATTCCGCGCCAGCGAAGAAATCCAGCGCGGTTAACCCAACTCTTAATTGCTTCGCTGCGCGCGAAATGACGATGCTAATTCTCCACCGCCCTGCCATCCGTCATCCCGGCCTTCGCGGGGATGACGAAATCAGGTAACGTGGCAACGCCTAAACTGCACCCTGCAACTACATATCCAGTCATCAGCCGACTAGCGCAACACCCGCCATGCCAAGTCCGCAAACTCGCACAGCAACGGCCGTGTGTCGCGCGGATCGATAATATCCTCGACCCCGAATTTCTCCGCCGTCCGGAACGGCGAACGCACCCGGTTCAACCGCTCGCGAATCGCCTCCAGGTGCGTGGCCGGATCCTCCGCCACCTCGAGCTCGCTCTTGTACGCAACTTCAACCCCGCCCTCGATTGGCAGGCTCCCCCAATCACCCGACGGCCACGCGAAACGGTACTGAAACCGCTCGGCATTCGACATCGCGCTGCCCGCGATCCCATAGGCGCGGCGCACCACCACCGACGCCAGCGGCACCGTCGCGCGGTAGATCGTGTTCATCGCCTGCACCCCGTAACGGATCGTCCCAGTCCGCTCGGCCTCGCCGCCGATCATGAAGCCCGGATTGTCGACGAGGTGGACGATCGGCAGCCGGAACTGGTCGGCCAGCTTGACGAACCGCTCGGCCTTCTCACTCGTCTTGGCATCCCACGATCCGCCAAGATAGGAGGGATCGCTAGCGAGCAGCGCGACCGGATAACCATCGAGCCGCGCAAACGCCGTGATCACCGCGCGGCCCCAACGCGCACCCATTTCAAAGACGCTGCCCTGATCGAACACCGCGCCGCAAATGCGCCGCATCGCATAGACCTGCTTCGCCTCGCGTGGCACCGCCGACAACAGGCTCTCCTCGCGCCGATCGACCGGATCATTGCATTCGGTCCGCAGCGCCCGATCGTGGATCGACGAGGGCAGGTAAGACAGGAACTGCCGCGCCGCCGCAAAGGCCTCGGCCTCGCTGGCGACCTCGTCGTCGACCACGCCGTTGCGCGTATGCACGTCAGTCCCGCCCAATTCCTCACGGTCCAACGTATCGCCGATCGCCGCCGCCACCGCCGGCCCCGCCGCAAACAGTTGCGACAGCCCGCGCACCATCACGCTGTAATGGCTAGCGACCACCCTCGCCGCGCCCAGCCCCGCGGTCGGCCCGAGCGCGAGTGCCACGACCGGCACCGTGTCGAGATTGGCGATGATCTCATGCCAGCCCGGTACATGCGGGATATAGGTGTAGCCCATATCCTCCAGCGTCTTGACCGACCCGCCACCGCCGGTGCCGTCGATCATCCGGATCAGCGGCAGCCGATATTCATGTGCCATCGCCTCGCACTGCACGAACTTGCGGTGCAGCGCCGCATCCGCCGCGCCGCCGCGCACCGTGAAATCGTCGGCGCTGGCAACCACTGGCCGCCCGTTGATATTCGCGCGGCCAAAGATGAAATTGCTCGCGGCGAGGTCTTCCAGCTCGCCGTCCGGGCCATATTTGCCGCGCCCCGCGATCTTGCCGATCTCGCGAAAGCTGCCCGCATCGACGATCCCCGCGAGCCGCGCCCGCGCGTCCATCTTGCCGCGCCCATGCTGGCGCGCGACCTTTTCCTCGCCGCCCATCTTCTCGGCCATCGCGCGGCGTTGGCCCAGCTCGTCGATCTCTTTTTTCCAACTCATGCGGTAAAGGCTATCTGACGTTGACGGAAACGTCATGCAAAACCTATCGTCGGCAGATGAAGCGTCCATTCACCCTCGCCTTCGCCGCCGCTCTGCTAATGGCGGGGTCAGCCAACGCGCATGAAACACGCACGATCCCCGGCGTTGAAGACGCATACAAAAGCACCGCCTTTATCGCCGAACCGATGTCTTCGATTGACGCCGCGCTCGGAAGGGCAAGGCAATCGGGCAAACCCGTCCTCCTCGTCATGGGCACCGGCGGCTGTCACGACAGCGCCTGGCTCGCCAATCTGATCGCGACCGACAGTTTTGCTCCCGTCCGCGAGCGCTACGAAATCGTCTACGCCGATATCGGCATGCCGCATGTCCGCGGGCTCGGCCGCAACCCCGAAGTGCCCAAGCGCTTCCGCTTCCGCATCAAGGGCACGCCCACCGTCGCCTTACTCGACGCCGAAGGCCGCGTGCTCAATCGTAAGGCGGCGCCTAAATGGCGCAACGCCGCCAGCCGCAGCGACGACGATATCTATAACGAACTGATGCAATAGGGAGAGACGCATGGCCAACATGAACCTGACGGGGCGCGTCGCGCTCGTCACCGGCGCCTCGCGCGGGATCGGGCGCGGGATCGCGATCGGGCTCGCCCAAGCGGGTGCCGACGTTGCGGTCAACTTCGCCCGCGGCGAGGAGGCGGCCGCCGAAACCGTCGCCGCGATCGAGGCGCTCGGGCGCAAGGCAAAAGCCTATCAAGCGTCGGTCACCGACGAAGCCGCCTGCGCCGCGATGGTTGCCGCGGTCGAAGCCGACTTCGGGTCGATGTCGATCCTGATCAACAATGCGGGGATCGCGAGTCGCGGCCAGTCGGTCGCCGACACCAGCCCCGAAGAAGTCGCTAAACTCTTCGCCGTACACGCCGGTGGCCCGCACCGCCTGTCGCGCCTCGCGCTGCCGCAGCTTCGCACCCACGCACGCAGCGACATCATTATCATCTCCAGCATCGCGACCTATGTGAACTCGCCCAACGGCGCCCCCTACACGATGGCGAAAGCGGCGGGCGAAGCCCTCGCGCTGACGCTGGCCAAGGAGGAACTCGCGAACGGCGTCCGCGTCAACATTGTCGCGCCCGCGCTCACCGTGAGCGATATGGGCGAAAAACTCTCGCGCGCGATCACTGGCCAGGACGACATCCAGCATCTCGCCGCCAAAATGCCCTTCGGCCGCGTCGCCGTCCCCGCCGATGTGGCCGCGGCGGTGCTGTGGTTCGTCAGCGACGCGAACAGCTATTGCTCGGGCCAGAAACTCAATATCGATGGTGCGGGACAAGCGACGTTTCGATAAAAACAATCCTACCCGTCGCGCAGCGATGGGGAGACGGCAGCCCGAAGCGCTGACAGAGGGGGCATTGGCGCGACTGTCGCAGCCCCTCCACCCCTCCGCACGACTTCGTCACCGGGAGGATAAGAAGCTCACACCATCCCATGCTCCGCCGGAATCCCCGACGGTGGCCCCACCGGCATTCGCATCAATTCGGCCTCGCTCGCGCCCGCCTCATAGCGCGCTAGCAATTCGTCCGGATCATATTCGATCCCGATGGGATTGCCGCCGAACGCTTCGCTCTGCATATAGGCAACCGCGTCCGCCACTGTGCCGTGATCGACCTGAAACTCCATCCGGTTGCCGTCGGGGTCGGTATAATAGAGCGACAGCGTCGTCCCGTGGTGGATCGGCCAATAGGGTGTGATCCCCGCTGCCTTCAGCCGTTTGTACACCTCCATCAGATCGCCCGCGCTCGCATAGGTATAGGCGACATGATTGACCCCGACATCCCCGCGCCCGCCATCGCCGCCCGGTTTCAGCAACTCGAGGTTCGCGAACGCAAAGCGGTGATGCTCGTCGTCATAGGTCAGGAACGCGAGCGCCGGGTCCTGATGCACGACCTCGGCCTCGAACACCTGTTGGTACCAGGCGATCATCGCGTCATAGCGCCGCGTCATATAGACGACGTGCGCGAACTTGCTCGGTTTCGTCATAGCCCCACTCCACCCATGACCAGGCGCGATGCTGCGCGCGTTAGTTTCGTTGTGCAAGCCCGAATCCCTCGGCTAGTGGCGGGTCATGCGCCCCGATTCGTCCTCTCCCGTCATCCCGTTCCTGATCGCATGCGCGGGTATTGCGACCTTTTCGGCGATGGACGTGCTCATGAAGGGGCTGTCGATCGACATCGGTGCCTATAACGCTGTCCTGTGGCGCACCGGCGCCGGTACGATCCTCAGCGGCGCGATCTATTTGGCCAGTCGCCCCGCGATGCCCGACCGCGCAACGCTGCGTATCCACGCCGTTCGCTCACTGTTCGTCGCGGGCATGGCGGTCAGCTTTTTCTGGGCGCTCGCGCGGTTGCCGATTGCCGAGGCGATCGCGATCGCCTTCATCGCCCCGCTCGCGACGCTCTACATGGCCGCGATCTTCCTTGGCGAGAAGATCGGGCCGCGCTCGATCATCGCGTCGGTGCTCGGCATCGCCGGGGTGCTGATCATCGTCGCGGGCAAGCTCGGCCGCGGCGACTATGCGCCCGAAGCCCTGTGGGCGGTCGGCGCGGTCGTCGCCTCGGCGCTGCTCTATGCCTATAACCTCATCCTCGCGCGGCGGCAGGCCAAGATGGCCGAGCCGATGGAAATCGCCTTTTTCCAGAACGGCTTCGTCGCGCTGATCCTCGCGCTCGGCGCCCCTTGGTTCCTCGCGGTTCCTGGCAGCGATCAGGCGATCCCGCTCGTCGGCGCCGCCTTCCTCGCGGTAACGTCGCTGCTCCTGCTGAGCTGGGCCTATGCCCGCGCCGAAGCGCAAATCCTGGCGACCACCGAATATACCGGCTTCCTGTGGGCGATGCTGTTCGGCTGGATGTTCTTCGATGAAGCGGTAACCTGGCCGACGATCGTCGGGGCGGTACTGATCGTCGTCGGTTGTCTGATCGTGGCGCGCAAAACCCCGCAGCTCGATCCGATCGAACCGGCGGCGGCATAGATTAGTCTCACACAAACACACAAAGACGGCCGTCGACGCCCCGCGCGCCGGCTCGTCGCTGCAGGCGATTTCATGAAAGAGCTACGCGCAACCGACGAACGACATCGGCGTACCTGCCCAGCCCTCTTTGTGTCTTTGTGCGATTCAAAAAAATCACACCGCGGCGCGCGAAAGCCGATCATTAATCGCCGCGCCCAACCCCTCGGCGGGAATCCTCGCCACCGCAATCTTCGCCTTCGCGTCCGCTGCCCCCGCGTGCAGCGCATCGAACAGGCGCGCCGCCGCCTCGGTCAGATCGCCCTTTGCGCTCAACTGGTAATCGCCCGTCGCCGAACCAAACCCGATCCCGAACTCGTCGTCCGCAAAATCCACCGCGCCCAGCCGCACTGGCTTGCCCGGCGCATAATGGCTCGCGAGCATCCCCGGCGCGACGATCTCTGATCCCGTTACCCCGATCACCGGTAACCCGCTTGCCGCAGCCAGCATCTCCGCTGTCACCGGCCCCGGACGCAGCACCTCAACGGCGTCATCCTTCACCCGCCCGATCGTCGATTCCACCCCCTCCATGCAGGGACCATCGTCGATTACCAGCGCGATCCGGCCGTGCAGCGTCGCCAACACATGTTCAGCTTTCGTCGGGCTCACCCCCCCGCTCGCGTTGGCGCTCGGCGCCGCCAACGCTACGCCGGTTTCCGCGAGCAGCGCCTGCATCGCGCGATGCCCCGGCACCCGCAGTGCGATCGTGTCGAGCCCCGCAGTCGCGACGCTTGCAACCGGACAGTCGGTCGTCCTCGGCACCACCAAAGTCAGCGGCCCCGGCCAGAACCGCGCCGCAAGCGCGCATTCAACCGTACCGAACACCCCTAGCTGCTTGGCTGCCGTCAGATCCCGCACATGCACGATCAGCGGGTTGAAATCGGGCCGCCCCTTCGCCGCATAGATGCGCGCCACCGCCTCCGCATTGCACGCATCGACGGCTAAGCCGTAGACGGTCTCGGTCGGCACCGCGACCGGTTCGCCCGCCGCCACCAATTCGGCAGCGTGCGCAATAGCTGCGCTATCGAACGCACGAACAAGACTGGGCTTTGAGGCATCGGGCATGCCGCGCTATAGCGCCCGCGCAACGAGATTCACCAGCAAAGTCGGAACCCTCACGATGACCTATACGCCGCCGACCACCGAACAACTCTTCGTTCTCGATCATATCGCGCGCATCGACGCGATGGCCGCGCACGACAAATTCGCCGCCGCGACCCCAGACATGGTCGAGGCAATCGTCAACGGCATCGGCGAGTTCGCCGCCGAGGTTTACGCTCCGCTCAACCGCGTCGGCGACGTTCAGAACCCCAAATGGGAGGACGGCAAGGTCACGATGCCCCCCGGTTTCAAGGAAGCCTATCAGGCATTCGTCGACGCAGGCTGGGGCAGCATCGACGGACCCGAAGAATATGGCGGCCAGGGCCTGCCCTTCACGCTGGCGACTGTGATCATCGAGGCGCTCGGCACCGCCGACATGGGCTTTACCCTCTGCAACATCCTGACCCCCGGCGCGATCCACGCGTTGATGGCCTATGGCACCGAAGAGCAGCGCCAGATCTGGCTCCCGAACCTCGTCTCGGGCGCATGGAACGGCACGATGAACCTGACCGAGCCCGCGGCGGGCAGCGATGTCGGCGCGCTGCGTTCGAGCGCCGAAAAGGTCACCGAAGGCGAGCATGCCGGGCTCTACCAGATCAAGGGCCAGAAAATCTTCATCACCTTTGGCGAGCACGACCTCACCGACAATATCGTCCACCTTGTCCTCGCGCGCACCCCAGGCGCGCCCGAGGGGACGCGCGGCATCTCGCTCTTCCTTGTCCCCAAATACCGCCTCGATGCCGATGGCAAACCCGCGCATTCGAACGGCGTGCGCTGCGCGTCGATCGAGCACAAGCTGGGCATCCATGGCTCGCCGACCGCGGTGATGATCTATGGCGAGGACGAGGATTGCCTCGGCGAAATCGTCGGCGCCGAAATGGGCGGCATGCGCGCGATGTTCGTGATGATGAACGCCGCGCGCCTGCTCGTCGGCTGTCAGGGCGTCCAGATCGCCGAACGCGCCACGCAGCAGGCGCAGCGCTTCGCCGCCGAGCGCGTCCAGTCGGCGCTCGCGGGCGGCACCGACCGCACCCCGGTGACGATCGACCAGCACCCCGACGTCCGCCGCATGCTGTGGCGGATGCGCGCCCAGACCGAGGCGGCGCGCGCGCTGACCTATTACGCCGCGGCGCAGACCGATTTCGGCAAGCTCGGCGACGAAGCCGCCGCGATGCGCGCTGAAATCCTGATCCCGCTGGTCAAGGCGCACGCGACCGACATCGGCTGCGAAGTCGCCAGCATCGGCATCCAGGTCCATGGCGGCATGGGCTTTATCGAGGAAACCGGCGCCGCGCAGCACTATCGCGACGCGCGCATCGCCCCGATTTACGAAGGCACCAACGGCATTCAGGCCGCCGATCTGGTCGGCCGCAAGCTTGGCATGGCGGGCGGCGATCTTGTCCGGGGGCTGATCGATGATGTCGCGCACGGCGCGGCGGATTTCCCCGAACTCCAGCAGCTCGCAGACGCCTGCCGCGCAGTGACCGACTGGATGGTGGGTGCCAGCACCGGCGACCGGCTCGCGGGCAGCTACCCCTATCTCACGATGCTAGCCACCGCGACCTGTGGTTGGCTGATGGCGCTGCAACATCAGGCGGCAAAGGCGGCGCTCGATGAAGGCAGCGGCGACCGCGCGTTTCTCGAGGCTAAGATCGCCTCGACACGCTTTTACCTTGGTCAGATTGTCCCCACGGCGACCGGGCTGGCACCGTCGGCGCTGGCGGGCGACGCGGCGCTCGCCCCGCTGCCAAAATTGGCCTGAAACTGTTAGATTCAAGCCGCTTTTCGTCGTGTCGCCAACGGCAAGAGTTTGTTCATGATTAACGCGATGATAACGATGTGGGACTAGGCACGACCGGCAATTGCTGGAGACGTGCGTGCCCATTCCGGTCAAAAGTCTGATCATCAGCTGGCGCACGATCGCCCTTTCGCTGCTGCTGAGCGTGGCTGCAGGGTTCTCGTCTATCGCCGAACCGGTCGATCGTATTCTAGAAAGCGCCGTGGGCCGCGTCGCGTGGCGACCCGTGTCGGGCGACACCGTTGTCGTCGGCCTCGACGACAAGACTTTGCAAGCCGTTGAAAACAAGGATTTCGACGTCTCGCATCACGCACAACTAGTCAGCGCAATCAGTGCGTCACAGGCCAAGCGGCTTTTCGTCGACTTTTCTTATGAGCGCCGCCTTGAGGATCGCGATTTTCCCCTGCTCGCGGATGCTGTTCGGAAAATGGACGACCGAATCGTGCTTGCGGTGCCGGGAAGTAGCACCACGGGTACCACCGCTGTGGTCGATTATTGGCCCGACCCCGCGTTCGGCAACCGCGCGCAACAAGCTTGCATCTGCTGGGAGTATGAGTTTTGGCAAGTGTGGAAAGTGCCGCTTGCGGTCACGGCAAGCGGGCGATTGCTACCCAGTTTTGCGGCTAAACTGGCCGATCGGCAACCCGATCAGCCCGAAGTCTTCGCGCTCGACCTGTCCTATGACGCCGACACAATCAAAGAATATAGTGCAATCGACGTAATGACGGGCAAGCTCGATCCCGATCTTTTGCGCGGCAAGGATGTTATCTTTGCGTTCACCGCCGCTGCGTCGCCCGACAAACATTATTTGCCCGGTCATGACAAGCTGCCGGGTGCCTATATTCACCTGATCGCAGGTGAGGCGCTGAAGCGCGGCCAACCGATTAACATCGGCTGGCTCCCGGCGCTGGCGATTACCGCCATCATATTACTGGGGGCGCTGATTTGGCAGGGTGGGCGCTGGTATTCGCGCGTGGCGCTGGTCACAACCTTGCTGTTGATCGCGGCAAAGATTATTCTCGGCCTTTCGCTCGTCGCAACCCAGATCGGCGGTGCATGCTTCCTGATCGCTGCGGTTAGCGCCAATGTGTCGCGCAACCGCCGTCGCCGTTCAGCGCAGCGCGAAAATCCGGTATCGGGTCTCCCCAATTTCGAAGCACTGCGATCGCAGACGCCGTTTGGCAGCGCGACGGTCGTTGCCGCTAAGGTCGTCAATTTCGAGGATCTCGCTGCTTTCATCCCGGGTGACGGGATCGGCAAGCTGATCGAGCAGGTCACGCGCCGCCTGTTGCTCGCGTCACAGGGAACGGCGCTTCATCACGACCTAGATGGCACTTTCGCCTGGCTGGTTCCCTATTATCAGCACAGCCAGATCGAGGGACAGCTTGCCGGGCTTGCCGCACTGTTCAACGCGCCGCTGACGATCGGCGAATTGCGGGTCGATGTCGCGATCGCCTTCGGGGTCAACGACGAGTTCGAAGGCTCGAACGCCCAGCGCCTGGCTGCCGCGCTCGTCGCCGCCGAACGCGCGATCCGCACCCGCGCGTTGTGGACCAAATATGTGCCGAGGCAAAAGGACGACGCCGGTTGGCAGCTCTCCTTCCACTCGCAACTCGAGGACGCGCTTACCGGCGGCGATATCTGGGTCGCGTTCCAGCCGCAATATGCGCTTTCGACGGGCCGGCTGGTCGGGGTCGAGGCGCTGGCGCGCTGGACGCATCCGACGCGGGGTCCGATCCCGCCCGACGAGTTCATCGTCCAGGCCGAAAAGAGCCAGGACATCTATCGCTTGACGCTGTTTGTCATGGATCAGGCGATCCGGTCGGCGGCGCAGTTGCACGAGCGCGGCCACCGAATCAACATGTCGGTCAATCTTTCCGCGACGTTGCTTGATCATAGCGACCTCGTCGGCACGATCCGCGTGATGCTCTCGGCGCATCATTTGCCGCCGGAGATCCTGACGATCGAGATCACCGAAACCGCCCAGATTGAAAACAGCCGCCAGGCGCGCCAGACGCTCGCTCAGCTTCGCCGCACCGGCATTCGCCTGTCGATCGACGATTATGGCACCGGCCAGTCAAACCTCGAATATCTGACTGAAATCGAGGCCGACGAAATCAAGATCGACAAGCGATTCGTGATGACCATGCGCGATTCGCAACGGAACCGGGAAGTGGTGAAATCGACCATCGACCTAGCACATCGCCTGGGCGCGGTTGCGGTCGCCGAAGGCATTGAAGATGCCGAAACCATGGCCCTTTTGGGCCAGCTCGGTTGCGACGTTGGCCAAGGCTATCATCTTGGCAAACCACAATTATTTTCCGAACTCGCTGCGACCCTTTCCGCCCCACCGCAAAACCGAACCGCATAACTGCCAGATCGGCTGCAATTATATGGTTAAGACTCGATTTACCTTACAAAAGATGGTAAACGCTCCGTTAACTGTTCTTCGTGGGCAGTGCCGACAGGAGATTTCACATGGGTTGGTTTTGGAGATTTCTGGGTGGTGGTGGCTCCGGCAACGGTGGCGCATCGGCCTAACCTGGATGTAAATTCAGCGAGAGGGCTCCGGCATTGCCGGGGCCCTTTCTTTTTGTCCGCAGCCCGCGCGACCGCTTGATGTTCGCTGTGGCAGTGGGACCATCGACCCAAGGCGCCACTACAGCCGTCTCGCTTGCGCGAAAAATTTCCGTTCGCATCGCTGTCGCACCGAGATCCGCGCAATCCCTCGGAAACGCAGGCGCGACCCCGGCTGATCGCGCCTTGCGCACGACGAGACGAATCAAAATATCGACGAACCGAGTCCCTAAACCGTCATTTACTGTCTTGCATCGTCGCGCCGACGTGGCACTATAGATGGTGGGTCGGCCGAGGGGGCACCCCAAGAATTAGTGCTTGGCCAAAATTGGCAGATTTCCGTCGCCCATATCACATGGGCTCGGAAAACTGCTTCGTGCGGCCAAAAATATGTGCCCCCGCGGATCGAATAGATGCTAGGCTGGGGCTTCGTCCCGAGTCGAACAAGACAGGAACATATGCGCTGCGGCGCATGGGCAATCGGGGACGAACAAGATGGATTTTCGCGAGACAGAACGGGTGGAGACGAGCGACGTGGCGACGGTGGAATTGACGAAGAACGAAGCGCCTGTAGCGAACGAATCGGCCCCCGAAGCGGCGCCGACCGCCAAGCTTAACGACAGCAGCGAGGCGAAGGTCCACGCGCGCCGATTCGATATCGTCACTGACAAGAGCCGCGACGCGCTGCTCACCGACTTCGGCAAGGAAACGCTCGAGGATCGCTACCTGCTTCCCGGCGAATCCTATCAGGATCTCTTCGCCCGCGTCGCGTCGGCCTATGCCGATGATCAGGAGCATGCGCAGCGCCTCTATGATTATATCAGCCGCCTGTGGTTCATGCCCGCCACCCCCGTGCTGTCGAACGGCGGCACCGGCCGCGGCCTGCCGATCAGCTGTTACCTCAACTCGGTCCCCGACAGCCTCGAAGGCATCGTCGAGACGTGGAACGAGAATGTCTGGCTCGCATCGCGCGGCGGCGGCATCGGCACCTATTGGGGCAGCGTGCGCGGCATCGGCGAACCTGTCGGGCTCAACGGCAAGACCAGCGGCATCATTCCGTTCGTCCGCGTCATGGACTCGCTCACCCTCGCGATCAGCCAGGGCAGCCTGCGCCGCGGTTCGGCTGCCTGCTATCTCGACATCTCGCACCCCGAGATCGAGGAGTTCCTCGAAATCCGCAAACCATCGGGCGACTTCAACCGCAAGGCGCTCAACCTCCACCACGGCGTGCTGATCACCGACGAGTTCATGGAAGCGGTGCGCGACGGCACCGAATTCAACCTGCGTAGCCCTAAGGACCAGAGCGTCCGCGGCAGCGTCGACGCACGCTCGCTGTTCCAGAAGCTCGTCGAAACCCGCCTCGCGACCGGCGAGCCCTACATCATCTTTATCGACCAGGTGAACCGCATGATGCCCAAGCATCACCGCGATCTCGGCCTCAAGGTCACCACCTCGAACCTGTGCAGCGAAATCACCCTGCCCACAGGCCGCGACCATCTCGGTAACGATCGCACCGCGGTCTGCTGCCTCTCGTCGCTCAACCTCGAAACCTGGGACGAGTGGAACGGTGACAAGGGCTTTATCGAAGACGTGATGCGCATGCTCGACAACGTTTTGCAGGATTATATCGACCGCGCCCCGCCCGAAATGGCGCGCGCCAAGTACAGCGCCAGCCGCGAACGCTCGGTCGGCCTCGGCGTCATGGGCTTTCACAGCTTCCTCCAGGCGCGCGGCCTGCCGTTCGAGGGCGCGATGGCGAAATCGTCGAACCTGCGCGTCTTCAAGCATATCCGCGCGCAGGTTGATCAGGCGTCGATGCTGCTCGCCAAGGAGCGCGGCCCCTGCCCCGACGCCGCCGATCAGGGGGTGATGGAGCGTTTCAGCTGCAAGATGGCGATCGCGCCGACCGCGTCGATCTCGATCATCTGCGGCGGCACCAGCGCGTGCATCGAGCCGATTCCGGCGAACATCTACACGCACAAGACGCTCTCGGGCAGCTTCTCGATCCGCAACCCGCACCTCGAGGCGCTGCTCGTCGACAAGGCGAAGAACAGCGACAATATCTGGAACTCGATCCTCGAACGCGGCGGCAGCGTCCAGCACCTCGACTTCCTGACGCAGGACGAAAAGGACTGCTTCAAGACCAGCTTCGAGATCGACCAGCGCTGGCTGCTCGAACTGTCGGCCGACCGCACCCCGTACATCGATCAGGCGCAGTCTCTGAACCTGTTCATTCCCGCCGACGTCGAGAAATGGGATCTGCTCATGCTTCATTACCGCGCGTGGGAACTCGGCATCAAATCGCTCTATTATCTGCGGTCCAAGTCGGTGCAGCGCGCCGGCTTCGCGGGCGGGGTCGAGGCCGACAACACCGCCGAAGCCCCGGTCTATGAATTGCAGACCACCGACTACGACGAGTGTCTGGCCTGCCAATAAGCACGCGCCCTCTTTGATCCCCGGCGAAAGCCGGGGCCCAGAGCGGCCTTACGCCAAGCCAGACTGGACCCCGGCCTTCGCCGGGGCACATGAACAAGAGACAAGAACCGAGGATATCCCGCCATGCCCTTGTTAGAATCCCGCAACACCTACAAGCCCTTCGAATACCCCTGGGCGTTCGATTTCTGGAAGCGCCAGCAGCAGATCCATTGGGTTCCCGAGGAAGTCCCGCTGGGCGAGGATTGCCGCGACTGGGCGCAGAAGATCAGCGACCACGAACGCAATCTGCTCACCCAGATTTTCCGCTTCTTCACCCAGGCCGATATCGAGGTGCAGGATTGCTACCACGACAAATATGGCCGCGTGTTCAAGCCGACCGAAATCAAGATGATGCTGACCGCGTTCAGCAACATGGAAACCGTGCATATTGCGGCCTACAGCCACCTGCTCGACACCATCGGCATGCCCGAAAGCGAGTACGGCATGTTCCTCGAATATGACGAGATGCGCGCCAAGCATGATTATATGCAGCAGTTCGGCGTCGACAATGACGAGGATATCGCACGCACCCTCGCAATGTTCGGCGGCTTTACCGAAGGGCTTCAGCTCTTCGCCAGCTTCGCGATGCTGATGAACTTCCCGCGCTTCAACAAGATGAAGGGCATGGGCCAGATCGTCAGCTGGTCGATCCGCGACGAAAGCCTGCATTGCGAAGGCATCATCAAGCTGTTTCACACCTTTACCAAGGAGCGCGACTGCCTGACCAAGGCGGTGAAGGAAGACATCATCGACACCTGCCAGAAAACGGTGCGGCTCGAGGATGCGTTCATCGATCTGGCGTTCGAACAGGGGCCGGTCCCCGGCATGACGCCGAAGGAAATCAAGCGCTACATCCGCTACATCGCCGACTGGCGGCTGGGGCAGCTCGGCTTCGCGCCGATCTACATGATCGAGGAACACCCGCTCCCCTGGCTCGCCCCGCTGCTCAACGGCGTCGAACACGCCAACTTCTTCGAAACGCGCGCCACCGAATACAGCAAGGGCGCCACCCGCGGCGAATGGAACAATGTCTGGTCCAGCTTCGACAACCGCAAGAAAGCCAAGGCGAACGACGACACCGCCCCGGTGATCACCGCCGAAACCGACGGCGAAGACATGTTCGCCAAGGCAGGGATCGCCGCGGAGTAAACCTTGCTGCCCCCTCCCGCAAGCGGGAGGGGGCAGCGAGACTTAGGGGCTTGCTCCCTTGGTCGTAGCGGGGAGGGTAGCAACACCACCCCGCCGCAAACCAAACAAATCAAGGCCAACCAAATGACCGAAAAACAAAAACTCATCATCCTCAGCCAGCCGCAGCGCTCGACGCTCGAAGGCCTGTCGAACCGCCGCCCGCAACTCCCCACAGACCCGATCCGCGACGAACTCGTCACGTTGGGACTGGTGGTGCAGCAGGGCGCGAAGTGGGCGCTGACGCCGCAGGGCAAGAAGGTGCTGGCGGCGAGCTCAAACCGGCGCAATGCGGGCGGGTTTTCGGTTTGATTTAGGCCGTGTTGACAAAAGATTTCAGCCACAGTCGCGTGGCGGCGAGGTTGAGGAAGCTCTCGAACTGGAGCAGGGTTTTGTCATAGCGTGTGGCAATGCGTCGTTGCTGTTTTAGCTTGCCGAACATGCGCTCGACGCGGTTGCGGTCCTTGTAGCGGCGATAGTCGGGATGATCTGGCACCTTGTGGTTCGAGCGAGGCGGGATGATCGGCAGGATGCCCCGGACCAGCACGCTTTACCAGAAGCGATCACCCTCATAGCCCCCTTCGACAAGCTCAGGACAGGCTTGTAAGCGAGCAGCGCCTTGGTTGTGGCGACGGGGATCGCCATCAGCGGTACGGCAGCGGTGTAATCGGAAGCCTCGCCGCCGGTCAAAACGCTAGTCTAGTTCGAACTTGCCGGGACGATGCACGCCGCGATCACGCGCGAGAAGCAGATCAAGAACCGGCAGCGCAAGTGGAAGATCGAGTTGATCGAGGCGGTTAACCCCGAATGGCGCGTTTTGGCCGAGGAATTGGGGTTGCCGCCGCCAGACGGGTGACGGCCGCGACCGCGCAACTCCCCCTCCTTCGTCATGCCGGACTTGATCCGGCATCCATTCCGGCAGCGGCGACATCGACCCCGGATCAAGGCGGACGAGCCACGGGTCTCCTCTGCGGGTGACGACCAAAGCGTGGCCGAACCACCATTCCCCGCCACCCCAACCATCCCCGCAGGGCGCTGATTATTAACGACATTGACGGCTCGCGCATTTCCTGTTCTTCACCGTGAACGGCGCGCAGGGGGCGTGCCGATTTGGGGGTATAATCATGAAATCGAAATTGCTCGCGGGCGCCGTTGCGCTCGCGCTCGTCACGCCTGCCTTCGCTCCGGTCGCGGCGCAGGACGCGCCCGCCGTGCCCGCATCGGTCGATGCCGGGCCGGTGCTGGTCGCCGTCCCCGTCGCGGCGCCGACCGCGAATCCGGCGCGCATGCTGCCCGCCAACACCGAAATACTGCTCAGCATGAACGAGGAACTGTCGACCAAGCGCAACCAGGAAGGCGACACCTTCCACATGTCGGTCGTCCACAATGTCGTCCAGGACGGCTTCATCGTGATTCCAAAGGGCGCGCGCGCGACCGGCGAGATCACCTGGCGCACCGGCAAGGGCGCGTTCGGCAAGTCGGGCAAGATGGACATCGAGCTGCGCTATGTCGAAACCGGCAACAACCGCGTGCCGCTGACGGGCAGCTTCCGTCAGGAGGGCGAAGGCAATACCGTCGCGACCATTGGCGGTGTCATCCTCGCGGGGGTGTTCGCGGCGTTCATCACCGGCAAATCGGGCCGGATTCCGGCGGGCCGCGAACTCAGCGTCCGCACCAAGGAAGCCCTGGCCTTTGCGGTGCCGGCGGGCACCCCGACCGCGGCGCCCGCGCCGATGGCGGTCGCCGTCGAAACCGCGCCGGTGGCCGCAACCCCCGCCGCCGCGCCCTTACCCGCGCCCGTCGCGGATCCGGCGGAAAGTCCCGCCCCGGCGCCCGTGACCGCGAACTGATAGTCCGGCGGGTTCCGACGCAGCCGCCGGGACCCGCCATCGGCCTCGCTGCATCACCGAGGGGCTGGAATTGCGCCTGCCGCGTGGAATCCTATTTCGCACGCGCCACCCCAGAACCCCTTTCCTACTATTTTTCGCCATGCCACGCTCGCGGTCTGGCTCTTTTGACTCGTCCGAACCTGCTGTTCCCCAGCGCGCCACATCGCGCCCGCGTGCGACCTTCTCGATGTTTCATGCCCCCGCCGCGCTGGGCAACCTCGGCGATCTTGGCCCGTGTCTGGCCGCCAACACCTTGTTTCCGGGGTCGATGCGGTGACAAATTTGACAACTTCCGTCGCCACGACATCCCGTCGGCAATCGGTGGCCGTAATCCGGGCGCGTTGGGCTGAACTTTCCTGAACTTTGGCACCGCAGATGCCGACGTGCACCGGCTAATTCAGCGCGGACCCGCTCGGAAACCCGCGCACTCCCGCGACCGCGAACATCACCCCGCCGCGCACCGCCTCGGGGGCGTCGGCGAGCAGCGCCAGCTTGACCAGCTCGCGCGTCACTTCGCTGTCGTCGTCGACGACCAGCCGCAGCGATTCGATGCCTGTTTCGTTGCGCGAAACCACGACATCGCGGATCAGGTTCAGCGGCCAGCTATCCGTGCTGCCGCGGTACAAGCGCGAACCGTCGTGAAAAATATAGGCGTCGCGCTGGCGCCACAGCCGGTGAAAATGCGTCAGCCCCAGCGCCGCCGCCACGATCAGCGCGGTCACCAGCAGGTTGCCGAACACAATGCTGCCGACGATTTCTAGCGCGCTGCTGCCGCGCGCCTGCCGCGCCAGCAGCCCGATCAGCGCCAGCACGCACAGCAATTGCCCCGCCGCCAGCGGCTTCGCCTGCAACCGCCCGATCACTACTATCCTGTGGTCCGACCGCGCCATCGCCGGGCCTATAGGCACAGCGGCGGCGCGGCGCCAGTCGCTATGGCGCTGCCCCTTATCGGCAGCGCGGGTGTGTGCCGATGTCGCGGATGTCGTAAACGCGCCCGTCGGCGACCGTCATCTGCACGCACTGGCGGCTCGCGCGGCGGTTCCACACGCTGTACGCGGTGCTGCCCGATTTGAAGCTGTCGACATTGGTGAACCCGCGATCACGCATCGCGCTGTCGGCGCTCGACGCGCGCGCGCCGTTCAGGTCAATAAACTGCCCGACCTCGGCATAACCGCCGCCGCCATAATGATGGCCCAGATTCGACCTGCGCTCGTTCACCCCCGCCTGATAACCGCTCGAATAGGCATCGGACCGGCCATAATTGTGATAGGGCGCGTTATACAGGCCGTCGCGGTATCCGCGGTCGAAATCGCCGGTCCCCTGCTGGTCATATTCCTTGTCCTTGTGATGCTTCTTGCTCGCCAGCGCCGCAATCAGCGCGATCCCGGCAACCGCCGCAACCGCGGCCCCGGCATTGTCCCCGCCGCCGCCCTGGTTGCAATCGGACTTCGACGCGGTCTCGACCGACTGGTACCGGCCGTCCCACGTCACGACATGCGCGCACTGCTTGTTGTCGCGGTTCCACCAATAACTATGCTTGCGGTCGCCATCATGGTGGGTTTCGATATGCGTGTAGCCGCGCATCTCCAGCTGCGCTTCGCCGCTGGCCCCGCGCGCGCCGACCAGGTCCTGCAACTCCGGCACCTGCTTCGCCAGAACCGGTGTCGCCAGCATCGACGCCGCCACCAGCGCCGCGACAGACTTCATCGAAAAACTCTTCATGCTCTTTCCCCTGCTGCATTGCCACATGGGGGATGGCGCGGCGATTTTGGCCTGTCGCACAGCCCGAACGACCCGATCGGGGACGCCGCCCGGCGCCGGCCCGATTGCGGCATGCTTGTAACGCGATGCACGGGCGGAGTCTTTGATCTTGCACAAAATCCCCGCGCGCTTGTCGGGCCTATTCGCGGTCGGTGCCCGGAAAATGGGAACTCGCGGTGACCGACACCGTGCCCCCCTCGGCCGACGGTATCACGGTGCGGCCGAACCACACATAGCGCGCGGTGGGGCGGGTCAGGTCGTGGTCGTATAGCGACTTGGCCGCCGCCGTATCATAGCCCATCCAGCCCAATGTTGCTGGAAAGATCTGGCTGACCGAATGGCCGGAGCGGGGACTGGCGGTATAGCGGGCCGCCTTTCGTTCGGGCAGGAACGCGAGCAGCGGAACGCGAAATTCGTCGGCCACGCCTTCGCGGCTGCAATGCGGCAGAGCGCCGGGGGCCAAGTTCTGGCCATGGTCGGATGTATAAACAATTGCAACCGCTTCGCGGTCGATGCCTGACAGCAAGCGACTGAAAAACTGCGCTTTCGACCAGCGCAGCGCGGTGCCATATTGCAGTGAGACCGGGCTGTCGGCGGGGATAGTGCCTTTCGGATAATGGTCGCGATACTGGAAGTGGACGCCGCGCAAGACGGCATAGGTAAAGCTTTCGCCGCCGCCTTTCATCTGAGCGTTCAGCGCGTCGGCGATCTTCAGGTCGGTGTCGATGCCGCCGACCATCGGGCGATATTCGTCGATCATGGCACGTTCGGGTGCCAGCAACAGGTTCTGCGGCGCGCCGGCGGTCTGTCCGTCGATCAGCATGGTGCGATAGCCGGCGCGCTTCGCATAGCCCCAGATTGACGGCGTTCGCCTTAAATCCGTGTCTTTTCCAACATTTAGGACATCAACCCCGGATCGCAGCGCCACCTGCGCCGGTGCGCTGCAATGCCCCATCGCCGCCGCAATCCCAAAGTCGCTGTGCGGCACGTTCGCCAACGTCGGCGCAATCAGACGACGAAAGGGCGCCTCCGCCACACTCTCGTCGATCACCCAGACGATATGCCGCGGTGCTTCCGCCCGGGGATATGGGGTCAGCGGCGGCGCGGCGCGCGGCGGCGGCGGCGGCGCGCTGACGAGATCCCAGCCGAGGCCATAGAGGCTCCGCTCCGTCCCCTCGGGCCAGACTTCGACATGGCGATAGATCAGGCTGGGCGCGACCAGAATCGCAAGGCTGACAGCGGCGATTCCCCGGCTCCACGGGATCGCGACCACGCTTCGCGCTACCCGGCGCGCACCGACAAACAAGGCCAGCGCCGCCGCCACCTGTGCGCCGACAAACAGAAACTCACCGCCGAACTCGCCTGCCGCATTGCCAAACTGGCGTACCTCAGCGAGCATCCACGCCAGCGTCCCGCCGCTCAGCAGCTCGGGAATGATCTGGGTGTAACCGATATTGATCAGGATCGAGAGCGCCGCGAGTAGCAGCAGTACTACGACCCAGCGGCGCGAGAACAACAGCAGTGCCGCGAGAAATGCGCTCGCTTGCAACGCCAGGAAGCTCAGCGCGATAACCGCGCTCCGGGGATCACCTGCCGCCAGTCGATAGACGACGTCATGGGTCAGTTGGAACCGGTTTGCGATGGCATAGCCGACTGCGAAAAGCAGCACCGATACCGCCAACCGCGCGAACCGCCTGCGCAGCGCCCTATCCCCTCGCTCCAAACTCATCGCGCGACCAATATGCCTGGCGTCTTGAAAAATCGCAAACGCCGCCGCCACAGCGATAAAACGAAAATGGCCCGCTCCGGGGGACACCGGGAGCGGGCCATTTTCGGGGCCGGGGGGCGGCGTGGGGGCACCGGCGCGGGGTGTTCGTGGGGGGGGATTGGGGCGCGTGGGAAAA
>NZ_JAIBES010000097.1 GCF_019459305.1 Sphingopyxis sp. | reverse complement strand
GCCGAAGATTCCGCCAAGGCCTATGATTACACGATCAAGGGCAATCTGGTCGCGGTGATTTCGAACGGCACCGCAATCCTGGGGCTTGGCAATCTGGGCGCGCTCGCCTCGAAGCCGGTGATGGAGGGCAAGGCGGTGCTGTTCAAGCGCTTTGCCGACGTCGATTCGATCGATCTCGAGGTCGATACCGAAGATCCACAGCGCTTCATCGAAGCGGTCGAACTGCTCGCGCCGAGCTTTGGCGGCATCAACCTCGAAGACATAGCGGCGCCCAACTGCTTCATCATTGAGCAGGCGCTGAAGGAAAAGATGAACATCCCGGTGTTCCATGACGATCAGCATGGCACCGCGATCATCACTGCCGCGGGGCTGATCAACGCCTGTTACCTGACCGGGCGCGACCTCGCGACGGTCAAGGTGGTCGTCAACGGCGCCGGCGCCGCCGCGATCGCCTGTACGTCGTTGATCAAATCGATGGGGGTGCGGCACGAAAATGTCATCATGTGCGACCGCAAGGGCACCATCTATCAGGGCCGCCTCGAAGGCATGGATCAGTGGAAATCTGCGCATGCGGTGCCGACCGAGGCGCGCGACCTGACCGAAGCGCTCGTTGGCGCTGACGTGTTCCTGGGCCTGTCGGCGGCAGGCGCGCTCAAGCCCGCGATGGTCAAGGACATGGCCCCCGCGCCGATCATTTTTGCAATGGCAAACCCCGATCCCGAAATTTCGCCCCCCGACGCGCGCGCGGCGCGGCCCGACGCGATCATCGCGACCGGGCGGTCGGACTTTCCGAACCAGGTCAACAATGTCCTTTGCTTCCCCTTCATCTTCCGCGGCGCGCTCGACGTGCGCGCGACCGCGATCAACGAAGAGATGAAGATCGCCGCCGCCTACGCGATCGCCGACCTCGCGCGCCAGCAGGTGCCCGAAGAGGTCGCGGCGGCCTATGGCGGGCGGGCGTCAAGCTTCGGCCCCGAATATATCATCCCCTCCCCCTTTGACCCGCGGCTGATGGAAATCGTCCCCGCCGCGGTCGCCAAGGCGGCGATGGAAACGGGGGTCGCGCAGAAACCGATCGCCGATCTCGACGCCTATCGCACCTCGCTCCGCGCGCGGCTCAACCCGACGACGTCGGTGCTGACGCTCGCCTATGAAGCGGCGCGCGCCAATCCGAAGCGGGTGGTGTTTGCCGAGGGTGAGGAAGAGGTGGTGCTGCGCGCCGCGATCCAGTTCCGCGATGGCGGCTATGGCACCCCGGTGCTGGTCGGGCGTGAGGGGCTGCGCGACAAACTGAAGGAAATGGGGGTCGCCGACCCCGAAAGTTACGAGGTCCACAACAGCGTCAATTCGCCGCATGTGCCGCAGATGGTTGAGATTTTGTACGAGCGCCTGCAACGGCGCGGATACCTGCGCCGCGATGTCGAGCGGATGGTCAACCGCGACCGCAACATCTTTGGATCGCTGCTCCTCAAGCTCGGGCTGGGCGATGCGATGATCACCGGGGTCACGCGCACCTATTCGCAGACGATGCGCGAAGTGCGGCGGGTGATCGACCATGCCGAGGGCAAGACGCCGTTCGGCATCCATGTGCTGGTTGGCCAGCATCAGACGATCTTTATGTCCGACACCACGGTCAACGAGCGGCCGAGCGCTGAAATGCTCGCCGATATTGCCGAACGCACCGCGCAGGTCGCGCGGCGGATGGGGCATGAACCGCGCGTCGCGTTCCTGTCCTATTCGACCTTTGGTAATCCACCAGGCAGCTGGCTCGACAATATTCGCGATGCGGTGGCGATCCTTGACCAGCGCAAGCCAGGTTTCGAATATGAAGGCGAAATGGCGCCCGACGTCGCTCTGAATGAAAAGGTGATGGCGAAATATCCGTTCTGCCGCCTTTCGGGGCCAGCGAACGTGCTCGTCATGCCGGGGCTGCAATCGGCGAACCTGTCGGCAAAGCTGATGCGCGAACTGGGCGGTGGTGCCGTTATCGGCCCGATGCTGGTCGGGATGGAACATCCGGTGCAGGTCGCGACAATGGCGTCGCCGGCTTCGGATCTGGTCACGCTGGCGGTGCTGGCGGCGGGCGGGATCGCGCAGTAGTTTGTTTAATCCTTCCTGTCGCGCAGCGATGGCGAGGGGGAGTGCGGGGTTGGGGGGAGTGCGGGGTTGGGTTGCCCCCGGCAATCCAAGTCCAGTCCGGGGGACTGGACGACCCAACATTCTTTCGAAGCAAGGGGTGGAGGGGCAGCGACGTTAGTGTTGTCGCCCCTCCGTCAGCGCCACGCGCTGCCACCTCCCCAACGCTTCGCAACGGGGAGGATAGCATATATGCTTATTGCCCCGTGGGCGCACCCGCACCCGGCGCACCGACCGCGCCGATATTGCCGAAGATATCTTCAAAGAAGCTGCGCTCGCGGCCCAGCGTCGGGGTCTTGTCGCCTTCGGGGCTGATCCGGCTCACCAGTTCCAGCCCGGTGCGGTCGACTGCCGCGACATTGCCCGCGGCATCGAAGCGGACGCGCAGCACCTGCTGATCGACCGGACGCGGCTTGGCAAAGGCGAGCTGGCGCGTTTCGCGCGAGACATAATAATATTCAGTGTCGCCGAACTGGCCGACGAAGGTCGGGCGGCCAAGCGTCTTTTCGACCGATTCGCGGTTGTCGACGCCGGGCGTGATCGCGCTGGTCAGCAGCGGATCGACGACATAGCCCTGCCGACCCTTGAGCTGCGAACAGCCGGTGGCCGCCACCGCGACGAGGACGCCAAGGGCGATCAGGCGCGCGCGGGGGGCGGCAAGCGAAAAGTTGAAATTCGGCATCAATAATCTCCGTTGCGCCGGTCCACCGCTTCTGTCGGCGGTCGGCGCTGGCTCACGCGCCTCTTAACCGCAAGCGGACGCGGCGCACAAGCTGCTTGTGGCGCGGCAAAGCTTGCCAGAAGCTGACCGGCCCGGCGCGCTGCCACCCCTTTTCCGCGGCGCCGATTGCGCCTAAGCGGGGCGCATGTTCTCACTTCGCAATCTCTTTCGCTCGCAGCCCGACCCGCGCGAGGCGCGCCGCCCGCTGTGGAACGCCGTGGTGGCGACCGCGCGCGCGCCGCACTGGTATGCGTCGGGCGGTGTCCCCGACACGCTCGATGGTCGCTTCGACATGGTCAGCCTGGTGCTCGCACTCGTCCTTCACCGCATCGACGAAGACCCCGCGCAGGCCCGCGCCGGCGTCGAGCTGACCGAATTGTTCGTCACCGACATGGACGGCCAGATGCGCCAGATCGGCTTTGGCGACATGGTCGTCGGCAAGCAGATCGGGCGGATGGTCGGCGCGCTCGGCGGACGGCTCGGCGTTTATCGCGCTGCCGACGGGTCGGAGGAACTGCGCGCCGCGCTGGTTCGCAACTTATGGCGCGGTAACGAGCCCGATGCGGCGGGGCTGGCGCATGTCAGGGCCGAGGTTGCGAAACTGCGCGCGGCGCTGGCAGCGACGCCGGTGACCGAGCTGATCGTCGCGGATCGGCTGGACGGAACCTCGACGTGAGCGATGCGCCCGAATTTTCGCTGATCCTGACGCTGGCCGACGCGGCGCATGGGCGTTCGGTGGCGGTCGAGGCCGGTGCCGAGGCGCGCACGCGGATCGCGCAGCGGCTGGAGTTGATCGCGGTCGATCGCTTTGCCGTCACCGCAGAGATACGCACCGTCGCGGGCGGCATCGGTGCCAAGGGCGCGGTCGATGCCAACGTCGTCCAGCCGTGCGCCGCGACCGGGCTGCCGGTCCCGGCGACGCTGAGCGAACCGTTCGACCTGCGCTTCCTGCGCGACATCGACGCGCCGGTTGATGCCGAGGAAGAGATTGAGATCAGCAGCGAGGAATGCGACCTGCTGCCGCTCGACGGCGACCGCGTCGATCTGGGCGAAGCGGCGGTGCAGACGTTGTCGCTCGCGCTCGATCCCTTTCCGCGCCACCCCGACGCCGACCGCGTGCTGGCGGAAAAGGGCGTGCTGAGCGAAGAGGCGGCGGGGCCGTTTGCGGCGCTGGCAAAGCTGCGCGGGACGCCCGACCTCTAAAGGCAGCACATTCATCCCGATCCGTTTGTGCTGAGCTTGTCGAAGGCCGAACGGATCACATTCTGGCCTCGGCGCTTAGCGGCGGCCTTCGGGCTCGGCCTTCGGTTCGTCCTCGACGAGATCGGCGACCGCGGCGTCGAGACCCGGCTCATCCTCTGCGGGCGGCGTTTCGGTGGCAGGCTTGGCCGCACCCTCAGCCGCCGCAGCCGCCTTTTCTTCACGCGACGGCGGCAAAGCACCGCCCAGCGCATTGGCCAGCCCCAGCAATTGTTCGCCGATCACCTTGTCAACCGCGGGCGCGATGTCGGCGACCTTGAAGCGCATATACCCCCCCACGACATAGTCGAAGCGAAGCGCGCTGCCGGTTGGGGTTTCCTTGATCTGGATCGTCAGCGTGCCGTTCAGCGCCTCGCCCTGCAGCGGGCCGAAGGCGCCCGACAGGCGGAGTAGCTGGCCGGGTTTCGAAAACAACACCCGAGCATGCTGGACGCTGCCAACCCCCGCGCCGGTGTCGGGCAATTTTTCGCAGAAGCAGCCGCCCGCCTGCGAATCGAGCCAGAAGTTCGCGGCGTCGCCCGACCAGCTGTGATCCTTCGACCACCAGTTCTGCGGCATGCGGAGCATTTTCGACACATCGGCGGGGGTCGCGGCGACCTGCGCGGTGTGTGCGACGGTGAAACCCGCCTCGCTCTGATCGACGACCTTGGCGGTCGCGGCGGGCGCCAGAGCCAGTCCAGCCGTTGCTGAGATTGCCGCCGCCGCTATTGCTTTGAAATTCATCACTCGTCCCCCCCCCTTTTTGCCGCAGCCGGACTTCGTCATTGCGAGCAAAGCGAAGCAATCCCGTGCGGCCCTGCACCGCACTGGATTGCCACGGGGCCGTGACCGAGTCACGGCTTATCCTGAGCGGCTGGCTGGCCAACCAGTCCTAGGGGCCCTCGCAATGACGATTAAGCGCGGGTGTCAGCCAGCAGGCGTCAGGACCGCTTCGATCGCGTCGTTGACCTGATCGATCGGCGCCATGCCATCGACCCGGTTCACGATGCCGCGCGCGTCGTAGATCGGCAGGATCGGCGCGGTCTTCGCGCGATATTCGGCCATGCGCGTGCGCACCGTTTCCTCATTGTCGTCGGGACGACGCTTGAAGTCGTGGCCGCCGCACTGGTCGCAGGTGTCCGCGACTTTGGGCAGCTTGTAGCGATCGTGATAGCCCGCGCCGCAATTGCCGCAGGAGAAACGCCCGGTGATGCGATCGACAAGCGCGTCTTCTTCGACCAGCAGTTCGATGACAAGGTCAAGCTTGCGGCCACGATCGCTGAGGATCGTGTCGAGCGCGTCGGCTTGCGCCGCGGTGCGCGGGTAGCCGTCGAAAATCACCGACACATCGCCGCCAAGCTGATCGAGCCTTTCGCCGATCAGGCCCGAGACGATTTCGTCCGACACCAGCTCGCCCGCGTCCATCACCGCCTTGGCCTGGACACCGATCGGCGTTCCCGCCTTGACCGCAGCGCGCAGCATGTCGCCGGTCGACAGCTGGACCATGCCATGCTCGTCCTCGAGCCGCACCGCCTGCGTTCCCTTGCCCGCCCCCGGCGGTCCGAGCAAAATAATATTCAGCGTCATGGAAGCCCCTGTTGCCTCTGCCGTGTCGCAGTTGCCGTAGCGGGCGCGTTAGCGCCGCGCAACGCCGCCCTTCAATTTCGCCTTTTTGATCAGGTCGCCATATTGATGCGCCAGCATGTGGCTCTGGATCTGGCTGATCGTGTCGATCGTCACGTTGACGATAATCAGCAGGCTGGTGCCGCCGAGCGCGAAGGGCAGACCCGACTGGGCGATGAAATATTCGGGGACGAGACAGATCGCCGCGAGATAGGCTGCACCGAGCACGGTGATGCGCGTCAGCACATGGTCGAGATAGGCGGCAGTGTTCTTGCCGGGACGGATGCCCGGGATGAAGCCGTTCTGGCGCTTCAGATTGTCGGCGGTTTCTTCGGGATTGAAGACGACCGCGACGTAAAAGAAGCAGAAGAAGATGATGCCCGCGGCATAGAGCGCCATATAGAGCGGCTGACCGTGCGCCAAATACTGGTTCAGCGTGATCAGGAAATCACCGGTCGCGGTGTCGCCCTGGACATTATTGCCCATCATCTGGGTGATCGTCAGTGGCATCAGCAGCAGCGACGAGGCAAAGAGCGGCGGGATGACGCCCGCGGTGTTGACCTTGAGCGGCAGATGGCTGCGGTCGGCCTGCATCCCGCCGCGCTGCGTCGCGCGCTTGGGATATTGAACGAGCACGCGGCGCTGGGCGCGTTCCATGAAGGCGATGAAGGCGATGATCAGGATCGCACCGGCGAATACTGCGACCACGGTGCCGCCGCCCATCGATCCTTCGCGCACCTGGGTGAACATCTGCGAAAAGCTGCGCGGCAGCTGCGCAAGGATGCCCGCCATGATGATCAGCGACACGCCGTTGCCGATCCCGCGCGCGGTGATCTGTTCGCCGAGCCACATCAGGAACAGGGTACCGCCGACGATGCTGATCACGGCGCCAACGCGGAACATCATGCCGGGGTCGACAACGGCGGCAATGCCCTGGCTGGCGCCCAGCGTTTCAAGCCCGACGGCGATGAAATAACCCTGGATCGCGGTCAGGAAGACGGTGCCGTAGCGGGTATATTGGTTGAGTTTCTTGCGCCCGCTTTCGCCCTCTTTCTTGAGGGCGGCAAGGCTGGGCGACAACGCCGCGGCCAGCTGCACAACGATCGAAGCGGTGATATAGGGCATGACGCCGAGCGCGATGATACTCATGCGCTCCAGGCTGCCGCCCGAGAAAGTGTTGAAAATGTCGAGGACGCCGCCCGAGGCAGCCTGGCTGTACAGCGTCGACAGCGCGACCGGATCAACCCCGGGAAGCGGGACGAATGACAGGAAGCGGAAGACGATCAGCGCGCCGATCGTGAACCAGATGCGGTTCTTGAGTTCGGTCGCCTTGCCGAATTTCGAAAAGTTCAGATTGGAAGCAAGCTGATCGGCGCGAGAGGCCATGGGTATTTTCCTCGGGTTCCGGACCGCGCCCCCCGCGACCCGGCGCCTATGTGCGTTCGGCGGTCACGAAGCGCAAGGGGAAAGGCCCGATTCAAATGCGTCGGGGGCGGAGCGGCCCAATGCCGTCCGCCCCCAAAGGCATTAGTTCTTCTTGGCAGCCGCTGCAGCTTTGCGCGTGGCCTTCTTGCCTTCGCCTTCGGGCTTGGCCTCGGGCAGTTCGACCTTACCACCGGCCTTTTCGACCGCTTCGATCGCACCCTTCGAAGCACCGGCAACGGCGAAGTTGAGCTTGGCGGTAAATTCGCCCTTGGCGAGGAGGCGGACGCCGTCCTTGCCGCCGCGGGCCACACCAGCAGCCTTGAGAGCGGCGTGATCGATCACAGCCTTGGCATCAAGCTTCTTTGCGTCGACCAGCTTCTGGATCATGCCCAGATTGACGATCGCGAAGTCCTTGCCAAAGATGTTGTTGAAGCCGCGCTTCGGGATACGCATGTGAAGCGGCATCTGGCCGCCTTCGAAGCCGTTGATCGCGACGCCGCTGCGGGCCTTCTGACCCTTTTGGCCGCGGCCGGCGGTCTTGCCCTTGCCCGAACCGATGCCGCGTCCGACGCGCATGCGGCCCTTGCGGGCGCCGTTGTTGTCACGAAGTTCGTTCAGTTTGATCGTCATGGTTGCACTCGCTTTCGCTGTGGTCGCGCTATGGACTGCCGCTTTCCGGGGAAAGGGGTTCAGTCCGGTTCAATTTCACTCGATGGTTGAAAACCGGGATACGCCCCGGCCTTTTCCATCACGATGGCCTGGGCGACATAGCCGCGGCCATCAACACTGGTGATCGACGGGCTGCCGTGGAGCTGCCAACCCCGGTTGAGCAATCCTTCGACGCGGGCGCAGAACGCGCTATCGTCGGGACCGGTCAACAAGCGGTAGAGCTTCACCGCGCTTTAACCCTCGACGACTTCCACCATGTGCGGCAGCTTGCGAAGCATGCCGCGCACTTCGGGGGTGTCGACCAGTTCGACCTCGCGGTGCATCTTGCCCAGGCCGAGGCCGGTCAGGATGGCGCGCTGGCTGCTCGGCCGACGGATCGGCGAGCCGATCTGGCGAATCTTGATCTTCTTGTCAGCCATGATCTTACTCCGTCACCGCCGCGGCCTCGGCTTCGGCTGCACGGTCGGATGCACCGCCGCGCTTGATCAGATCCGACACCTTCTTGCCGCGACGCTGCGCGACCGACTTGGGGCTGGTCTGTTCGCCGAGCGCCTCAAAGGTCGCGCGGATCATGTTATAGGGGTTTGAGGTGCCGTTCGACTTGGTCACGACATCCGCCACGCCCAGCGATTCGAACACGGCGCGCATCGGGCCACCGGCAATGATGCCGGTACCGGCGGGCGCCGAGCGAACCGTGACAAGGCCAGCACCGAAATGGCCGCGGCCATCATGGTGCAGCGTGCGGCCATCGCGGAGCGGAACGCGGATCATCGACTTCTTGGCGGCAGCGGTCGCCTTGGAAATGGCTTCGGGCACTTCGCGTGCCTTGCCATGACCGAAACCGGCGCGGCCCTTGCCATCGCCAACCACGACGAGCGCAGCGAAACCGAAGCGCTTGCCGCCCTTCACCGTCTTCGACACGCGGTTGATGTGGACGAGCTTTTCGATCAGCTCTTCGCCGCCGTCATCGTCACGTGGACGACGATCGTCGCGGCGACCACGGCCACCGTCACGGCCGCCACGGTTGCCTACCGGCCCGCCAGCGCCGCCGCCACGACCGCGGCGCGGAGCCTGGCCCGTCACATCAGCGTTGGTCGTTTCGGGTGCCAGAACCGCTTCGGGCTGGTTGCCCTGCCCTGTGGTGTTTTCGTCAGCCATATTAGAACTCCAATCCGCCTTCGCGAGCCGCGTCGGCCAGCGCCTTGATGCGCCCGTGGAACAGGAAACCGCCGCGGTCGAACACGACCTGCGTCACACCCGCCTTTTTGGCGGCAGCGGCGAGGCGCTTGCCAACGTCGGCAGCCGCCGCGGTGGTCGCGCCGGTCTTGCCGCGGACATCCTTGTCCAGCGTCGAAGCCGCAGCCAGCGTCTGGCCGGCGGCATCATCGATAAGCTGGGCATAGATATGCCGGCCCGAACGGTGCACCGACAGGCGCGCACGCCCACCAGCCCGCTTGCGGAGGGCGGTACGAACGCGCTGACGGCGTTTTTCGAATTGGGTAAGATGTGCCATGGCTTACTTCTTCTTGCCTTCTTTGCGGAAGATGTACTCGCCGCGATATTTGATGCCCTTGCCCTTATAGGGCTCCGGCTTACGCCAGCGGCGGATTTCCGCTGCAACCTGACCAACCTGCTGCTTGTCGATGCCGCTGATCTCGATCGTGGTGTTATCGGGCGTCTTGATCTCGATGCCTTCAGGCACCGCGAAATCGACATCATGGCTGTAGCCGAGCTGCAGCTTCAGATTTTTGCCCTGCGAATTGGCACGATAGCCGACACCGGTGATTTCGAGCACCTTGGTGAAGCCCTCGGTCACGCCCGTGATCAGGTTCTGAACCAGCGTGCGCTGCATGCCCCAAAAGGCGCGAGCTTCGCGGGTAGCGTTCGCGGGCTGAACCGAAATGCTGCCGTCGCCAACTTCATATTTGATGTTGTCAGACAGCGGCATCGCGAGGGTGCCCTTCGGACCCTTGACCGACAGCTGGCCGCCATCGATCGCGGCGGTGACGCCACTGGGGATCGCGACTGCTTTTTTACCAATGCGTGACATCAGAACACCTCCGCCAGCACTTCGCCGCCGACATTATGCTCGCGAGCCTCGGCGTCCGACAGGACGCCGCGCGGGGTCGACACGATGGTGATCCCCAGGCCGTTGCGCACGATCGGCAGTTCTTTCGAACCCGAATAGATGCGGCGGCCGGGCTTCGAAACGCGCGCCACATGGCGGATCGCCGGCTGCCCTTCGAAATATTTCAGCTCGATGCGGATGCCCTTGTGCTCGCCCTTGGCACCCAGCGCTTCTTCGCTGTAGCCACGGATATAGCCTTCGCGCTGAAGCACGTCGAGAACACGGACACGCAGCGTCGAGGCCGGCGTCAGGACGCTGTCCTTCTTCGCCGTCTGGCCGTTGCGGATACGGGTGAGCATATCACCCAAAGGATCGGTCATTGCCATCTTGTCTGTCCCTTACCAGCTCGACTTAACAACACCGGGGATCAGGCCCTTGTTGGCCAGATCGCGGAGCTGAATACGGCACAGCCGGAATTTGCGATAATAAGCGCGCGGGCGCCCCGTCAGCTCACACCGGTTACGGATGCGGGTCGGGTTACCATTGCGCGGGATTTCCGCCATCTTGAGGCGCGCAATCAGACGCTCGCCTTCGTCGAGCGAGGTGTCCGCTGCAATCGCCTTCAGCTTCGCGTAACGGCCGGCGTATTTCTTCACCAGCTGCTTGCGACGCTCATTTTTGTTCGTCGAACTCAGTTTCGCCATGACTTAAGTTCTCTTTCCTTTTGAGAGAGAGCCAGCCTGATCCTTAAGGATCAAGCGGCTGCCTTTTCTTCGGCTGCGATCGGGAAGGGGAAGCCGAACAGCTTGAGCAGTTCGCGGGCTTCGTCATCCGTGCGCGCCGTGGTGGTCACGATCACATCCATGCCGCGCACCTGGTCGATGCGGTCATAGTTGATTTCGGGGAAGATGATCTGCTCTTTCAGGCCCATGGCATAATTGCCACGACCGTCGAAGCTTGTCGCCGACACGCCGCGAAAATCGCGGATGCGCGGCATGGCGATGGTGATCAGGCGGTCAAGAAATTCGTACATGCGTTCGCGGCGCAAGGTGACCTTGCAACCGATCGGCATGCCTTCGCGCAGCTTGAACTGGGCGATCGACTTCTTGGCCTTGGTCACGACAGGCTTCTGGCCCGCGATCAGCTCCATTTCAGCAGCTGCCGCTTCGACCTTCTTCTTGTCCTGCGTGGCTTCACCGACGCCCATGTTGAGCACGATCTTTTCGATCTTCGGCACTTCCATCGCGTTCTTGTACCCGAACTTCTCGGTCATCGCCTTGACGATCACGTCGTCATAGCGCTTCCGCATGCGGGGGGTGTAATTATCAGCCACTGATGGTCTCCCCGGACTTCACGGCGACACGCACCTTTTTGCCGTCCTTGGTTTCGAAACGCACGCGCGTCGGCTTGCCGCTCTTGGGATCGGCAATCGCGACCTTGCTCGCGTGCAGCGGCGCTTCCTTGCGTTCCAGACCGCCCTGCGGGTTGGTCTGGCTCGGCTTGCGGTGCCGCGTGATGACATTGACGCCCGCGACCACAACCTTGCCGTCCTTCGGCAGGCTCTGCGTCACTTCGCCGGTCTTGCCCTTGTCCTTGCCGGACAGGATGACAACCGTGTCGCCCTTCTTGATCTTGGCCATACCCATGGTCAGAGAACCTCCGGTGCCAGGCTGATGATCTTCATATAGCCACGGCCGCGCAGCTCGCGGACGACGGGGCCAAAGATACGGGTGCCGATCGGCTCCTCGTTCTTGTTGACGAGCACTGCAGCGTTGGTGTCGAAACGGATCACCGAGCCATCGGCGCGGCGCACATCCTTGCGGGTGCGGACGATGACGGCGCGATGCACGTCACCCTTCTTCACCTTGCCGCGCGGCTGAGCTTCCTTGATCGACACGACGATGACGTCGCCGACGCCTGCAACGCGGCGCTTCGACCCGCCCAGCACCTTGATGCACTGGACGCGCTTGGCACCGCTGTTGTCAGCGACTTCCAATTGTGACTGCATCTGAATCATCGATGCATTTCCTTCTATTTTGGCCTACCGGGCAACCCCGGCGGTTCCGTGAACTGGTGTCAGCCTTCGGCCGCGGCGGGAGCAGCCGTTGCCGGCTTGCTGTGGGTGTCGACCTTGTCGAGCACCTTCCACGTCTTGAGCTTCGAAATCGGCTTCGTTTCCTCGATGCGGACGGTTTCGCCGGCCTTGATGGCGTTGTCCTCATCATGGGCATGGTATTTTTTCGAACGGCGGATGATCTTGCCGTACAGAGGGTGCTTCACCTTCCGCTCGACCTTCACCACAACGGTCTTGTCGCCCTTGTCGGACACCACCGTACCGGTCAGAATGCGCTTCGGCATCGATAGTCTCCTTACTTCGCGGCCGAGCGCGTGCGCTCGGTCTGCTGCGTCTTGATGCGGGCGATCGAACGCCGGACTTCCTTGACGCGCGATGCTTTTTCAAGCTGGCCGGTGGCCGCCTGGAAGCGGAGGTTGAACGCCTCGCGCTTCAGTTCGCCAAGCTGTTCCGACAGCTGATCGTCGGTCTTGGCTTTGAAATCTTCGGTCTTGGACATGGCCCTTAACCCTCCAGGTGCGAGGTGTCGCCGAGACGGGCAATCACCTTGGTCTTGATCGGCAGCTTCATCGCCGCACGTTCGAATGCCAGCGCGGCCACGGGGCCGGGAACGCCATCGAGTTCGAACAGGATGCGGCCCGGCTTGACGCGTGCGGCCCAGAATTCCGGCGAACCCTTGCCCTTGCCCATGCGGACTTCGGCCGGCTTCGACGACACGGGGACGTCGGGGAAGATGCGGATCCACAAACGGCCCTGACGCTTGATCGCGCGGCTGATCGCACGACGCGCCGCTTCGATCTGGCGCGCGGTGATCCGCTCTGGTTCCAGTGCCTTCAGCCCGTAGGAGCCGAAGTTCAGGCTGGTCCCACCCTTGGCATTGCCATGGATGCGGCCCTTGAAGGCCTTGCGAAACTTGGTTTTCTTCGGTTGCAACATGTCAGTTGTCCTTAGCGGCGATCTTCACGAGCCGGACGGACGCCGGTCGTCTGTGCATCGAGCATCAGACGGTCGGTCGCCATCGGGTCGTGGCCGAGAATCTCGCCCTTGAAGATCCACACCTTGATCCCGCACACGCCATAGGCGGTGTGAGCGGTCGATTCGGCATAGTCGACATTGGCACGCAGCGTGTGCAGCGGCACCCGGCCCTCGCGGTACCATTCGGTACGTGCGATTTCCGCGCCGCCGAGACGGCCGGCGCAGTTGATGCGGATGCCTTCGGCGCCCAGACGCATCGCCGACTGGACCGCGCGCTTCATGGCGCGGCGGAACGCAACGCGGCGTTCGAGCTGGTCGGCAATGCCCTGGCCGACGAGCTTGGCGTCGACTTCGGGCTTGCGGATTTCGACGATATTCAGCGACACGTCGCTGCCCGTCAGCTCGCCCAGCTTCTTGCGAAGCTTTTCGATGTCGGCGCCCTTCTTGCCGATGATGACGCCCGGACGGGCGGCATAGATCGACACGCGGCACAGCTTGGCCGGGCGTTCGATCACGACCTTCGAGATCGCTGCCTGCGGCAGGGTCTTGAACACAAACTGGCGGATCTTCAGATCCTCGACCAGCATGCGGCCGTAGTCCTGACCTTCGGCGAACCAGCGGCTGTCCCAGGTGCGGTTGACCTGCAGGCGCAGGCCGATCGGATTGCTCTTCTGGCCCATATTACGCCTCTTCTTCCTGTTCGCGCACTACGATGCGGATGCGGCTGAACGGCTTGACGATCCGGGTCGACTTGCCGCGGCCGCGTGCGTGCCAGCGCTTCATCGAGATCGACTTGCCGACGCTTGCTTCCTGGATAACCAGCGCATCAACGTCGAGGTTGTGGTTGTTTTCCGCGTTGGCAACGGCGCTGGCGAGAACCTTGCGCACGTCGACAGCCATCGCCTTCTTCGAGAAGGTGAGGATGTTCATCGCGTCTTCGACCTTGCGGCCGCGGATCAGCGCGGCGACGAGGTTCAGCTTCTGCGCCGAACCGCGAATCTGCGTGCCGACCGAGAGCGCCTCATTATCCGCAACGCGGCGGGGGGACTTTTCCTTGCCCATTAGCGTTTGCCCTTCTTGTCGGCAGCGTGACCGGGGAAGAAGCGCGTCGGCGCAAATTCACCCAGCTTCATGCCGACCATGTCTTCGTTGACCGATACCGGCACGAACTTGCGGCCGTTATAGACGTTGAAGGTCAGCCCCACGAACTGCGGCAGGATGGTGGACCGGCGCGACCAGGTTTTGATGGGAGCATTGCTGCTGCCTTCCTGGGCCGTTTCGGCTTTCTTGAGCAGATGGAGGTCCACGAAAGGACCCTTCCAGACCGAGCGAGCCATGGCTTACCTCTTCTTCTTCGCGTGACGCGACCGGATGATCATCTTGTCGGTCGATTTGTTGTGGCGCGTGCGCGCACCCTTGGTCGGCTTGCCCCACGGGGTAACCGGATGACGGCCGCCCGAGGTACGGCCTTCGCCGCCGCCATGCGGGTGATCGACCGGGTTCTTCGCAACACCGCGGGTCAGCGGGCGCTTGCCGAGCCAGCGGCTGCGACCGGCTTTGCCGAGGTTGGTGTTCTGGTTGTCGGGGTTCGACACCGCGCCAACCGTACCCATGCAATCGCCGCGAATGTACCGCTGTTCGCCCGAACCGAGTCGCACGATGACAAGACCGCGATCACGACCGACGACCTGCGCATAGGTCCCAGCCGAACGGGCGATCTGGCCACCCTTGCCCGGCTTCATTTCGATGTTGTGGACGATCGTACCCACCGGCATCTGCGACAATTCCATCGCATTGCCCGGCTTCACGTCGGTCTTTTTGCCTGCGATCACCTTGTCGCCGACCGCCAGGCGCTGCGGCGCCAGGATGTAAGCGACACGGTCCTTGCCGGCATCGTCCTTGCCATAGTTGACGAGGGCGATGAACGCGGTGCGGTTGGGGTCATATTCCAGACGCTCGACCGTACCCTCGACGTCCCACAGGCGGCGCTTGAAATCGACGATGCGATAACGCTGCTTGTGACCACCGGCGATGCCGCGCGAGGTGACATGACCCTTGTTGTTGCGGCCACCAGTCTTGTTCTTGCCTTCGGTCAGCGCCTTGACGGGCTTGCCCTTCCACAGCGACGATTTGTCGACGAGGATCAGGCCGCGCTGCGCGGGGCTGGTCGGATTATAGGACTTAAGTGCCATTTTCTCTGCCTCTTCCTACAATCAGACGCCGGTGGTGACGTCGATCGACTGGCCTTCGGCCAGGCGAACGATCGCCTTCTTCACGTCGCTGCGGGTGTAGGGCTTGCCCTTCCAGCGCTTGGTCTTGCCCTTGGTGATGAGCGTGTTCACGCCGATCACCTTGACATCGAACAGCGCCTCGACGGCGGCCTTGATGGCGGGCTTGGTCGCATCGCCTGCGACCTTGAACACCACCGCGTTGTTTTCACTGAGCATCGTCGATTTTTCGGTGATCACTGGAGCCAGGATCACGTCATAATGACGTGCGTCGACCGTTTTTGCCTTAGCCATTGAAGCGTGCCTCCAGCTTTTCGAGGCCGGCGCGGGTCAGGACCAGCGTATCGGCGCGCAAAATGTCATAGACGTTGGCGCCCATCGCCGGCATCGAGTTGATGCCGATCAGGTTGGCCGACGCCATGGCGAAGCTTTCGTGAACCGCATCGCCATCGATGAACAGTGCGCGATTGCCGAGTTCGAGCTTGCCGAGCTGGCCGGCGAGCGCCTTGGTCTTGGCATCCTTGAGCTCGAGCGTGTCAAGGACGAGGATCTTGCCGCCCTTCGCCTTGTCGCTCAGCGCCATTTTCAGGCCGAGAGTGCGGATCTTCTTGTTCAGCGAGTGGCCGAAGGTGCGCGCGCGAGGGCCGTGCGCCTTGCCGCCGCCGATGAAGATCGGAGCTGCGCGATCGCCGTGACGAGCGGTACCGCCGCCCTTCTGGTTGCCGAACTTCTTGCCGGTGCGCGACACATCGCTGCGTTCGCGGGCGGCGCGAGCCGGACCGCGGCGCTTTTCGAGCTGCCAGCTGACAACGCGGTGAAGGATGTCGGCCCGCGGGTCGACGCCGAACACATCGTCATTGAGATCGATGTCTGCGCCGGCCTTGCCGTCAATGGTGTGAACCTTGACCTTCATGATCAGGACTCCTGTGCGCCGTCGGTGGTGGCAGTGTCGACCACGGTGTCTTCGACCGGGGTTTCCACAGGCGCATCAGCCGGGGCTTCGTGATTGGCGTTTGCCGCGCTCTTGATGCCCGCCGGATAGGGGGCTTCGGGATGACGCGGCAGCTTGACGGCGTCGCGAACCATCAGCCAGCCACCCTTCGAGCCAGGGACCGAACCCTTGACGAAGAGAAGGCCGCGCTCGACGTCGGTGCGGACGATTTCGAGATTCTGCTGGGTGCGATTGCGCGCGCCCATGTGGCCCGCCATCTTCTTGTTCTTGAAGACGCGGCCCGGATCCTGGCGGTTACCGGTCGAACCATGCGCACGGTGGCTGATCGAAACGCCGTGGGTTGCGCGCATACCGCCGAAACCCCAGCGCTTCATCGCACCGGCAAAGCCCTTACCCTGGGTCACGCCCTGGATATCGACGATCTGGCCGGCGACGAAATGGTCGGCCGACAGTTCGGCACCGACGTCGAGCGTCGCGTCATCAGCGACGCGGAATTCGACAACCTTTGCCTTGGGCTCGACTTCGGCCTTGCCGAAAGCGCCGCGCTGCGGCTTGGCGACGTTCTTCGCCTTGGCCGATCCGGCACCGAGTTGGACGGCCACATAGCCGTCGCGTTCTTGTTCGCGCACAGAGATAACCTGACAGCCTTCGAGGCTCAGGACGGTGACGGGCACGTGGCGGCCGTCGTCCTGAAACAGGCGGGTCATCCCCATTTTCTTCGCGATCACGCCAGTCCGCATGATCATACTCCTCAACAGAGGCCGGGCGGACCATTCCGCACGGCGTGTGGGCCTCCGTCAGGGCGAACCCCGGTGGAAACCCTCCCAGCCCAGAATTTCGATGGTCGCCCCGTCCGGGCTGAGGTGCCGCCTTCCCAGGGGAGAAGCGGCGAGACGGGGGACGCAGCCCGGTCGATATGCCTTCCAAAGAAAGCGACCGGCGGTATCCACCCTATCGTCGGTCCGGAGCACTCCGGACAATGCAGTCACCGAAGGGACTGCCGATAGAGACCCCGGATCAGATCCGGGGCTGCGTTGGCTTAGGCCAACTTGATCTCAACATTTACGCCCGCGGCCAGATCGAGCTTCATCAGCGCATCGACCGTCTGCGGGGTAGGCTGCACGATGTCGAGCAGCCGCTTGTGGGTACGCACCTCGAACTGCTCGCGCGACTTTTTGTCGATGTGCGGGCCGCGGTTCACGGTGAATTTTTCAATGCGCGTCGGCAGCGGGATCGGGCCGCGAATAAGCGCTCCGGTGCGACGTGCCGTATCGGCAATGTCGGTGGTAGCCTGATCGAGCACGCGGTGATCAAAGGCCTTGAGGCGAATGCGAATATTCTGCGTTTCCATGACTATTCCAGTCGAATCCCGTCTGACGATGCGAAAGAGCCGAAATGGCCTGTTCCGGCCCCCTAGTGGAAGCCGGCTCGGCCATCAAAAATCTTTAAGCTACGAGCCGCCCGAATCGCTTCCGAATCAGGCGGCTCGCGGCCCTATATTACTTTGTGATCGTCGCCACAACCCCTGCGCCGACGGTGCGACCGCCTTCGCGGATTGCAAAGCGCAGACCCGGGTCCATGGCGATCGGCGCAATCAGCTTGACCGCCAGCTGGACGTTGTCGCCCGGCATCACCATCTCGGTGCCCTCGGGGAGGATGACCTCGCCGGTGACGTCGGTGGTGCGGAAGTAGAACTGCGGACGATAGTTGGCAAAGAACGGCGTGTGACGGCCGCCTTCGTCCTTCGACAGCACATAGACTTCCGAGGTGAACTCGGTATGCGGCTTGATCGTGCCGGGCTTGCAAAGAACCTGGCCACGCTCGACTTCTTCACGGCCGACGCCGCGGATCAGCGCACCGACGTTATCGCCAGCCTGGCCCTGATCGAGCAGCTTGCGGAACATTTCGACGCCGGTCACGACGGTCTTCTTGGTGTCCTTGATGCCGACGATTTCGACTTCTTCACCCACCTTGACGATGCCGGTTTCGATACGGCCGGTGACGACGGTACCGCGACCCGAGATCGAGAACACGTCTTCGATCGGCATCAGGAAGGGCTTGTCGAGCGGACGTTCCGGCTGCGGGATCCACGCGTCGACGGCTTCCATCAGCTTCAGGATTGCGTCCTTGCCGATGGCGTCGTCGCGGCCTTCGAGAGCGGCAAGCGCCGAACCCGGGATGATGGGGATGTTGTCGCCGTCGAAGTCGCGCTTTGACAGTTCTTCGCGGATTTCAAGCTCTACGAGTTCGAGCAGCTCGGGATCGTCCAGCTGGTCGACCTTGTTCAGGAAAACGACCATGGTCGGCACGCCGACCTGCTTGGCGAGCAGGATGTGCTCCTTGGTCTGCGGCATCGGGCCGTCAGCAGCCGACACCACCAGGATCGCGCCGTCCATCTGGGCAGCACCGGTGATCATGTTCTTCACATAGTCGGCGTGGCCCGGGCAATCGACGTGCGCATAGTGGCGGGCGCCGGTTTCATATTCGACGTGTGCGGTCGAAATGGTGATGCCGCGCTCGCGTTCTTCGGGCGCCTTGTCGATGTTCGCGAAGTCGACGGCGACGCCGCCCGACGTTTCGGCGAGCACCTTGGTGATCGCTGCGGTCAGCGAGGTCTTGCCATGGTCAACGTGACCGATGGTGCCGATGTTGCAGTGCGGCTTGTTCCGCTCAAATTTTGCCTTGGCCATGATCTTACCCTTGTCCTTCGTCTGGCGTGTCTAAATGCTCAGAAATTGTTCGTTCGGCGGAACCGCCTGTTGAAACAGGCGCCGCCATTAGTCGGCTTTGCAGAAGAGGGCAAGCCCCGCGGGGTGAAAGCGGCCCGAAAGCCGTTCACCCCACAAAAAGCTTACGCCATTTTGGCTTTCACCTCTTCGGCGACGTTCGTCGGCACTTCTTCATAATGCGAGAATTGCATCGAGTAGCTGGCGCGACCCTGGCTGAAACTGCGCAGCTGATTCACATAGCCGAACATGTTTGCCAGCGGCACGATCGCTTCGACGACCTGGGCGATGCCCCGGCTGTCGGTGCCCTGAATCTGGCCGCGACGGCTGTTAAGATCGCCGATCACGTCGCCCATGAATTCCTCAGGGGTAACAACCTCGACCTTCATCACCGGCTCGAGCAGCTTGATGCCGGCCTTTGCCGCCACTTCGCGCATCGCCGCACGGCCCGCGATTTCGAACGCCAGCGCCGAAGAGTCGACGTCGTGATAGGCGCCGTCGGTCAGCTTGATTTCGAAGTCGATGATCGGGAAGCCGATCATGTGACCGTTTTCGGCCGACTCGCGCATGCCCTTTTCAACAGACGGGATATATTCGCGCGGAATGTTGCCGCCCTTGATCTCGTCGATGAAGGTGATGCCCGCGCCGCGTTCGCCGGGAGCAACCGTCACCTTGACGCGGCCGAACTGACCCGAGCCACCCGACTGCTTCTTGTGGGTATAGTCGACGTCGACCGCCTTCGCGAGCGATTCGCGGTATGCCACCTGCGGCGCGCCGACGTTGGCTTCAACCTTGAACTCGCGCTTCATGCGATCGACGAGGATGTCGAGGTGAAGCTCGCCCATGCCCTTGATGATCGTCTGGCCCGATTCATGGTCGGTCGACACGCGGAACGAGGGATCCTCGGCAGCCAGACGGTTGAGCGCGATGCCCATCCGTTCCTGGTCGGCCTTGGTCTTCGGTTCCACCGACAGCTCGATGACCGGCTCGGGGAATTCCATCCGCTCGAGGATGATAGGCGCGCTGGTGGCGCAGAGCGTGTCCCCGGTGGTGGTTTCCTTGAGGCCTGCGAGCGCCACGATGTCGCCCGCAAAGGCTTCTTCGATGTCTTCGCGGCTGTTCGCATGCATCAGCAGCATGCGGCCAACCTTTTCCTTCTTGTCCTTCACCGAGTTCAGGTACGTGCCCTTGTTCAGGGTACCCGAATAGATGCGCGCGAAGGTGAGCGAACCGACGAACGGGTCGTTCATGATCTTGAAGGCGAGCAGCGACAGCGGCGCATCGTCGGCCGGCGGACGCGAATCGGGGGTTTCGCCGTCGAGCTTGAGACCCTGCACGTCGGGAATGTCGAGCGGCGACGGCAGATAATCGACAACGGCGTCGAGCAGCGTCTGCACGCCCTTATTCTTGAACGCCGAGCCGCAGAGGACCGGAACGAACGCCTGCGCCAGCGTCCCCTTGCGGATCAGCTTCTTGAGCGTGGCGACGTCGGGAACGGTGCCTTCAAGATAGGCTTCCATCGCGTCGTCGTCCTGTTCCACGGCGAGTTCGACGAGCTTTTCGCGATACTCAGCAGCCTTGTCGACGAGGTCGGCGGGGATTTCCTCATAGAAGAATTCGGCGCCGAGGCTTTCGTCCTTCCAGATGATCGCGCGTTCGTTGACAAGGTCGACGAGACCCTTGAAGTCGCCTTCGGCGCCGATCGGCAGATAAAGGACGGCCGGGGTCGCACCAAGGCGATCAATGATCGTCTGGACGCAATAATAGAAATCGGCGCCGGTGCGGTCGAGCTTGTTGACGAAGCACATCCGCGGCACTTTATACTTGTCGGCCTGGCGCCACACGGTTTCCGACTGCGGCTCAACGCCGGCAACGCCGTCAAACGCGGTGATCGCACCGTCGAGCACGCGCAGCGAACGCTCGACTTCGATCGTGAAGTCGACGTGGCCGGGAGTGTCGATGATGTTCAGGCGATGCTCGGGACCCTGGCCTTCTTCAGCCTTCCACAGGCAGGTGGTGGCCGCAGACGTGATCGTGATGCCGCGTTCCTGTTCCTGCTCCATCCAGTCCATCGTCGCGGCGCCGTCATGGACTTCGCCGATCTTGTAGGACTTGCCGGTGTAGTAAAGGATACGCTCGGTCGTCGTGGTCTTGCCGGCGTCGATGTGCGCCATGATCCCAAAGTTGCGATAATTTTCGAGCGGATGGCTGCGTGCCATGGTCTTTTCCTTGGATGTGGGGGGCGGTCTTGCGAGCCGCCCCCGATATAGGAAGAATTGTTGCGATTGCGAGACGCCGGAGCGTCCCGGCAATTACCAGCGGTAGTGCGAGAAGGCGCGGTTCGCTTCTGCCATACGGTGGGTGTCTTCGCGCTTCTTCACCGCGTTGCCGCGGTTGTTCGACGCGTCGAGCAGTTCACCCGACAGGCGCGCAGCCATCGTCGTTTCGCTACGGTTGCGCGCCGCGGTGATCAGCCAGCGGATCGCCAGCGCCTGCGCGCGGTCGGGACGGACTTCGACCGGAACCTGATAGGTCGCACCGCCGACGCGGCGGCTGCGGACCTCGATGTTCGGACGGATATTCGCCAGCGCTTCGTGGAACACGCCGAGCGGTTCCTTTTTGGCCCGGGCTTCGACCGATTCGAGCGCACCGTAAACGATGTTCTCGGCGACCGACTTTTTCCCGTCCAGCATGACGCTGTTCATGAATTTCGACAGCACCGTATCACCAAAACGGGGATCGGGCAGGATTTCGCGGCGTTCAGGACGACGACGACGAGCCATAGGGTATTCCTTTACAACAGCATCCCGGCGCGAGGCGCTCTGGGATGATCAAATAGCCGAAAAAGCGGTCCTTACTTCGGACGCTTCGCGCCGTACTTCGAACGGCTCTGCTTGCGGTCTTTCACGCCCTGCGTATCGAGCACGCCGCGCAGGACGTGGTAACGCACACCGGGAAGATCGCGGACACGACCGCCGCGGATCAGCACAACGCTGTGTTCCTGGAGGTTGTGGCCTTCGCCGGGGATGTAGGTGATGACTTCGCGCTGGTTGGTCAGGCGGACCTTCGCAACCTTACGGAGCGCCGAGTTCGGCTTTTTCGGGGTGGTCGTATAGACTCGGGTGCAAACGCCGCGCTTTTGCGGGTTTGCGTCCATCGCCGGGACCTTGGACTTCACCTTCTGGGGAGTCCGGCCCTTGCGGACCAGCTGGTTGATCGTGGGCATGAATGCTTCACCTTTAAATGTCCGCCCATCAAAGCGAACGGTTACTGTACCGCGGTGGATGAAGCATCGGTCCGAACCCCGCAGAAATCCGCGGAAAACGGGCAACCTTGTAACAGCAAAAGACCCCGGCTGATCGCAATTGATCGTCCGGAGGCTCCATCCGCGCCAGCAATGTTCAGCGCTGTTGTAACCGAAAAAGGCGGTTAAGCGCCGCTTTCGATCGACGCGGCCCCTAGCCGCGATTCCCCCGACGGTCAAGGGGCGAGCAAGATTGTTACGCTGCTGCCGGCGGGCTATCGGTGGCCGATGCCCGCGATCCGCCACGCCAGCTTTGCGCCCCACATCGCTCCCGACACCCGGCTGCTGGTCCTCGGCAGCCTGCCCGGGGCGCGGTCGCTCGCCGAACACCAATATTATGCCCATCCGACAAACCAGTTCTGGCGCCTGATCGGCGCGGTGATCGACGAACCGCTCGCTGAACTGGATTATGACGAGCGCCTGCTCCGGCTGCGCGCTGCGAAGATCGGCCTGTGGGACGTCATCCGCACCGCCGAGCGGCGGTCGAGCAGCGATGGGGAGTTACGGGAGGTTGAAGCGCACGATCTCGCCCCGCTGGTTGCAGACTTGCCCGAACTGCGGATGATTGCGTTCAACGGTGGCACGGCGGCAGCGATCGGTCGCCGTCAATTGTCCGCGCCGCTCGGCATCGCGTTTGTTGACTTACCCTCGAGCAGTGCGGCGAACACCAGCCGCTTTTCGGCGAAGCAGGAACAATGGCAGCAATTGGCTGAGGCGCTGATCGACGACTGATCCTCCCTGTAGCGAAGCCGTGGGAGGTGGCAGCGCGAAGCGCTGACGGAGGAGCGGTGACACTAACGTCGCTGCCCCTCCACCGCACCTGCGGCGGCGGTCCCCCTCCCCATCGCGACGCGACGGGAAGGATTAAGAACGATCAGTCGATCACCATCCCCCGTGCCATCACGAAATCGACTTTCTTCAGCACCCGCACATCGGCGATCGGGTCGCTGGTCACCGCTATGATATCGGCGCTCTTGCCCGGTGCAATGCTGCCGATCTCGTTCGAGAGGCCGAGCAGGTCGGCGGCGTTTACCGTCGCCGCTTTCAGCGCCGCGACCGGAGTCATGCCGTGTTGGACCATCAGCTCGAACTCGTCGCCGTTGCGGCCGTGTTTCGATACCCCGGCATCGGTCCCGAAGGCGATCCTCACGCCGCGCGGGACGAGCTGTTCAAGGCTCTTGCCGGTGATCGAGATGCGCCACTGAATCTTGGCCAGCACGTCGGGCTCATAGGCGGCAGCATTGGCCGCGATGCGCTCCTTATAGCCGTTCACGGTCGACAAGGTCGGGACATAATAGGTTTTCGATTTCGCCCACGCCGCGATCGTCGCTTCGTCGAGGATCGTGCCATGTTCGATCGAATCGGCCCCGGCATCGATCGCGAGGCGGATGCCGTCGGCGCCATGCGCGTGAACCGCGACCTTCTTGCCGAACAGGCGCGCAGTCTCGACGATCGCCTGCGCCTCGTCATCGAACATCTGCTTGCCCAGTCCGGCGCCGATGCGGCTGTTGACCCCGCCGGTCGAGGCGAATTTGATCACGTCGGCGCCGCGGCCAACCTGAAGTCGCACCGCGCGGCGGCAATCGTCGGCGCCATTGCAGGTGTTGCCCGCGCCCGCAAAGAAGGGGCGAAGCTCGTCGCGATAGCCAAGCGAGCCGTCCATATGCCCCGCGCTGCCCGAAATGCTGGCCCCCGCATCGACGATACGCGGCCCCTGCACCTTGCCCGCCGCAATCGCATCGCGCAGCGCCAGCGTCGCGCCGTCGCCATCACCGAGGTTGCGCACCGTGGTAAAACCGGCACGCAGCGTCTTCATGCCGTTGACTTCGGCATTGAACGCCTGCGCCGCGGGGCTGAGCGTGACATCCTCCAGCTGACCCGCGATCCCCCCCGCGTCGCTGGTCAGGTGGACGTGGCTGTCGATCAGGCCCGGGAGGACATATTTGTCCTTGAGGTCGATCAGCGTCGCGCCGGGTTCGGCGGGTTGATAGCCTTCGGCGAGCGCGATGATCCGACCGTTCTCGACGATGATCGTCGACGCGCCGCGCACCGGCTTGCCCGGCTCGGCGAGCAATTGCCCGGCGTGAATCACGGTGCGCGCGGGCGCCTGCGCGGCGAGCGGCGTAGCCAGCGCCGCGCCAACAAGCGCGAGCGAAAGACAATGTATCGGATTCATGTTGGCATCCCCTGATTTAACGTTGGGACTGTTAGAGCCGATCAGAAGCCCATCGTAAAGCGCAGCGCGGCGCCCTTGTCGTCGGGCATCGCGGCGATATGGCCGGGATCGCGGCGGACCCAGCTGTTGGCGATCAGATCACCGCCCAGCAGCGACAATGCGTAGCTCGCCTCGACCACCAGTTCGCGCCCGGTCGGCGCAAGATTATAGGTACGGCGGCCGAAGTCGGTCTGGCCGCTGGCGTAATCATGCGCGACGGGCAGCAGCAAGTCGATGCCGCCGCGCGAGACGCGCAAGGGCTGGGCGAAACGCAGCGCGGCGCGATCGCCGGAACGGAAAAGCTGCGCCTTTGCAATGTCGAACGAAAAGGCCGACGACCACAGCGCCCCACCCGCTACGAGCCCGCCGCGATCGGGACGGGTCCACATCTGGCGCCAGGCGCCCGACAGGCTCCAGCCGTTCGCAAGGTCGATACCAAGGCTCGCGTCACCGACCAGGCTGGTTGCACCCCCGGCACCGAAAACCGGGCCAAGCCGCGCGCCAAGTAAGCTGTCCGATTCGCGCATCCAACTGCCGCCCAGCGCGGCGCGGGCCGGACCGAAACGGGTGTCCCACGCAGCGCCAACCCGCTGGTAACGACTGTCGCGGCCCGAACGATAGCGGAGGAGCGGATCGCCCTGCCAGCGCGCACCCGACACCCAGCCATCGTCCAATACGATGCTGATATGGTGATGAGGCGCAATGTTGTGGCGCAGCATCGACCCGATGCCGGGGCGAACGGCAAAACCCAGTCCCTCGTGCGCGCCGTCGCTGATCAGCATCGCATGTCCGCTCTCGCCGCGCTCGCCCGCGAGCAAGCCACCTGCCCCGCGCCCGGCGGCAAAGCCGATCCGCGTCCGCGCGTCGAGACGCGTCACCACCGATGCGGCAAGGGTGCGTGCGCGCTGCGCGTCGTGGAACGAGAGGCCTGCCAGCGCGTCGCCTCCGCCTGCCCCCGGCGTCGTCACGAGCGACAGCGCCGTTGCGCGGCTGGTCGCGCTTTGCTGGCGAACCAGCCCACCGATCGCGCCCGACAGTTTGAAATCGGGGCGGCGCAGCGCCAGCGACTGGCCGAAATCGACGCTGAACGCGCGTCCGAAACCGTCGGTGACGAGGCCGGTGGTCGTTCCCGTGCCGGCAGTGCCCGCGTCGCCCATCGGCCCGCCGAGCATGCCGAGCGGCTGGCCAAGATCGACCGCAGTCACCGTGCCCGCAAGCGCCGTCGCCCCCATCGGCTGAAAAGCGCGGGCGATGTCGAGAATACCGCGCCCAAACACCGCATCCTCGCCCGCCGCCCCGGCGTCGCGTGCCGATTGATACAGAAGCTGGACGATCTGCTGGCCCGACAGGTTCGGAAACGCCTGCGCCAGCAGCGCCACCGCGCCCGCAACCTGCGGCGCAGCAAAGCTTGTCCCGTTGAGCAGAAAGACAAAATTGTCCTCGGTCCTGAGCGCGCCATTTTCGTAGGCACAGCATACTCCTTCGCCGAGCGCGGCGAGATAGGAACCCGAATAGGCGCCGGCCCGGTTGCTGAAGGCGGAACTGGCGCCATTTTCGTCGACCGAACCGACGATGATGACGAGGCCGCCCCCGGCATCGCGCATCCCCTGCGCGAAACGGCCGGGATTGTTCGGATCATTGCCGCCTTCGGTCGTGTCGCCCTCATTACCCGCTGACAGGATGATGATCACCCCTGCCGCGGTTGCGCGCTGTACCGCGCTGCGCAGCGTTGCGCCGGGCGGATCGCCGCCGCCAAGCGAAATGTTCACGACGCGCGCACCGGCAGTTACGGCCCGATCGAGCGCGGCAGCGATGGCGCTCCCCGGGAACTGGCAGCCGCTTTCCTCGGTGCCGGGATTTTCTGCGGCACAGCTGCCCGGCCGGTCAGCGCGCAGAACGAGCAGTCCGGCATTATATGCGATACCCATTGTCCCGGCATCATTCTTGGCTCCCAACAGCACCTGCGCGACGTTGGTGCCGTGGTTGCCTTCGCCGTTGATGCCGCGCGTTCCCGCGACGTCGGCTGACAATGGCGAGATCCGCCCGGCAAACTCGGGGCTGTCCTCGTCGATTCCATCGTCGACGACGCCCGCCAATATGCCCTGACCTGTTGCTCCCGACTGATAGGCAGAAATCGCGCCATGATAGTTGACCCCGTCGGATCGCCGCGTTTCGGCGGTGTTGAAATTGCCCGTCGGCGGAGGCGTTGGCGTGGGGGTCGGCGCGGGTGTCGGCGCGGGTGTCGATGGCGGCGCCGGAGTTGGCGAAGGCCGCGCCCCGCCCCCACCACCGCAACCGGCGAGCGGCAGCGCGGCGAGGCTGAGCAGCAGGGGTAAAGACCGCCCGGCTATCCGGCGGATGCGTTTGTGTCGTTTTTGATACGCCATCGCCGTTCCCTTTGACCTGATCCCTGCTATCCTAGCCGAGCGAATAGCGAAGGGGTAGCAAAGAGCGGTTAATGGGGGGTCCAATCCTCCCTGTCGCGCAGCGATGGGGAGGATTCCATTGCCGGCCTTGCCGCCGTCCACCCCAATCTTTATGCGCCGCGGCGACATGCCCGTTTCGCTTGACCATATCGACTGCTGGATCTTCGATCTCGACAACACGCTTTATTCGCCGTCGGCGAAGCTGTTCGACCTGATCGACGAACGTATGGGTGCTTTCATCATGCGGCTGCTCGACTGCGATGCGGTCGAAGCGCGGCGGGTGCAGAAGCTGTATTTCCACGATCACGGCACGACGATGGCCGGACTGATGCGCCATCACGGCGTCGACCCCGAAGATTTTCTGGTCGACGTCCATGACATCGCCCTCGACCGCATCGCGCCCGACGATCGGCTGCGCGCGGGATTGGCCCGGTTGCCAGGCCGCAAGCTGGTGTTCACCAACGCCGACGCCGATTATGCGGCGCGCGTGCTCGAAGCGCGCGGCGTCGCCGACCTGTTCGGCGGCATCTGCGACATTCGCGCGACCGCCTATACGCCCAAGCCCGACCCCGCCGCCTATGCGACGATGATCACGCACCTGGGCATTGACCCGGCGCGTAGCCTGTTCGTCGAGGATATGGCGCGCAACCTGACCCCGGCCAAGGCGCTGGGGATAACCACCGTCTGGCTGGACAATGGCAGCGAAAGCGGCCATCGCGACCACCTGCCGGACCAGGTCGATTTTCACGTGAGCGACCTTGCCGACTGGCTCGATAGCTTGCCTGCACCCTGGGGGATTTCATGACGACCGACCTGCAAACGACGATCGACGCCGCGTGGGAAACGCGCGACACTTTGGGCCTGACGACGCAGGGCACAGTACGCGATGCGGTTGAAACCGCGCTCGCCGGGCTCGACGACGGCAGCCTGCGCGTAGCGGAACGTGACGCGGGCGGGACATGGCAGGTCAACCAGTGGCTGAAAAAGGCAGTGCTGCTGTCGTTCCGCCTCAACGACATGGAACTCATCGAGGGCGGCCCCGGCGGCGCGCGCTGGTGGGACAAGGTGCCGTCGAAATTTGCCGGGTGGGGCGAGAACCGCTTTCGCGACGCGGGTTTCCGCGCCGTGCCCGGTTCGATCGTCCGCCGCGGCGCCTTCATCAGCAAGGGCGCAGTGCTGATGCCGAGCTTCGTCAACATCGGCGCCTATGTCGGTGAGGGATCGATGGTCGATGCCTGGGCCACCGTCGGCAGCTGCGCGCAGATCGGCGCCAACGTCCATTTGTCGGGCGGCGCCGGGATCGGTGGTGTCCTAGAACCGCTGCAGGCCGGACCGGTGGTGATCGAGGACGGCGCCTTTATCGGCGCGCGCGCCGAGGTCGCCGAGGGCGTGATCGTGCGCGAGGGCGCAGTGCTGTCGATGGGCGTTTACCTCGGCGCATCGACCAAGATCGTCGACCGCGCGACGGGCGAGATTTTCATCGGCGAAGTGCCGCCTTACGCGGTTGTCGTCCCCGGCGCGATGCCTGGCAAGCCGCTGCCCGACGGGTCGCCCGGCCCGTCGCTTTACTGCGCGGTGATCGTCAAGCGCGTCGATGCCAAGACGCGCGCCAAGACCGGGATCAACGAGTTGCTGCGCGACTGACGCCCCTCGCCGCTCGTCGAACGCTACCCCGGGTTGGTAGAAGTTCGACATCGTTTTGCGACAGCCCTGCCCAAAGCGGCGCGCGGGACGCCCGACGCCGGCGTGTCCGATTGGGGGAGGAATGAATGCGTCGCATTTCAGCCGGTTCGTCGCTCGCCATTGCTATGGCCTGCTCGCCGTCGTTGGCGGCGCAGGAAGCCGCGCTTGACCCTGCCCCCGCTGTCGAAGCTCCCGCCAATGGCGCGCAGCGTTACACCCCCGGCGATTTCGCCAGCTTTTCGCCGCGCACCGCGCTCGACATGGTTGAAAAGGTGCCGGGCTTTCTGATCGTCACCGGGACCAACGGCGGCGCCCGCGGCTTGGGCGCCGCGACCGAGAACGTCCTGATCAACGGCGAGCGCATCGCCAATAAATCGACCGATGCGCGCAGCGCGCTGCAACGCATTGCGGCGACACAAGTGGCCCATGTCGACATCGTCGATGGCGCGAGCCTGAACGTCCCCGGCCTGACCGGCCAGGTCGCCAATGTCGTTCTGGTCGCGGGCGCGGCGCAGGCGGGCTTGACGACAACGATCCGCTGGCAACCCGAATGGCGGCCGCGGATTGCCGACAATTGGCTGGCGGGCGAGGTTTCGACCACCGGTCGGCTCGGCGGCACTACTGTCACGCTCAGTCTGAAAAATGACGCCAATCGGCAGGGGCACTGGGGTCCGGAAGAACGCTTTGACGGTGATGACGTACTGCAGTTCACCCGCGAGGAGTTTGCGCGCTATTATGGCGACCGGCCGCGCCTGGCGCTGGCGCTGGCGCGCACGACGACCAGCGGCAACAAATGGAATTTCAATCTGGGCGGCCAGTTGCAGAAAATCCACGACCGGGTCAGCAGCGTTTCGGTACGGCCAACGAACGGCATCGTGCGCGAGACGTTCGAATCGATCGAAGACGAGCATAATTTCGACATCGGCGGCGATTACGAGCTGGGGCTGGGCAAGGGGCGGCTCAAGCTGATCGGGCTCTATCGCTTCGAACATAGTCCCAACGTGGACACCTTCGTCGTCGACCAGGCGATCGGTGGGCGCAGCGGCGAGCGGTTCAAGCAGACCGCCGACGAAGACGAATCGATCCTGCGCGGCGAATATGGCTGGCGCACCGCGGGCGGCACCGACTGGCAGGTCGCACTGGAGGGAGCGTATAATACGCTCGACGTCGACGCCGAATTTGCGACGTTGCAGCCCGACGGCAGCTTCCTGCCGGTCATCTTCGGCGGCGAAACGACCAAGGTCGAGGAAAAGCGCGGCGACGCCTCGCTAACCTGGGGCCGCGCACTCGCGTCCAACCTGACCGCGCAGATCAACCTTGGCGCCGAATATAGCGAGCTGTCGTCCTCCGGCCCGGGCGGCCTGACCCGCCGCTTCGTCCGCCCGAAAGGCAAGCTTGCGCTGGCTTGGAAAGTCGGGCCACGGACCACGATCAACTACCACCTCCAGCGCCGCGTCGACCAGCTCAACTTCTTCGATTTCGCCAGTTCGGTCGATGTCGCCAACGGGCAGGGCAATGGCGGCAACGGCCTGCTAGTCCCGCCGATCCTCAATCGCACCGAGCTGGAGTTCGTTCAGGACATGGGCGCCTGGGGCAATGCATCGGTCGCCTTCGCCTATGCCTATGCGCAGGATCTCGTCGACCAGATCCCGCTGTCGCCGACCACCGAAGGCCGCGGCAACCTGCCGGGAGCGCATCTCTATCGCGTCAGTTCAAAGGCGACGCTGCTGCTCGACCGGCTGGGCTGGAAAGGCGCGCGCATCAACAGCGACCTGACCTGGCGCCGCAACCGGGTGCGCGATCCGCTGACCGGCGGGTGGCGCGACCAGAGCCAGGGGCAGGAGTATCTGGTCGATGTGAGCCTGCGCCACGACATTCCGGCTTCGAAGCTTGCGTGGGGGGCGGGCTATTTCGACGAACGCAACAGCCCCAATTTGCGGCTCGACGCGATCGAGCATGACTATACGAAAGGAGCCTTCGTCACTGCCTTTGTCGAGCACAAGAATGTCGCGGGGTTTACGGTCAAGCTGTCGTACCGCAACCTGGAGGCGATGACCGACGCGTTCGACCGCACCGTGTTCGTCGACCGCCGCGACGGGCCGATCGCGTTCAGCGAAAGCCGGCGGCGCAAGTTCGGGCAATATTTCCAGCTGACGATGACGGGGACACTTTGAGCACCGTGCAACCCGGGCAGGGCGGG
>NZ_JAIBES010000073.1 GCF_019459305.1 Sphingopyxis sp. | reverse complement strand
TATGGGATTTTCGCACAAGCGCCTCCCCTATCTGGAACTACTGTCGCATAATTTCCACCCCGCCCCCCCCGCCGCGCCGGCGCGCGGCAGCGGGCTGATCCACGAAGCGGTCAAGGCGATGACCGGCGGCGTGACCGAGATGGAGGTGCGCAAGCTCCGCCACAAACTCGGCGTGCGCCCAGTGTTCAAGACGATCGACACCTGCGCCGCCTAATTCGCGGCGCAGACCCCCTATCTCTATTCGACCTACGAAGCCCCGACCTTTGGCGAGCCCGAATGCGAGGCGAACCCCAGCGACCGCAAGAAAATCGTCATCCTCGGCGGCGGTCCGAACCGGATCGGGCAGGGGATCGAGTTCGATTATTGCTGCTGCCACGCCTGCTTCGCATTGGAAGAGGCAGGCTATGAAACGATCATGATCAACTGCAACCCGGAAACGGTGAGCACCGATTATGATACCTCGGACCGCCTCTATTTCGAGCCGTTGACCGCCGAAGATGTGCTGGAAATCCTGCACGTCGAGCAGTCGAAGGGTGCGCTGGTCGGCGTGATTGTCCAGTTCGGCGGCCAGACGCCGCTGAAGCTGGCACAGGCGCTGTCGGACGCGGGCATCCCGATCCTCGGCACCTCGCCCGACGCGATCGATCTCGCCGAAGACCGCGAGCGCTTCGCGGCGCTGGTCAACAAGCTCGGGCTCAAACAACCCGAAAACGGCATTGCGCGCAGCCGCGAGGAAGCGATCGCGGTCGCGACGCGCATCGGCTACCCGGTGCTCACGCGCCCGTCCTATGTGCTCGGCGGCCGCGCGATGGAGATCGTCGACGATCAGGCGCAGCTCGAGAATTACATCGAGACCGCGGTGCAGGTATCGGGCGATTCGCCGGTGCTGATCGACCGCTATCTGCGCGATGCGATCGAAGTCGATGTCGATGCGCTGTGCGACGGCACCGACGTCGTCGTCGCGGGGGTGCTCCAGCATATCGAGGAAGCCGGGGTCCATTCCGGCGACAGCGCCTGCTCGATCCCGCCGTACAGCCTGTCGCCCGCGATCATCGCCGAAATCGAGCGCCAGACCGAATTGCTCGCGCGCGCGCTCGAAGTCCGCGGCCTCATGAACATCCAGTTCGCGGTCAAGGGCGACGAGGTTTACCTGATCGAGGTCAACCCGCGCGCCAGCCGCACCGTGCCTTTTGTCGCCAAGGCCGTCGGCTCGCCGATCGCCAAGATCGCGGCGCGCGTGATGGCGGGCGAAAAGCTCGCCGACCTGCCGAAGATCAACCGCGACATCAAACATGTCGCGGTGAAGGAAGCGGTGTTCCCCTTCGCGCGCTTCCCCGGCACCGACCCGGTGCTGTCGCCGGAAATGAAGTCCACCGGCGAAGTCATGGGAATCGATCGCAATTTCAATCTGGCCTTTGCGAAAGCGCAGCTCGGCGCGGGCGACCGGCTGCCGACCGATGGCCGCGTCTTTGTGTCGGTCAAGGACAGCGACAAGCCGCGCATCATCGGCGCGGTGAAGCAGCTGGCGGCCTGGGGCTGGAAGGTGATCGCGACCGGCGGCACCGCCGATTATCTGGCGGGTGAGGGAATCAACGTCGAGCGCGTCAACAAGGTCGCCGAAGGCCGCCCGCATATCGTAGACCGGATCAAGGACGGCGATGTGCAGCTGATCTTCAACACCACCGAAGGCTGGCAGTCGCTACAGGATTCGCAGTCGATCCGCGCCTCGGCGCTGGCTGGCGACGTCGCTTATTACACGACGGCGGCGGGCAGCGATGCAGCCACGCACGCGATCGGCGCGTTGCGTTCGCACTCTCTTGAAGTAAAGCCGCTTCAAGACTATTATTGAAGGACCGCTCCACCCCCCGACATTGACGGAACAGCGGCGCAGCCGCCCGGCGAAGTTTCGCTGGCGGCGGGTTATTGACGAAGGACAACAGGATAATGGCAAGCGTTGAAAAGGTGCCGATGCTGGCAGAAGGCTATGAGAAGCTGAGCACGCAGCTCACAGCGCTCAAAGCCGAGCGGCCGCTGATCGTCGATGCGATCGAGGAAGCGCGCGCCCACGGCGACCTTTCGGAAAATGCCGAATATCACGCCGCGAAAGAACGCCAGGGCCAGGTCGAAGCGACGATCGGCGACCTCGAGGACAAGCTTTCGCGCGCGCAGGTGATCGACCCGACCATGCTGTCGGGCGACCGCATCGTGTTCGGCGCGACCGTGACGCTCGCCGACGAAGACGACAAGCCGGTGACATACCAGATCGTCGGCCAGGCCGAAGCTGACGCGAAGGATGGCAAGATCAGCTACAACTCGCCGCTCGGCCGCGCGCTGATCGGCCGCCGCGTCGACGACGAGGTCGAGGTCACCGTTCCCGCGGGCGACAAATATTATCTGGTGAAGAAAATCGAATTCATTTGATGGGACGATGACGATGAAGCCGCAGGACGCGCCGCTGGTCACTGGCTATGCGCTGGCGTGCGTGATCGTCTTCGCTTTGCTGTGTATCACGGGGTTTCCGGGTAACGCTATCGTCCGCGCCGGGTTCATTCCGGCGCGGTTCGGGTCGGAACTCATCGTCCCGCCGGGGACGATGGTGCCCTTCTTCCTCACCCCGCTGACCTCTGCCTTCCTGCACGGCGGGGTGCTGCACATCGTCTTCAACATCATCGTGCTGCTGTTCATCGGTCGCCAGCTGGAGGCGCCACTGGGCGCCAAAGCGATGGCGGTGCTGTTGCTCGCGGGCGCCTATGCCGGCGCATTTGCGCAGTTTCTGGCCGATCCGCAGTCGGCGGTGCCGATGATCGGCGCCAGCGGCGCGATCTCCGCCGTGATCGCCGTGTTCGCGCTGATCTTCAGCCGCTCGCAGGCGCCCGCGATCGGGCCGATCCCTTCGCATTGGGTCCGCGCCCTATGGCTCGCCGCGGCGTGGATTGCGGTGCAGCTGCTGATCGGCTTTGCGGGCGGCAGCGGGTTCGGCGCCATCGCGATCTGGGCGCATGTCGGCGGGTTCCTGGCGGGATTGCTACTCGCGCGGCCGCTGCTCAGGTGGCGGTTCGGGGCGCGGTAATCTTCCCCTAAGTCCGTTGAAGACGAACGGGTCAGAAGTTGCCCAACAACCCACCCGCCAGCAACATCGCCACCCGCACATCGATCCCGCACCCCTCGGCGCGTTTCGCGGCCACAAAATCGGCAATCCCAGCTAGCGGCACCCGGTGGACGACAATATCCTCGCTATCGACCCCGCCACCGTCACCGATTTTCACCAGCCCGGTCGCCACCAGCAGCGTAAAACTCTCGCTGACCATCCCCGGCGAGCTGAAGAATTCGCCAATCACCCGCCAATTCGCGGCGCGATAGCCGGTCTCTTCCTCCAGCTCGCGCTCGGCCGCCACCTCCACCGCTTCGTCGGCGCTATCGTCCCCCACCAGCCCCGCGGGCAGCTCAAGGCAATTCACCTTGAGCGGTACGCGATATTGCTCGACCAGGATGACATGCCGCCCATCGGTCGCATCGTCGATCGCCAGGATCACCGCCGCATGGATACCGCGCGAGCGCGAGACATATTCCCACGTCCCGTGCTGCTTGACCGTGATGAAACGACCCTCCCAGCGAGTTTCTATGGGCGTATCGGGGGCGGGGCGGGTCATAGATCTATCCTCTCGTCGTCATCGCGAGCGAAGCAATCCAGAGTGCGAGTAAACCGCCCTGGATTGCTGCGCTTCGCTCGCAATGACAAAAAAATCAAATCTCGATCAACCGGTCCGGTAATTCGTTCGGATTCTTACTGCCGCGCGGGAAATGCTGCGCCAGTACCACTCCCATCTGTGTCACCGCGGCCGCCATACCTGCGCCCGGCTCACCGGCCCGAACGCGGTCGATCAGCGCGTTCATCGCGTCGCCCCAGACATCGGGGGCGACTTTCGCCGCAATCGCCTCGTCGGCCACAATGTCGGCGCGATGCTCTTTCAGGCTGAGGTACAGCAGCACCCCGGTGCGGCCTGATGTCTTCGCCTCGGTCCCGACCTTGAACAGGTCGATCGCACGGGCGCGCACTCGCTGCGCCTTGATCGTGCGCGGGGTCAGCGCCATTCGCAGCGGCTTCCACAGCAGGATGAGCCATGCAGCGATCCATTTGATAACCCCGACCGCGATCACCGTCCCAAGCCACTGATTGGCGGTCAGCTCATAGCCCCAGCCACCTGTCAGCCGGTCATAAAGCCCGCGGAAAAATTCGGGAAACAGCGCGATCGCCGACATCGCGATGAACGCGATGATGCTCGCCCAGACGAGCGCGACATCGTCATAGTCGTTCGACTTCGCTGCGACGACCGTGACGATTTCGCCGCTGGTGTGCGCCTCGGCCGCGGCAACCGCGACAGTGACAATGTCATGGTCGGCTTCGCTGATATGATTGACTTTTTTCGGCACGGTTTGTTCCCCCTACCAGCCGCCGGAGGCGCCCG
>NZ_JAIBES010000069.1 GCF_019459305.1 Sphingopyxis sp. | reverse complement strand
CTCGCGCTCGAAATCGTCGAACGCGGACCGCGGCGGCATACGGATCCCGACGTTCACGCCGCTCATCGGAATGCGGCCGTTGCGAAGCCGCGGAAGTCGACGGCCGCACCCCCGCCTGCGAGCAGTCGGCCGATCTGCCTCAGAAGTTCGTTACTCTCCTCGATCGCTCCCACCACTGGCGCATTGTCCGCCGACCCGGTCACCTTCCCGTTCGAGAATGGGCTGTCCCGGTTCTCTGCGATCGAAATGACGTTCTTCTCGGCATCGATCCGGGTTTTCGTCAGCTGGGTAATCTCGTCGAGCAATTCGAAGTAGGGCGTCTGGCTGCCGCTGAACTCGCGCTGGATTGCCAGCAGCGACTGCGCGGCTTGGGCATAGGCGTCGTATGCGCTGCGGTCGCCCGCTTCTACGCGAGCCTTGAGCGGGTCATATGCGCTCTGAGCCGCCGACAGACGATCGCGCAGGCTGCGGCCGTTGTCCCCGATGGTCAGGTCGTCGAGCAGCGATTGCAGGCTTCCGGTGACCCGCTGCGCTGCTTCCTCGATCGCCTGGGCGCGTTCGAGGCCATAGAGCGCTTCAAGGTCGGCGTATTCCGATGCGCTGGCCCCAGCTTCACCGAATATTTTCTTCAGCCGCATGAACTCTTTGTCGAGCGTATCAAGCGCGGCTCCGACCGGATCGCGATATCCCTTGAGCCGCGTGAAGACGCTTTCGAAGTCGAGCGCCTTCTGAAGCTGAAGGTCGAGATCCTTGCCCGCCTGGATCAGCCGTTGCGTGCCCGCCTTTAGCCCTTGAATGACGCCATCATTGATGAGGTCGAGCATCGCCGCGCGCGCCGCCGCTTCTGCGTCATCCCCGAAATCAATGACCCCGTTCTTTGCCTTGGTTCGACCGGCGCCGGTGGGGTCGACGCGATATTTGCCCTTGCGGATCCCGATGCTGACACTTCCGCGTGACGGGTCGACATAGCCCCCGAGGCGGTCAGCTATTCCCGCGATGCTGTCGATGACGCTATCGGCCGCGCTGGCGCTTGCCTGCTTGTACTTCCCGGTGTTCCCGCGAACCGCGACAGCGAAATCGTCGCCGTTCCCAGAGATGGAGGCTGAACCGCGCTTCGCGCTGCCGAACAGGGCCGTCAAAAATGGGCCGATGATGTGATTGAGAATGCCCCCGTTCTTGATTTCGTCGTTACCG
>NZ_JAIBES010000126.1 GCF_019459305.1 Sphingopyxis sp. | reverse complement strand
CGAAAAACCCCGCAGCTGCGTTTATTTTTCGGCTCCATCCGCTGGGGCCGCTGGGGTGGCCGGGGCCCTTTTCTCGCGCCAGACGGATTCACCCGTGCGACGGGCTGCTGCGCCCATGACCGCCAGGGATTGCGCGCGAGTCCGAGTGCTGGCAAAGGCAGCCTCAATGAGCAAAATGAATGAATTGATGGCGCGCGGGACCGAACTGCTCGGCAGCGACTACGCCATCCTGTGCGGCGCGATGAGCTGGGTCTCCGAACGCCATCTGGTCAGCGCGATCAGCAACGCCGGTGGCTTCGGGGTGATCGCGTGCGGCGCGATGACGCCTGCGCTGCTCGATACCGAAATCGCGGCAACAAAGGCGCTGGCGACCAAGCCGTTCGGCGTCAACCTGATCACCATGCACCCGCAATTGTTCGAGCTGATCGAAGTCTGTGCCAAACACGGCGTCGGCCATGTCGTGCTCGCCGGCGGCCTGCCGCCCAAGGGCAGCCTGGAAGCGATCAAGGCATCGGGCGCCAAGGTCATCTGTTTTGCGCCAACGCTGGCGATGGGTAAAAAGCTCGTCCGCTCGGGCGTCGATGCGCTGGTGATCGAGGGAATGGAGGCAGGCGGTCACATCGGTCCGGTCTCGACCAGCGTGCTGGCGCAGGAAATCTTGCCGACGCTGGCTGATGAAGTCCCGGTGTTCGTCGCAGGCGGCATCGGCCGCGGCGAAGCGATCGCCGCCTATCTGGAAATGGGCGCCTCGGGAGTTCAGCTCGGCACCCGCTTCGTCTGCGCCACCGAAAGCATCGCGCATCCCAATTTCAAGAAAGCCTTTATGCGTGCCTCGGCGCGCGAAGCGGTTGCGAGCGTCCAGATCGACCCGCGCCTGCCCGTCATCCCCGTGCGCGCGCTCAAAAATGCCGGGACCGAGGCGTTCAACGCCAAGCAGCGCGAAGTCGCCAACAAGCTCGACAAGGGCGAGGTCGACATGATGGAAGCGCAGCTGGAAATCGAGCATTATTGGGCCGGCGCGCTGCGCCGCGCGGTTATTGACGGCGACATTGAAAATGGTTCGTTAATGGCAGGGCAATCTGTCGGTATGGTATCGGAAGAAGAGAGTGTCGCCGATATTATCGCAACTTTGGTGCAACAGGCCGACGCCGCATTGCACGCTCGGGGTTGATGCCGCATGATAATGCGGCTGGGGAGAAGATCATGAATTTGTCGCGCAAGATCATAGTGGCCGGCTTACTGGCTAGCGTCGCCGCTTGTACCAAAGCGCCGCCGCCCCCGCCTCCGCCGCCCCCGCCTCCACCGGTGGTGATCGTGGTACCCCCGCGGCCGCTGCCGCCGGGCAATGCCGCCGTCACCCAAATCCTGCCAGGGCGAGGGATCGACGGGCGGTTCGTCACCGCGAACAGCAATGTCACTGGCGACCGCGCTTTCTGGCAGCTCAAGATCGGCTTGAACGTCGCCGCCATCGGTTGCCGTGGTCTCGAAGAAACGACGCTGGTGTCGGCGTACAACAACATCATTAAGGCGCATGGCAAGGTCATCCGCTCGACCGAGAAGAACGTTATCACCCAGCTAGGCAAGGAAAATAAGACCAACGGCACCGCCGCGCGCGACAAGCTGTCGACCCAGCTGTTCAACTATTTCGCGCAACCTCCCGCGCAGCGTGCCTTTTGCACCCGTGCCAACGAAATCGCTCAGCTGGTCTCGTCGACGCCGGCCGCGCAGGTGATCGAACAGGCGCCCGCACATCTGGCGCGGCTTGACGAGCCTTTCCATGATTTTTACGAGGCCTACGCCCGGTATCAGTATGATGTCGTCGCATGGGACGCCAAATATGCGCCGCCGCCGGCGATCATGACCGCCCCCGCACCACCGGTTACGCCCTTCGCTCCGACAACGACGACCGCCACGCCGCCGGGTGCAGCGCAGGAGCCGGCCGCGCCGGTCGGGACCAACTGACGTCGGCTTGGCGACCGCCAAGAATAGTTTACCCATGATGGCGCGCGGGGGTCATGGCGCTCGGCGCATCCATCTGTTAGCAGGGGGCGAATGACCAACGCTCCGCCTCCGCCATCCTCGGCCGCCCAGTCAGCGCGGACCATCTTGACCCGGTTGCACGAGGTCATGGCCTCGCGCGCGAACGCGCAGGGCAAGCTCAATCAGGTTGTCGGCATCATCGGTGAATGCCTCGATAGCGAGGTCTGTTCGATCTATCTGCTGCGCGACGGCGCGCTCGAACTTTACGCGACGCGCGGGCTGAAGCAGGAAGCGGTGCACGTCACCCGCCTCGGGCTGGGCGAAGGCCTGGTTGGCATGATCGCCGATCAGATCGAAACACTCAACCTCGACGAGGCCGCGGCGCACCCCGATTTTTCGTACCGCCCCGAAACCGGCGAAGAATTGTTTCATAGCTTCGCAGGGGTGCCGATCATCCGCCGCGAACGAGCAGTCGGCGTCCTCTGCGTCCAACATGCTGACCCGCGCCGCTACGCCGATATCGAGATAGAGACGTTGCAGACCGTCGCGATGGTCTTGTCCGAACTCATCACCAACGCCGACCTGGTCGATACCGCCGCGCGCACCGATGCCGCTGCTGCCGACCAGTCGGCGCAGCGGCTGAACGGGCAGAAACTGGTCGACGGCATGGGCGCCGGGGTCGCGGTCTTCCACCAGCCGCGTATCACCATCGAACATACCGTCGCCGAAGATACCGAGGCCGAGCGTCACCGGGTCTATGCCGCGTTCGACAAGATGCGCGAACAGATCGACCGTATGGCAAGTCAGGCCGACTTCGGGGTCGGCGGTGAACATGATGAGGTCATCCAGACCTACAAGATGTTCGCCTATGACGAAGGCTGGTCGCGGCGGATCAATGAAGCGATCGACAGCGGCCTGACCGCCGAGGCGGCGATCGAGCGCGTTCAGCAACGCACCCGGATGCGGATGCGCCAGATCGACGACGCGCTGCTGCGCGACCGCATGCATGACCTGGAGGATCTGTCGAACCGCCTGATCCGCATCGTTTCGGGGCAGATGGGGACAGCGGCGCAGATGGGGCTGCGGCAGGATTCGATCCTGATCGCACGCAACCTTGGCCCCGCCGAACTGCTCGAATATGACCGCCGCCGCCTCAAGGGCGTCGTGCTCGAAGAAGGCTCGCTCACCGCGCATGTCATCATCGTTGCGCGCGCGATGGGCGTTCCCGTCATCGGCCGCGTCAGCGACGTGCGTGCTTCGATCCGCGAAGGCGATTTGCTGCTGCTCGATGCGGCAGCGGGCGCGCTGCACGTCCGCCCGACGCAGGCGGTGCAGGATGCGTTCGACGCCAAGCTGGTAATTTCGCAAAAACGCCGCGCCAACCTCGCCTCGCTGCGCGACCTGCCCGCGATCACCAAGGATGGCGTGCCGATCGAGCTGATGATCAACGCGGGTTTGCGTGAGGACGTCGCTGCGCTCGACCTGACCGGCGCAAGCGGTATCGGGCTGTTCCGCACTGAGTTTCAATTTCTGGTATCGGCGACATTGCCGTCGCGCGACCGCCAGCAACGACTCTATCGCGACGTGCTCGACGCCGCAGGCGATCGCCCGGTGATCTTTCGCACCGTCGACATCGGCGGTGACAAGGCGCTGCCCTATATGAATGTCGAGGGCAGCGCGCTGGAAGAAAATCCGGCCATGGGCTGGCGCGCACTGCGCTTGGCCCTCGAGCGCGAAGGGCTCCTCAAGGTTCAGGCGCGCGCACTCATGGAGGCCGCCGCCGGACGCACGCTCAACGTCATGTTCCCGATGGTGTCCGAGCCTTGGGAATATGAGGCCGCGCGCAACCTGTTCGTCGGGCAGCGGGCTTGGCTAGCCAAGCATAACAAGAAGCTGCCGGTTGCGATCCGTTATGGTGCGATGCTCGAAGTGCCGGGGCTGCTCGAAACGCTCGATCTGATGCTGCCGCATCTCGATTTCCTGTCGGTCGGGACCAATGACCTCACCCAGTTCCTGTTCGCCGCCGACCGCGCCCATCCGCGCCTCGCCGAGCGATATGACTGGCTGTCGCCGATCGTCATGCGCTATCTGGCGCGCGTCGTGCGGACGGTATCGGGAACCAAGGTCGCGCTGGGCGTTTGCGGCGAGATGGGGGGACGGCCGCTCGAGGCCATGGCACTGCTCGGCGTCGGCATCGAACGCCTGTCAATCACCCCGGCGGGGGTCGGCCCGGTGAAGGCGATGATCCGCTCGCTCGACCTCGGCGCGCTGCGCGCCGACATGCCGACGATCCTTGCGCAGCCAACATCGAACCCGCGCGGACAGTATCAGACGTGGGCCGAAGCGCATCAGGTCGATTTGGGGGATTGAGACGACCTTATCCAGGAGTCGCTGCTGGTCTTCGACACTCGAGCAGCAACGCCGCAAAACGATCCCACCCCGTCTCGTCCGCGCTGATTGGCATGATGTCGGACAACTCCTTCGCGCGTTCGCGCGTGATGTCGCGCGCAATCATTTCGGCGAGCACAACGGGATCTCCCGCCGGAAATAGCCAGCCATTCCGCCCCGGCACGATCACCTCCGAAAACCCGGGAAGATCGCTGGCGATAACAGGCCTTTGATACCGGGCGGCCAGTGCAGCCACGCCTGACCCTGTTACTGATCGATAAGGTGCAACCACCGCATCTGCGCGCTCGAACAGATCGGCGGCCTCTTGGTCGGAGACATAGCGCGGAATGAACTCGACCTGATCGGCAACACCGTGATCGATCGCCAGTTGCTGCAGTTCCTTGATGTCGCCCCACACTTCGCCCGCAACAGTCAGTCTCACGTCGCGACTAGGCAGACGGCCCAGCGCTTCGATCGCAAGGTCGACACCCTTATAGGGTCGGACGAGCCCGAAGCAGATCAATTCCAGAGCGTACTCGCGCGGCAATCGCTTTGAGGACGAGGGATAATCTGCATAAGCCGGATGCGGACAAATACGCACCGGCCTGTCCGCTGCAACCGGGCGCAGCTGGTCCGCGAGTGCTTCACCGTGTGTAATATAGACGTCAGCGGCTTCTAGCTGCCACCGGGAGATCCAGCGCTTCCATCGTGCGCCGCCGTGATCTACCACATTGTGGACAATCTGCGCCACCGGAATGCCACGACGACGCAGCGCCTGCGCAATTGCTGCGAGCGCGGGCGAGACGAAGAATGTCCAAGCAGGTATCACAACCAACGCCGGTCGAGCACTAGCGATGCGCTTTGCCGCACGGTGCCAACTTAGCGGGTTCAGAGTGTCGAGATCATAACGGACCAAAATACCAGCCAGGGTACCCATATTTGGATCACGATCATCCAACCCTGGATAGAGGATGCGCGGATAGAGCCGATCAAAGCTTTCCACGCATAGATCGATGTCTGGGACGCGCGCCAGCGCGCGCGCGAGTGCACCGCTATGCCGTGCAATACCGCCTCGAAATGGTGCGACAGGAGCAACTAGCAATATCCTGTCAGTCATCGTCGCTGTATTTCGCGCCCTTGCCGCCACCGGACTGACACAGCATGATCAATGTAGGATAGGCTGGTCGCAAACAATTCAGCAGAACGCGCGGCACGAACTTGAGCACCGCTCGCATAGCTCCACCCATTTCATGCTCGATCACCCAAGCCGCAGCGTCCTGAGACCGGTCGTTGACGACAGGGAACTCGCGGCGGAGCATTGTTAGCAATGTGCTGCGCGACAATGGGTAGCAATCATAATTCAAACCCTTACCGGTCGTCCGTACCACGATATTTGCCAGTTTACGCGGCATCGCGCCCAGCAGCGGCAGGCGAAAATGCGGCTCAATCAGCGCCCACTTGTTGGGTACCGCAAGATAAAGAAGCCCCTTGGGCTTTAGAATACGCCGAATCTCGGCCAATATCGTCTGCTGCGTCATTATGTCACCGACATGCTCAATGACATGGTTGAAAATGACGACATCAAAACGTGCATCGCCGAAGGGCAGTATTTCACCTTCAATAAGGGTCAATGCAAGGGCGCCTCGATAGGCGCCGTCATCACGATCGGCAGGAATGACCTTGGCTCCACGCGCGTGGAAATAATCAGACAAAACACCCGAACCAGCGCCGAGGTCGAGCAAGTCGAGGCTGTCAACACGGCCGCCGATAAGGGCTTCGATCTTGCGCGCCTTCATCACTCGCGAATGTTGGTCAGCGATCACATGGCCATTGGTCGTCATGATCGACCCTTTTCCCATCGCAACCAAAAATATCCCACTAGTGCCACAGCCACATCGGCAATCGCGGTTAAAATTCGATGTAGCATCACACAAGCAACGGCCGCTCCGCCGCCTACCAGCGGGCCAAGCCACACCACCAGAATTGCTTCGCGCACGCCGAGACCAGCTGGTGCACCGGGAACGACATAGCCTGCCGCCCAAGCCACCGCAAATATCCCCACGGTCGCGGCAACCGAAAACGTCACCGGCACGATCGCCGTAACGAGCATGTGGAAAGACAGTCCAATCAGGACAAAACTGACGATAAGCCACGCCGACGCCATCAGCAGAGCACGCCACGACACCCGCATCCGGAAAAGGATCGCACCGATGACAAGTAGCGCTCCCGGAACGACAATTGCAGGTAGCGCCGCGTAGCCGGTTAGCGCAGCATTAATCGCCGTCACCGGAGCCGGGTCGATCGACAGTGTAACAATCGCAATCGCCCCCGCCGCAAACAATGTTGCTAAGATTTCCAAAAGCGTCGCGATGCCGCTATGCGTGAGCCGAACGCCAAGCGAGGACGCGAGTCCCGCGCGAGCGACATAATGAGCAATATTGCCCGGAAGATATTTGCCGATCTGGGCGACCAGATTGAGTCGCAACGCCGACCAGAAAGGCAACTCCTGTCCCATCCGCCGAAGACCCACGATCCACGCCGCCGACGAACTGATATGGGTGAGCGCATAAAGAAGAGTTGCAAAAATAAGAGTGCTGGGATCGACATGGATATGCCCCACGACTAGTGGCCAGTTACGCGCTGCAAAAACCCCCACATACCCCAAGCTGATTAGAAACAGTACGGTGCCCACAGCATAGAGCCACTTGCGCGTCGTCGCGCCGATACCGAACCGTGCATTGTCCTGTGACACCGGGACGTCGAGGGTTGTAATCTCGTTCATCCTTAGCCTAAAAATCCTTGAACAGCGGGTTGGCGCTAAAAGGTTGCGCCGGTCGTTTGAGATTTTTGCCCCATCGCAGCCGTGTTTCGTTAGGGGTATCGGGCTCAAAGCGATACACACCGCGTCGCAATTGCACAAAGTCACCTGGCATATATTGCTTGCGATCGATACGCGCCGCTGCACCTTCGATCGTATAAATACCAGGAGTATAAACAAGGAAATCCTGTATGCCGCTAAAAGGGGGGAATCGCCGACCGGCGACCCAAAGCGGACCCCAGTGAGGAATAAAACCGTCGCGAAGCGCTCGTGCATCCTCTTCTTTAAGCTCCCAAGCCGGTTCCGCTCCTGTTTGGTTACGGTCGAGTAACTCTTGATTGAGTACCAATAGCGGCACGGTTTCGCGTGCCATCACGTCGACAAAGCTTTCTTCGTGACCAACCCAATATTTCCGCACACCCCATGTCGTCATGAAGAAATTTGCCTTGGGGAAATCGACGATCATACCTGGAAAGTCGAAATAGGCGACCGGTTCGGGGAAAATTTCATGCACCGCTGTTAGCACCTCCTTTTGAACCGGGAGCACAGTGCGCGGCGTCGCCAAACTGATGATCAAGGCATTGGCCATAAAGGCGGTCATCAGAAGTTTGGCAGAAACGCGCTCAATAATTTGCCCTATCGCGACGGCCACGCCAACCATCACCGGCGGTAGGATAAATACATAGAAATAGGGAAAACTGTTCCGGTAAAAGATGATACTCGCAAGCGGCACTATCAGAGCCGCAATGACGACTCGGTTGCTATGGGTTAGGTTCGCTCGGGAAATCGCCATGGGCGCGGACAAGAGCAGGGCCGCGAGAAACGGAGCAGCCGTAATGGCGCCCAAGATATAGGGCCAACGAGGGAACATACCTTCGCTGAACATCATCATACCCGAGGTCGTGATGGTTTTAGAAGCGCTCGCGGCGGGTGAATGGGTGATTTCGGGGAGGCTCAAGATGGTCGCACCGACGAATAGGCCGCTCAAGACACTCGTTACGATCGCCAGCAGCCCAAGGCGACGCAGCGTGTCGCTCGGTAATTCAGCCTCGCGCCAGCGGAGCCACGCCACAGCGGCGAAAGCGGGGGCATAGAAGACCACTTTGATCGTGGTCAGCAGTGCTAATGCCGCTAGCAATGCCGTAATAGTGATGGCCTTCGCGTCGAGCCGGCTTTCCAGCAGCATCCAAAGTGAACCCATCAGGAACGCCGCGGCCATCGGATCAGCACGATAGGAGAAGCCGTGCTGGACAACATAGCCGCCCGTGAAATAAGCCAGTGTAGCAAGCGCCGCGGGGAGACGACCAGCGAAATGGCGACCGATACCATAGATGGCTGCTAGAGTGGCCATTTCAAAGCCAAGCATGAACAGCCGCGCAATCCGAATCTGATCGACCGCATCAACCGGCAGCATCGGCAACCAAAAAAATGCGCGGGCATAGAGCACTTGCAGCGTTTCAGCCAGACGTCCCTGGTGAAATGCATGCGCTTCGCTGAGGTGGAAAAACTCGTCCCAATTGACGGGCCGATTGAACACAAGTTCCAGCTGCAGAACCAACGCAGCAGCGAAACACGCGATCACCCAGCGCCAAGGTGCCTGCTGTTCAATCGGCGACAATGCAGTAGCGCCGCTCACGCCACACGCTTTTGCGACAGCTTCGTCGCTTTGGCGTTGGCCTCTCCCTGCCGCTCGATGCGTGCCAGACAATCATCAATTTGACGAATTCGCGTTAGGCTGACTTCGATTAATTTTCGGTTGGCAGCAATCAGATCGGCGAGAACTCCCAAGATAGCGACCATTGCACCTAGCACCAATAATGCACCGCCGATTACCAACGATTGCACATGTCCATCGCCATTGCCCTGCGCATACAGGAGCAGAAACCGAAGGATCGGCAGTGCACCCGAAAAAACGAGGACAAGCCCGATCCCGACAAAGACACGGAGCGGATTATGTGTCGTATAAGCCCGGGCCATTGTTACACCGGTATTGACAATGAACCGCGGGATCGACTTGAACAATCGCGACGGGCGCGTTGCCGCATTGGTCCTGATCGGTACGCTTGTGATCGCCAGTCGCTTACGGCCAGCTTGGATCAACATGTCGGTCGTGTAGCTGAATTCCGTAGTGATATTGATTCTCTGCGCGGCCTCTCGGCTGATCGCTCGAAATCCGCTGACTGCATCTGGGATATTCACACTGGCGAGACGCTGAACCATCGCGCTGCCCAGTTCCTGCAACCGGCGTTTGAGCGGGCCAAAATGCGCATTGTCCCCGACACCGCGATCCCCAACGACGATATCGGCTCGACCATCCAGAATCGGCGCGACGATTTTGGCGATGTCTTCGCCAACATATTGGCCGTCGGCATCGGTGTTGACGATGATGTCGGCGCCTGCAGCGAGAGCCGCATCGATCCCCGAGCGGAACGCCGCGGCAAGACCGCGGTTGGTACGATGGCGGACAACATGATGCACGCCCCACATCAGTGCCACTTGCGCGGTATTGTCCGTGCTACCGTCGTCGATGACCAGAACTTCGATGCTGGCGATGCCGTCAATTTTGCGGGGCAACGCGGCGAGTGTCGCGGGCAGGTCGTCGGCTTCGTTCAGACAGGGGATCTGGATGACAAGTTTTGTCATGCCGCGTCCGATATCTGTGCGCCGTCCATCGAGAGGAAAGGCACCAACTTGGCTAAAGCTTGCTGATCCATAAAATTCCCCAGAACCCTAATTGACTTGATGCCTAAACGCTTGTGGTTAACGCAGACCTAACTCGGCCTCCCGGTACTCACTAGCGATGCTTTTTGGAGGCCATCCACTATCGTTCAGCGTTGCCCGCTTCGGCCGGGGCAATTGACGCGCGAGGTAATTGTGTTCGTAACGATGTTTATGTTATGTTCTTCCATTGGAATAGGGAGAACAAGCATGAACGATTCGGCCCCCCGCGCTACCGGCCAGTGCCATTGCGGTGCGATCCGATATTCGATGTCAACCGCGGTGCAGCATCATGCGCTGTGCTATTGCAGCGATTGCCGCCGCCATGCGGGTGCGCCGATGGTCGGGTGGGCGCTGGTCGGGCAGAACGAGATCGAAATCACCGGCACGCCCAAAGTCTACGCGTCGTCCGAACATGGCCGACGCCATTTCTGCGGCGAGTGCGGCACCGGGCTGTTCTATACTAGCGAAGTGATTTTTCCGGGTCAGATCGACGTCCAGTCGGCGACGCTCGACGACCCGAGTCTTATTCCCGCACAAGTGCAGATTCAGACCGCTGAGCGTATCGGGTGGATGGAAAAGCTGGACAGTCTGCCCACGTTCGAGCGCTATCCGCCATTCGAATAGGGTCAGTCGGCGCTGTCCGCCGCGACGATTGCTTTGACCAAGGCCGCGATGTCGAGCCGGTTCTTGTCGTCGTCATAGCCTTGGCGGACAATTACCAATTGGCGCGACGGGATGACGATCAGATATTGGCCGCGATTGCCAAAGGCTCCGAACGCGTCGGCAGGGACGCCGTCGGTTTTGTTGAGCAACCAAAAGCCCGCGCCATAGCCGAACATCCCGGCAGGCTGTGGTCCGCTCGGGGTGGTCACGAAGCTACGCCAGAGGGCGGGCAACAGCCGCTGGCCGTCCCACAGACCATCATTTTGATATAGCAGCCCGAGCCGGGCAAGGTCGCGCGCGGTCGTCCATACCTGGCTCGACAGGATATAGTCGCCGTCCTTGTCATGTTCGACAAAGGTGCGCGCCATGCCGATCCGGTCGAAGAAAGCGCTGGGGTTGAGCACCCCGTCCGCCTTCGCCTGCGCCGCCTTGAGCGAAAGTACCGCGAGCAGCGTGTCGTTGTTGGCATAGCGATAGCGGGTACCTGGCGGGTTCAGCAGCGGCCATTGCACGGTCCACTGACGCACCGACGCGCCGCCCATGTAAATCGCATCGGTGCGATTGCCCGCCGTGTCGCTGGTCAGCCCGCTCGCCATTCGCATCAATTGTTCGGTGGTGATCGCGGCGCGCGGATCGCCGGGGCGCTGCCATTCGGCGATTGCCGCGGGCGACGTGACGTCGATCTGACCGCGGTGGACCGCATGCCCGATCAGCGTCGCCGCCATAGACTTGGCGACCGAGAAGGTCCGCTGAGCGGTGTGCATGTTATGTCCACCCCAATAGCTTTCTACCGAAATCCGGCCGTCCTTGACGATCAGCAACGAACTGGTGCGCCCGCCGAAGTCCTCGATCGCCACCGTCGCCCGCTGGAACTTGCCATATCCCCTTGTGGTCGGCCAGCGCGCGCCCTCGTCGCCCAGTGGCCATGACTGGCCGTCGAGGTTCGGTCGCGGAGCGATGTCGCCGACCGGTGGCGGCGACGCCCCAATCGGTAGCGTGACGCAGCCTTCGCCGCCGGTCCATTGCGCCACGCGCGGCGGCATGTCGTCGCGGTAGCGCACCCGCACCTGTTTGGCGGTCTCACCGACATCGGCTTTCAGCGCGCGGACATCGCTCTCGATCTCAGGATAAATGCCGGTTAGCTCGTCGCGTTCGATCGCGTCGAGCGATTTTCCGGCACCGTTCCACAGCGATGAGCAGGTGAGCGCTGCGCGGTAGCCCGCCGCCCAAGCCCGGTTGAGGTCGGCATTGGCATCGGCTGCCTGCACCGGGAGCGCCATCACCCCAAGTGTGATGGCTAGCACCAACCGACGCTGCGTCAGGACATCCTTCATGCGCACCCTCATCATTTCCCGCCCCGTGTCTTGCGCTGTTCGTCCCACCAAGCGATGCGTTCGGCGATCCGCTTTTCGAACCCGCGATCGGTCGGCTGGTAGTAGGTTTGTGCGCCCATCCCCTCGGGCCAATAATCGGCGCCTGAAAAGCCGCCCTCCGCATCATGATCATATTCATAGCCGGCGCCATACCCGAGATCCTTCATCAGCTTGGTCGGGGCGTTGAGGATATTTGCGGGCGGCGCGAGCGATCCGGTGTCGCGGGCGGATGCGAACGCCGCCTTCTGCGCCGCATAAGCTGAATTCGATTTGGGTGCGGTGGCGAGGTAGAGGCAAGCCTGAACGATCGCCAGTTCACCTTCGGGTGAGCCGAGAAACTGATAGGCATCCTTGGCGGCGAGACATTGCACCAGCGCCTGCGGATCGGCGAGACCAATATCCTCGCTCGCAAACCGCACCAGCCGCCGCAGCACATAGAGCGGCTCCTCGCCCGCGACGAGCATCCGCGCCATATAATAGAGCGAAGCCTGCGGATCAGAGCCGCGCAGCGCCTTGTGCAGCGCCGAAATCAGATTGTAATGACCGTCGCGGTCCTTGTCATAGACCGGCATCCGGCGGTGCAGAAACTGCGCGAGCTCGGCGGGGTCGAGCGGGTCTCCTATCGCGGCCGCGAACAGCGTCTCGACCTGGTTGAGCAGGAAACGACCGTCGCCGTCGGCGCTTGCAACCAACGCCGCCCGGGCATCGTCGGTAACCGGCAGGCTGCGACCAATGTCGGCCTCGGCACGCGCGACCAGTTGCGCCAGCGCATCTTCGCCGAGCCGGCTCAGGACCAGCACCTGCGCCCGCGACAAGAGCGCCGCGTTCAGCGCAAAGCTGGGATTCTCGGTCGTCGCGCCGACGAGCACCACCGTCCCGCGCTCAACATAGGGCAGGAAGCCATCCTGTTGCGCGCGATTGAAACGGTGAATCTCGTCGACGAACAACAAGGTCCGCTTGCCCGCCGCGGCCATTTTTTCGGCGTCGGCAAAAGCCGTTCGCAAGTCGGCGACGCCCGAGAACACCGCGGACAGCGCCGAAAAGCGCATTCCTACCGCTTCGGCGAGCAACCGCGCGATCGTCGTCTTGCCCGTACCCGGCGGCCCCCACAGAATGATCGAAGACAATTGCCCCGCAGCAACCATGCGGCCGATCGTGCCTTCGGGCCCGGTCAGATGCTCCTGCCCGACGACGTCGGCCAGCGTGCGTGGGCGGAGGCGCTCGGCAAGCGGCACCGGGCCGGTCGCCGGGCCTTCCCGCAGGGCCGGTGCGTCGCCGCCGAACAGATCCCCAGCCACGATGGCCCTAGCCCCCGCGCCGCTGTTTCTGGCGGATCAGGCGCAGGTAGGTGTCGGCGACCGCCTGGTTGATCGCATCCCATTGATAGGCGCCGCTTTCGATCACCGCCGCCGCGCCATGGTCGGCGCGGAGCGGAATGTCTCGGCAATAGCGCTGCAGATGATCGGCAAAGCCGGTGATCGACCCCGGCGACACAAGAAACCCCGTCCGGCCGTGCTTGACGATGCTGGCGCTGCCGGTGGCGCGCGCCGCGACGACGGGCAGTCCGCACGCCATCGCTTCAAGTGTCACATTGCCAAAAGTTTCAGTGACCGACGGGTTGAAGAAAATGTCGCACGACGCCAGCGCATGCGCCAGATCTTCGCCGCCCTGAAACCCGATAAAACTGGCGTTTGGCAGGCGCGATTCGAACCATTCGCCTGCCGGTCCCTCACCGATCACGACGACCTTGTGGGGCACTCCGCGCCGTGCAAGCACGTCGATGGAGTCGGCGAACACATCCAGCCCCTTCTCCATCACCAGCCGACCAAGGAAGGCGATAGCGGGAACGTCGTCTTCGATGCCAAGCGACTGGCGCCACGCGATGTCGCGGCGCCCCGGGTTGAAGATCCCCTGCTCGACGCCGCGGGTCCAGATCCCGATATCGTAATTCATCCGCTGGTCGCGCAGCACCTGCGCGAAACTTTCCGACGGTGCGATCAGCGCGTCACATCTGCGATACAGCTTACGAAGCCAGGCAACCATCAACGGTTCGAGGAACGACAGGTTATAGTAACGAAAATAAGTCTCGAAGCGTGTGTGGACCGAACAGGCCACCGGTATGCGGCGTCGCCGTGCCCACGCTGCCACCTGCCGCGAAACGCGGTCGGGGCTGGAGATGTGGAGGACGTTCGGCGCGAAGGCGGCGATGTCCTGCCGCACGCGCGACGAGAAGGTCACCGGGATGCGATATTCGCTGCGGCCAGGGATCGCAAAGGAGGGTACGCTCACCAGATCGCCCGTCGGCTCGAAATCGGGGTTGGCGACGGTCGGCGAATAAACGCGCACCGCGGCGCCATGCGCGAGCAGATAGCCGACAAGGCGGTTGAGTGCCTTGTTCGCGCCATCGACGGTCATATTGTAATTGCCGCTGAACAGGGCGATGCGCAGGTCGGAGACGTCCATCGCGTCTGCGCTAACCCTCTCACCGCGCAAACGCAACGCCGCCGTCAGGCCATGATGCTGTACGGTTCGCCCGGTTTCTGTCGGCACATCCGCTTTGCCACCCGCGTTTCCTCGCCCTCGACGATCGCGATGTCCGTGATCGACAGGCACCTGCTGCCATTGGGTTCGGTGTTAAGCGCGGTAATCGTCGACGAACCCGCCACCCCTTCGCGGGTCGGGCTGGTCCATTTGGCGGTGGCACCGACCTCTTCCTTCTTGGTCACCGCGATAGTCGCCTCAGCGGCGACCTTCTGTTCCTTTTCGTCGAGCTGGCACGCGATCTCGGAAACGAGCACTGCGCCAAACAGGCCCGACACCGCGGTGCCGATGCCTTTCAGCCCTGCCGCGCTTCCCGCAACGCCGCCGATCAGCCCGCCGAGCGCGCCGCCTCGTTTGCGGGCGCGCTTGCATTTGGCGTCGGGGTTGGCGCCGTCAGCGCGCTTCGTCTCGTCGCCCTTCTTCCCAGGCTTGTCGACGCTGTCGGCCGTTGCAACTGCGGCGGGAGCTGGGTAGCCATTGCACCCCGTGTTGAAACAGAAACGGTCGGCAAGATAGGCGCGGTCGGTCTGATATTGCGCCTCGATGCCGCGATAGGCGGCAAGATTGGCCCCTTCGGGATTGGACGCGGCGTGTTCGGCCATCACGGTCTGGAAAAAGCGATACTGGGTGTCCGCCGAATAGCGTTTGTTGGCGCCAACCTGGGTCGAATAGAGCGACGACAAAACGTCCTGATAGGCGATCATCGCCTGCCGATAGGGGAGCATCTTTTCGCGATAATAGGCGTCGATCGCCACGGTGCAGCGGTTGATGGCCTCAGCTTGGTCGAATGGCTCTTTCATCTTGCGATAATCCTCGCGGCAAGGCGGATAGCTATCGGTATCGAGCGTCGGTCGTGGTGGCAGGGCGGGCAGCGGCGGTTCGGCGACCACGGGCGGGACGTAGGCTTTGTCGCCCTCGCCCGGTGCACCCTGCCACGCGGCGGCGGCGCCGCTGGACACCAATATGGCGCCGATGGCGACGAGCACCGTTTGATGTCGCAACTTCATTCGCATCCCAAATCCCCTGCCCCTGTACTTCAAAGGCTACGCCTCAATATTCGTCCCCACAAGCTTGGTCAGTGACGCCGGTCATACCCCCAAGCGCCAGCGACCGTTATTGTTCTGGCGCCGGCGGTGGACTAGAGTCAGGGTTGAATTGGGAGGGGTTGCATGCGCAGCTGGATCAAATCGGTCACCGCAATCGCCGCGATGCTGGCATGCACCGCGGCGACGCCGCCGGGCATGGACCCCGACAACCCGACCTGCCCCGCCAAACCCAATTGGTCCGATTACAAGACGATGGTGCTGACGCCGTTCAAGCGCAGCGGCGAAACGGTGCTGCTCGCCGAAGGCCGCGTCGACAGCGAGCTTCCCGCACGGCTCGAAAAAGTGCTGACCGACAATCCGTCGATCAGCGAAATCTGGATCCGTTCGCCCGGCGGCGACGCGCGCGCCGGCAATGCCGCGGGCTTGCTGATCCGCAAATTCAGCAAAGAGCGCCAGATGATCACGCGCATTCCGTCGGGATGGACCTGTTTCAGCGCGTGCAATTTCGTTTTCATGGGCGGCCGCGCGCGGACGATCGATCCCGGCGGCCATTTCATGGTCCATATGTTCACGATGACCGGCGACAAGGACGCGATCCAGTCGAGCGTCGCGCTAGGTACCGAATCGACCACCGAGCTGATCAGCGACGTCGAGCGCGAAGCAGCGCTGATGGCGACCGAGGACAATGACCTGCTCATCCGGCTCGACGTCTCGCGCGATCTGCTGTCCGACATCATGTATCGGCAGAAAGCCGTCGCGACGGACAGCGACCGTTCGACGCGCCGTTGTCTGACGCGGAAAGAAGCGCTGAAATATAATGTGGTCAACGTCGACGATTAAGTAGCGGTTTAGTCGCCGGTTTCGGACGGCGCTTCCAGGTCGACCTCAACCGGCGGGTGCAGGCGCAGGCGATGGACGCGGCGCTCGTCGGCCTCGGTCACCTCGATCCGCCAGCCGCTGGGGTGGAGCAATATCTCGCCAACCTCAGGGACGTGCCCCGCCAGCACCGCGGCAAGACCGCCCAGCGTGTCGACATCTTCGTCAATCTCGGCAAGCCGCGGGTCGATCGCTTCACCGATATCGTCCAGCTCGGCGCGCGCGTCGGCGTTCCAGCAGCCGTCGTCGCCGGGCGTGAACAGCGCGGTGGGCTCGTCGTCATGCTCGTCCTCGATCTCGCCGACAATTTCCTCGACCAGATCCTCGATCGTCAGCAGTCCTTCGGTACCCGAATATTCGTCGATGACGATCGCCAGATGGGTGCGCTTGGCGCGCATTTCCGCCAGCAGGTCGAGCACCCCCATCGACTGCGGGACGTAGAGCGGCTGGCGGATCAGATCGAGCAGCGGCGGCGGCGGGCGCCCCTCGGCCAGCACCGCGAACACGTCCTTGACGTGAATCATGCCGACAACTTCGTCGAGGTTCCCGCGATACACCGGCAGACGGCTGTGCCCCGCCTCGGCGAATTGCGCCACGATTTCGTCGAAACTCGCGCTTTCGGGGATCGCGATGATGTCGGCGCGCGGCACCGCGACATCGTCGACCGTCTGTTCGCCGAAATGGAGCAGGTTGCGCAGCATCTTGCGCTCAATCGGCGACATATCGCCCACGATATTGCTGCCGCGCCGGTCGTGACCCTCTTCCTCGGCCTCGTCGATGACCTCTTCGATCTGCTCGCGCAGCGACGGTTCCTTGTCGCCGCCGAACAGCAATGTCCGAAGCCCGGCCCAAAGGCCGGACCTACTGTCCTCTTCCGATCGGTTCGAAGACCCCTGGTCGTCGGGCATATTTGTCGTGGTTCCTCAGTTAATCCTGATCCGCATATGGATTGGCGATGCCCAGCGATGCAAGCGCTTTCACTTCCAATGCCTCCATTGCCCCAGCGCTGGCGTCGTCGCCATGATCATAACCCACCAGATGCAGCGTGCCATGGACGATCAGATGCGTCGCATGGTCGGCGATCGAAATTGCTTTTCCTTCGGCCTCGCGCGCGCAGGTTTCGCGCGCCAGCACGATGTCGCCGAGCAGGATTTCACCATCGTCGCTGTTGGCGAGACCTTCGAGGAGATCGTCCTGCACTTGCGGAAAGGACAGCACGTTCGTGGGCTTGTCCTTGCCGCGGAAATCGCGGTTGAGCGTTTGCACCTCGGCGTCGTCGGTCAGCCGCACCGCGACCTCGACCAACGGGGCCGCCTGGGCAAGCGACGCAAAGGGCGTCAGCGCGAGGGCGGCGGCGACGGCTTCCGCGGCGCGCTCTTCCCAATCGAGCGCGTCGGGCCAAGGGGCGGCTTCATGGGTTTCGACGCTTAGCATGCAATATCTCGCGCAAGGAAAACGGCGGAAAACTGCGTAACTTCACTCGCAATTCCGGTTTTCCGGGCGGCGCGCGCGCCTGCTGGATGATCGTTGAAGGTCATACCTATCCGCTACCGCGGCACGGGAATGTAGGACAGCGTTTTTTCCGGTTCCGGTTAGGGTTGCTTTGCAGTGGGGAGCGGATGCGGCCGATCCTCCCCGGAACGGGGAGTGAGGATTGCTGACCGCCATAACCGCTTGCCGCCCATCATCCTCAATGCACATGCCCAAGCTTGTCAGGGTTGCGCATCACATAGATGCCGACGACCTTGCCGTCCTCAATCTCAAGCGCAGTGGTTTGCAGCTTGCCGTCAGCCTCGCGGGTGACGAAGCCCGGCAGGCCGTTGATCGTCCCGGCGTGGACCAGCGTCGAGCCATATTTGCCAAAGAGCACCGCCAGGCTGCGGTGCAGCTTGAGCACGATGTCGTAACCGAACACCGGCTCGGTCACGGCGGGCCGCTTGCCGCCGCCGTCGGCCCACATGCAAACATCGGCGGCGAGCAGCGCGCCAAGCGCGGCCATGTCGCCGCTGCGCGAAGCAGCGAAAAAAGCGTTGGCGATCTGGAGCCCCTGCTCCTTCTCAAGCTTGTAGCGCGGACGGGCATCGCGGACGTGAGTGCGGGCGCGCGCGGCGAGCTGCCGCGTTGCAGCGGGGTCGCGGTCGATCGTCTTTGCCACTTCGTCGAATTCGACGCCGAAGACATCGTGGAGCAGGAATGCAGCGCGTTCGAGCGGCGACAGGCGTTCAAGCGCGAGCATCAGCGGCAGCGTGACATCGTCGGTCTCCTCCTCCTCGACCAGCGGATCGGGGAGCCAAGGACCGACATAGGTCTCGCGGCTGCGGCGCGCCGATTTGATCTGGTCGAGGCAAAGCCGCGTTACCGTCCGGCGCAGGAACGCCGCGGGCTCGCGTACCGCGGCGCGGTCAGTGCCGAGCCAGCGGATGAAGGCATCCTGCACCATATCCTCGGCATCGGCGACCGAGCCAAGCATGCGGTAGGCAACGCGGGTGAGCAGCGGGCGCAGCGGGTCGAAACTGACCGCCGCGTCCGCCGCGTCGTGGGAACCCGGTCGGGTCATCAGGCCGCCTTGGCCGCCGGCTGCTCAAGCCACAAGCCGAAGCCGACCGCGATGCGGTTCCAGCCATTGATGATGTTGATCATCAGCGTCAGCTTCACCTGTTCCTCCGCCGTGAAATGCGCCTCGAGCCCGTCTTTCGCCGCCTGTTGTGTGTGGCCTTCGGACAGGCGGGTCAAGGCGTCGGTCCACGCCAGCGCAGCGCGTTCGCGCGGCGTATAGACGGGCGCTTCGTGCCAGGCGGCGAGCAGGTAGATGCGCTGTTCGGTTTCGCCCTTGGCGCGCGCTTCGGCGGTGTGCATGTTGATGCAGTTGGCGCAGGCGTTGAGGATCGAGGCTCGAATTTTCACCAGTTCGATCAGGCTCGGCTCCAGGCTGTCCTGTACCGCAAGGCTGACGCCCATCCACTGTTTCATCAGCTGCGGCGCGGCGGCGAAGGGGTCGGTTACGACGGTCATAATCTGTCTCCATTGGTTGGTTTGTACCGACATGACGAGACAGGGTCGGCGGGTGTGACATGGCGCGCGAAAAAATTTCGCACGGGCGTGAAAATCCGTTAGCTTGCCCACCTCGACAATGATGAGGAGGGGTCCAATCATGAAGTTTCTCGATGGTTTCGGCGAACAGGCCTATGCGCTGCTTCGCATCGTCGCGGGTCTGTTGTTCATGGCGCATGGGGTGCAGAAATTCTTCAACTTCCCCGCCGCCTTTCCCTATCCGTTGACTCCGATGCTGCAAGCCGCGGGCGCGATCGAGCTGATCGCGGGCGCACTGATCGCCATCGGGCTGTTCACCCGCCCCGCGGCGTTCATCGCCAGCGGCATGTCGGCGGTCGGCTATTGGGTCGCGCACGGGATGCAAAGCCCCTTCCCGATCGCCAATGGCGGCGAGACGATCGCGCTTTACTGCTTCATCTTCCTGTTCATCGCGACGCGCGGAGCAGGCATCTGGAGCATCGACGGGGCGCGGTCGAAATAGCACCGCCCCTCCCTCTCCGGGGGCGGACGGAGGAGCGACGGCACAAACGTCGCGCCCCTCCACCATTCGTTTCGCGAACGGTCCCCTTCCCTATCGCTGCGCGAAAGGGAGGGTTTTAGGAGTTAAGCCCCTGGCCCCTCATAGGCGTCGACGATCCGTCCGACGATCGGGTGGCGCACAACGTCGGCGCTGGTGAAATAGCTGACGTTGATGCCCTCGACGCCTTCCAGTCGGCTGACCGCGTCGGCAAGGCCCGAGCTGGCGGGGATCGGCAGATCGACCTGTTTGGGGTCCCCGCACACGACCATGCGGCTGTTCATGCCGAAGCGGGTCAGGAACATCTTCATTTGCGGGATCGTCGTGTTTTGCGCCTCGTCGAGGATGATGAAGGCGTCGGCGAGCGTCCGCCCGCGCATGAAGGCGAGCGGCGCGATTTCGATCTCACCGCTCGCGATGCGGCGCTCAACCTGTTCGGCGGGCAGGCAGTCGTGGAGCGCGTCGTAGAGCGGGCGCAGGTACGGATCGACCTTTTCCTTCATGTCACCGGGCAGGAAGCCGAGCTTTTCGCCTGCTTCGACCGCGGGGCGCGACAGGATCAGGCGCTGGACGCTGCCGGTGATCAGCTGCGCCACTGCTTGCGCGACCGCGAGATAGGTCTTGCCCGTCCCCGCCGGGCCGAGCGCGAAGATCACGTCGTCGCGCGCCAGCGCCTTCATGTAAGGAACCTGCGACGGGGCGCGCGGCACGATCGTCTTTTTGCGCGTGCGGATCATCACCGTCGGCGCTTCTTCCTTGTCGTGGCGGATGATGCCGGCAAGCGTCGGTTGCGCCGACATCGCGATCACCCCGTCGACCATCCCGGCGTCGACCTCCTGCCCCTGTTCGATGCGGTTGTAGAGATCGACGAGCACGTCGCGGGCGCGCGCCGCGGCTTCCGCTTCACCCTCGATCTGCACCCGGTTGCCGCGCGCCGAAATATAGACGCCGAGACGGTTTTCGATGCCGACCAGATTTCGGTCGAACTCGCCAAACAAAATGCCCAACAGCTGCGTTCGCTCAAATTCCGCGGTCAGTCGGACGCGGTCGCCGGGTTCGGCGGGGGTCGAGGCGGTCAGCGGGCGTTTGGACATATGGGCAAGGCTCCCAGGTTAAGGTTCATCCTGTGTACTCGCGCGAAGGCGGGAGTCCATCACCGATAGTTTCGGAATTCGACGGAAGGCTGCCGAGTGTGTCTTCGTGGCGACAGCTTCAGCCCGTCGCACTAGGCGACTTCTTCCGTCAGTGCTGCGGCGGCAACGCTGTTCGCTCCGGCCGATACGATCCGCACGTTGATCATGTCGCCGATCGCGAGGCCGGGGGCGATCACATGCGCCGACTGGAGCCACGGCGTCTTGCCGATCAGCTGCCCGTCGAGCTTGCCTTTGCGTTCGAGGAGCAGCCGTGTCGTGCTGCCGACGCTCGCTTCATTAAACGCCTGCTGCTGTTCGTTGAGCAGCGCCTGCAAGCGCTGGAGGCGGTCGTTCATAACCTCCTCGGAAATCTGGTCGTCCATCGTCGCCGCGGGAGTGCCGGGGCGGCGCGAATATTTGAAGCTGTACGCCATGGCGTAGCCCGTCTGGTGAATCAGATCGAGCGTCGCCTGAAAATCGGCCTCACTCTCGCCGGGGAAGCCGACGATGAAATCGCCCGAGATCGCGATGTCGGGGCGCACCGCACGGACGCGTTCGATGACGCGCAGATAACTTTCGCTACTATGGCTGCGGTTCATCGCCGCGAGGATACGGTCGCTGCCCGCCTGCACCGGCAGGTGGAGAAAGGGCATCAGCTTGTCGACCTCGCCATGCGCCGCGATCAGCCCATCGGTCATGTCGTTGGGGTGACTGGTGGTGTAGCGGATGCGCTCCAGCCCGTCTTCGCGCGCCAATTCGCGGATCAGTCCGTCGAGGCCGATCGCCCTGCCCTTGGCGTCTTCGCCGTCCCAGGCGTTGACGTTCTGGCCGAGCAAGGTGATCTCGCGCGCACCGCCTGCGACAAGCGCGCGCGCTTCGGCGATCAGGTCGGCGAACGGCCGACTGATCTCGGCGCCACGGGTGTAGGGAACGACGCAATAGGTGCAGAATTTGTCGCACCCTTCCTGCACCGTCAGGAAGGCGGTCGGGCGCTGGCCTGCACCGCGTTTTGGCAACGCGCCGAACTTGCTGGCGGCGGGCATGTCGAGATCGACCGCTTTCTCGCCGCGCGCGGCACGGGCGAGCAGGTCGGGCAGCCGGTGGTACGCCTGCGGGCCAACGACGACGTCTACGGTGGGGGCGCGGCGGGCGATTTCGGCGCCCTCGGCCTGAGCGACGCAGCCCGCGACGGCGATCGTTGGGCGACTGCCGTCTGCGCGCTTCAAGCGGCCGATGTCCGAATAGACTTTTTCGGCGGCTTTCTCGCGGATGTGGCAGGTGTTGAGCACGACGAGGTCGGCGTCGGCCCCGTCAGCGGCAGCAACATAACCTTCGGCGCCCAGCATTTCGGCCATGCGCTCGCCATCATAGACGTTCATCTGGCAACCGAAGGATTTGACGTGGAAGGTCTTGGCAGAATTTGGTGGGGAGTCGGATTTCATCGGCGCGCTATAGGCGATGCAGCGGCGCGGCGGAAGGCCGCGCAGTCGCCGCAATTTTGCCAGCGATAGCGGTACGCGCCGCCTCGTTGATCGCCTTGCGATCGCGCTCAGCTTCGTCGGGCAACGGGTCCAGATAATGGATGGTGAGCGGGATTGGCCGCTTCCGCGCGAGCAGGCGCCTAAAATTGTCGAGCCCCGATTCGGGATCGAGCCATGCGATGTCGTTCGCCTCCGGACCATAATCGAGGAGCACCGGCTGCACCTGCAGATTGGGCGGGGTCGGGATGATCGCCTGGAACAGCGAAGCGCGGAACGGCAACAGGCCGTCACCGGGTCCGGTCGTCCCCTCGGGGAACAGCGTCACGGGACGCCCACGCGCGAGGGCGTCGCGCAGGCTATTCGCCTGATTGTGGATGTCGCGCTTCGCTTCGCGCTGGACGTAGATGGTACTGTTCTGATCGGCGAGCCAGCCAACGACGGGGGTTATTTTCACTTCCGCCTTTGACACGAACGCCGAACGCGCGGCACCGCCGAGCGCCAATATATCGAGCCAGCTGACATGGTTCGACACGAACAGGACGTCGCGGCGGAGCCGAGTGCCGGTGGTGCGGATACGCAGGCCGACGATCCATCCCGCGGCGTTGAGGAATGCCATGACCATCGGCGACGGCCGACCGACGGCGCGGTAGAGAAGGTGCGGGACGATCAGAAACAGGAGCGCCAGCACCATCAGGGTCAGGCGAGCGACCGTCCGCCAGGTGATCGCGGCGCGATCAGTCGCGCTTGCGATCGAGGGCGACACCATAAAGCTCCATGCGATGATCAACGAGGCGGAAGCCCAGCCGTTCGGCGATCACCTTTTGCAACGCTTCGAGTTCGGGATCGACAAATTCGATCACCTTGCCCGTTTCGACGTCGATCAGATGGTCGTGATGCGCCTCGGGCGCGGCTTCGTAGCGCGAGCGGCCGTCGCCGAAATCGTGGCGATCGAGAATGCCCGCCTCTTCGAACAGGCGCACGGTGCGATAGACGGTGGCGATCGAAATGCCGCTGTCGACCTTTGACGCGCGCTCGTACAGCGTCTCGACGTCGGGATGATCCTCGGAATCCGAGATGACGCGCGCGATGATGCGGCGCTGCTCGGTGATGCGCAGCCCCTTTTCGTGGCACAGAGCTTCAAGATCGATGGTACCTGACATGCTGGCCTTTCCTGCAAGATGCAGCCGCGTCTTTCTTATCCTGACTGTATAGGGTCACCCCGACGAGAGGACAAGGGCGGCGCCCCGCGACACGGCCGCTCCCTGCCTTTGCGGGCGATCAATCGCAACGGGTCAGACTTTGGCCTTGCGCTTGCGTCCGCCGCCACGGCCCTTGGTGCCAAGCCCGATTTCCTTCGCCAGCGCCCGGCGCCGTTCGGCGTAGTTAGGCGCGACCATCGGATAGTCGGCGGGCAGGCCCCATTTGGTCCGATAGTCGTCGGGGGTCATGCCATAATGCGTCATCAAGTGACGGCGCAGCATCTTCAGCTTTTTGCCATCTTCCAGGCAGGTGATGAAGTCGGGTTTGACCGAGGCGCGGATCGAGACCGCAGGGACCAGCTTTTCCTCAACGACCGGCGCGGAGCCGAGACCCGTCAGGGCGGCGTGGACATTGTTGATGAGCAAAGAAAGATCGGAAATCGCAACGCTGTTATTGCTGACGTGCGCCGCGACAATGTCGGCAGTCAGTGTAACAAGCATCTCGTTGGTATCGGCTTGGTCGGACATGAGACTATTCCTTATTGTTTTGACCCAGAAGCTGGACAGCGAACATTGGAATTCTTGTTGCGCCACTTACAATGTTGCCACTTTGCAAGCGATTGCGCAACAACCGATCAGTTGCCACCTGCTACCGATTGCGTTCGCCGCATGGTAATTGCATCACGCATCTTGCCGTCCTGGCCGCGATAATAGGCCGCACGCCGACCCACTTCCGAAAATCCGGCGCGCGAATACAGATGAACCGCGTCATTGTCGGCGCGCATTTCCAGAAAATACTCATCGGCACCTTGCGCCATTGCCCATGCCTGCCAGTCCTGCATCAACAACTTGCCGATCCCACGTCCGCGCCAGTCCGGGTCGACCGCGAGCAGCAAGAGTTCGCTTTCGGGTCCGGCGATCCGCGCCGCCGAAAAGCCGCATGGCTGGTCGCCATCCCATGCAATGCAAACGCGCGCCGAGGGCAAGGCGAACAGGGTGAGCAGCTGCGCCCCGCTCCACGCTTCGCCATAGGCCGACTCGAAGGCGGCATCCATCACGCGCATCACCGCGGCCAGATCGGCGACGCGCGCGGTGGCGAGGCGGATGTTGCCCGTCATGCCGGCGCCATCGGCTTGGCGTCGGGCGCGCGGCCATAGATCGGGCTGGGCTGGTCGAGCAGCGCGGCTGGCGGCAGGTGCACGAACGCGCGCGCATCGGGCAGCGTTGCCAGCGCGCGGCCGCTCCCACGGCGCGCAACAAATTGTTCTGCGCGGTTGCCGACGACCAGTTCGTCGATCAGCGTGGCCGCGTCATCGGGCAGCAGCGAGCGGAGATCGGCGCGCGGCGACAGGTCGGCGGCGAACGGCTGGACAAACCATTGGCCGTGCCCGCCTTCCATCACGACGAGCGCTCCGCCCGCCGCTGCAATTGCGTCGGCAGCGCTGGCGGCGACTAGCGAGAGAGTCGAAAACCCCTGCACCGGGACCTGCCAGCCCAAAGCCAGTCCGCGCGCCGCGGCTACGCCAATACGAACCCCGGCAAAACTGCCCGGTCCGCAGCCGACGACGATCGCGTCGGCTTTGCCGCCGTCGACGAGTTCAGCGATCAGCGGAACCAGCCGCTCGGCGTGACCGCGACCAATCACCTCGTGGCGATAGTCGACGAGGGTCGCGCCCTCCAGCAGCGCCACCGAACAGGCCTCGCTCGCCGAATCGATCACCAACTGGCGCATGAAGTTGAGAGTGTCCGGCTCAGGCGATACGATTGAAACGACCGAAGTCCGGGCGCGGGCTGCGCTCGAAAATCGTCGATGGATCGCCATAACCGAGGGTCGAAATGAAATTGCTCTTCACGCTCGGCTGGTCGGCAAAAAAGGCTTCGTCGACCGCCGCATTGTTGAAGCCCGACATCGCGCCGGTGTCGAGGCCGAGCGCGCGCGCCGCGAGGATAAAATAGGCGCCCTGCAGGCTGGAGTTGCGAAACGCCGTCGTCTTCGCCAGCTCCTCATTGCCGACAAACCAGCTGCGCGCGTCGGTATGCGGGAAGAGTTCGGGCAGATTTTCGTAGAATTCGAGGTCCATGCCGATAATCGCAGTGACCGGCGCGGTCAGGATCTTTTCGGCATTGGCGGGCAGCGCCAGCGCCGCGAGCTTTTGCTTGGCGGTATCCGAGGTGCACCAGATGATCCGCGCCGGAAGGCAGTTGGCGCTGGTCGGACCAAATTTCATCAGCTCCCAGATCGCGTGCAGCTGCGCGTCCGAAACGGGCTGGTCGAGATAGCCGTTATAAGTGCGCGCAGTGCGAAACAGCTGGTCGAGGGCGCGGTCGGATAGCGGCTCGCTCATCGGGGTATTCTCCTGAAATGTGAAAGGTCAGACGGCGTGAACCGCCGTTACCTCGGGTACATAATGTTTCAAGAGCGATTCGATGCCGTTCTTGAGCGTCGCCGATGACGACGGACAGCCAGCGCAAGCGCCCTGCATCTTCAGATACACATTGCCCTTGTCGAAGCCGCGGTAGACGATGTCGCCGCCGTCGTTGGCGACTGCAGGCCGCACGCGCGTCTCGATCAGTTCCTTGATCTGCTCGATGATATCGGCATCGGCGGGATCATCGGCAAAGCCGGCTTCATCCTCGGGCGGCACGGCAAAGCCTGCGCTGGCGGCGTTGAACAGCGGAACGCCGGCAAGGAAATGGTCCATCAATATGCCGAGCACGTCGGGCTTGAGGTCGCTCCAGCCGACGCCAGGGGCCGAAGTGACCGACACGAAATCGCGGCCAAAGAATACGCCCGTCACATCGCCGAGCGAGAATAGCGCGCTGGCGAGCGGCGATACCTCGGCCTCTTCGGGGCTGGCAAAGTCGCGGGTTCCAGCCTCCATCACCGCCTGGCCGGGCAGGAATTTGAGCGTCGCGGGATTGGGCGTTGATTCGGTTTCGATCAGCATGGGGTGCATGTGGGACGCCATCGCCCTTTGTGCAAGCCGATTGGGGGCGCTAGACGCCGTGGATGCGCCGCTTCTCCTACTTTGCTGCCCTCGACTGGTCGGGCGCCCGCGGGTCGCGGCAGCGCGGGATTGCGCTGGCGGTGGCGAGCGGCACCGGCGCGCCCGAACTGGTCCGTCCCGGCCATATCTGGTCGCGCGCCGAAATCCTGACGTGGTTAGAGGATGTTGCGGCATCGGGCGCCGACATGCTGATCGGTTTCGACTTTTCGGCCGCGTTCGCCTTTGCCGATCGCGGCGCCTATTTTCCGGAATGGGACGCGAGCCCGGACACCCTGCCCGCGCTGTGGGCGCTGGTCGAACGGCTGACGGCATCCGACCCGCATTACGAGATCGGCGGGTTTCTGACGCATCCCGAGGCACGGCGGCATTTTCGCCACGCGCAAGGCGACGTCGGCGACCTGTTCGCGCCCGGCACGGGGCGGCTGCGGGTCGTCGAGAAGCATCAGCGCGCAACAAAGCAGGCGGCGAGCGTCAGCAATTTCAACCTGATCGGCGCCGCACAGGTCGGCAAGGCGAGCCTGACGGGAATGCGCCTGCTCCACCGCTTGCACCCGCGGCTGCCGCTATGGCCGCTCGATCCGACCCCCGCGACCGGCCCGCTGCTCGTCGAAATCTATACCGGCGTCGCAGCGCGCGCCGCCGGGGTCGCGGTGGGGCGCAGCAAGATCCGCGACGGCGCGGTGCTGGATATGGCACTCGCCGAATTCGGTTCGCCACTCGCCGGGTTCAGAGGTCCGATCAGCGACCATGCCAGCGATGCCCTGCTCACCGCGGCATGGCTGCGCGCGCTTGCCAGCGATGCAGCACTTTGGTCGCCATCGCCGCTAACCGACACCCTCGCGCGCACCGAAGGCTGGACCTTTGGCATAATTTGAAGCAAGGGGCGTTCCGCGCCGGCTTAGCTCAGTTGGTAGAGCAACCGCCTTGTAAGCGGTAGGTCGTCAGTTCGAGTCTGACAGCCGGCACCAGGTCAGTCGCCCCAAAGCCGTTCGTGCATCGATTGGCGGGGCCCCCCTCGTCCCTCGCGTTGCTGATCGGGGCAATTCCGGTCCCACTGCCTGCGCACTGCATCGATGAAGGCCACCTTATGCGCGGCCGGGTCGGCTCAGCAGCCACCGTCGGACCCGTGCATCTCAGCCAGAACGCTTTTCGCGAACTGCTACCTCCAGCCCCATCGTGTGTGCGAACCCGGTCCATCGAGAGTTCACTAACGCTAATTTTATGGCTTTTGTCATAAAGTTGGGCGAAAGTTCGAATACTCAGGACATACTAGGATTGACGGCAGACGCGATGGGCCAGCGGATCGATCGGGATTGGGACGATATATTCATGCAGGCGGCGCTGCAGCCCGACCTGTGGCTGGAGGCGCTCAATACGCTCGCGACCCGGACCGGGTCGACGCATGGTCAGCTGATCGGGGTTGGCGGTGCCCGTGAAATCCCGTTCAACATCGTCACCAATTTCAGTCCCGAAATGATTGACTTTTTTGCAGCCAGCGGCTGGGCCACGGAAAGCCATAATTTCCGGGTTGCCGCGTCGAACCGCCACGTCGAGCGCGGCTTTTACGATCCTGTCCTGCACGAAGATGATTATGACCGGGTGATCCCCGACCTGGCGTCGCCCGATTATGTCGACTGGTGCGAAGAGATCGGTATCCCTTTTGGCTGTCAGACCAATCTGGTGATCGATAATTTTGGCGTCGTCGGTCTGGCCACGCTCCGCAATCGCAGCGACGGCCGAACGACGCCAGCGCAGCGACGAGTCTTTGCCGAGGGTGCAGCGGCAGCGCGGCGCGCGGTGCGTTTGCAAGAAAAGCTGGAGGGCGAACAGGCCAAGCTGCTGGCGGGCGCCTTTGACGCGATTCAGATCAGCGCCTTTATCATCGACGTCCGCGGCAAGGTATTAGCGCACAGTATCGGGGCCGATACCATGGTCGATGCCGGCGACGTGCGGCTTTCGGGCCGGGTGCTCGATGGCGCGGGCGCGCCCCTCACGATGCGCCAGGCCGTCCAGGCGCTGATCGCCGATGACGGGCTGGATCACATCCGGACCCGGATCACGACCGCCGAAGGACGGCCGCCGCTGATGATCGAAGGCTTTCGTCTCCCGGTCCGAAGCTGGTCGCTGGGCAAGCTGCCGCATGCGATCCTGATTGCCAATGGCCCGCGGCGCGACCGCGCCGGCGTGGCGGCCTATCTGGCCGCACTTTACCGGCTCAGCCCCGCCGAGTCCGACATCGCTGTTCGCCTGTTCGAAGGCAGGACGCGCTCGGCGATCGCAGCAGAACGGGGGGTTACCCCCGAAACCTTGCGTGGGCAGCTCAAGCAAATTTATCCGAAATGCGGCGTCGATAGCGAGGCCAGTCTGATGCGGTTGCTGGCACCTATCTTAAGTTGATCACCCCCCTGAAGGGGGATGATCGCAACACCAGTGCAAAATAAGGGTCCGTTTGCAAGGACTAAGGGGGCCATTCCTTCGACACACGACCCTGGTTTCCGGACAGGTGCGATCGGGTGTCGAAGGAATCGGGCTCGTAAAAATTCCTGCCGTTCGATGCGACCCAGAACGGCAGGGCGAGGGTCCTCGCCAGTCAGATGTGTGTGCGACCTGGAAGAGCTCCGTCGAATTTCGGCGGAGCTCTTTTCGCATCTGATATGAAACGCGCCCGCAGGGTGGCCAGTCAGTGGCCCGTCGCCGGGATCGCGGCCAGTTCGCCGCGCGCCTGACGGAACACCTCGATACTGCCCCATATCGCGAGCGTAGCCATGATTGCAGCTACCACAAGGTCGGGCCAGCTTTGCCCGGTGCCGAACACTCCGAGCGCGGCGCCCATCACCGCGACATTGCCGATCGCGTCGTTGCGCGAGCAGATCCATACCGACCGCATGTTCGCGTCGCCGGTGCGATAGCGATAGAGCATCAGCGCGACCGCGACATTGGCGGCGAGCGCGAGCACACCGATCAATCCCATCGTTTCGGCGTGCGGCGCCGATCCGTCGATGAAACCCCAGACCGCCGAACCCAGCACCCACAGGCCAAAGGCGAGCATCGTCACCGCCTTGACCATGGCGGCGCGGGCGCGCCAAGCGAGCGCCATCCCGGCGACCCCCAGGCTGATCGCATAATTCGCGGCATCGCCCAGGAAATCGAGCGCATCGGCCTGCAGCGCGCGCGAGTCCGCCGCGACCCCGGCCACGATCTCGACCCCGAACATCGCGGCGTTAATCAGCAGCGCCGCCCACAGGATGCGCCGCCAGCGCGGGTCGTTCAGCGCGGTCTTGCCGCTGGCACCGGCACAGCAATGATCAGACAAGGCGAGGCTCCTTCCTGCGTCGAACCGGCTTTCACAGCAAAGCCTGCTTGGTTCGGCGAGTCGAGACCCTATATGGACCCTGTAGCAACTACAGGGTCAAGTGATGAAAATCGGAGAGCTGTCGCGGGCAACCGGGACCAATATCGAAACTATCCGCTATTATGAGCGCATCGGGCTGTTGCCAGAGCCCGATCGGACCGCGGCCAATTACCGCAGCTATGGCGATCCGCACCGCGCGCGGCTGACCTTCGTGCGCCATTCGCGCGACTTGGGGTTCACGATCGAGGAAATCCGCTCGCTGCTCGACCTGTCGGACGATCCGGAGCGCGATTGCAGTGAGGCAGACCGCATCGCGAGCCGCCATCTGGCGCAGGTCGAGGAGAAAATCGCGCAACTGACGCTGCTTCGCGACGAACTGACGCGCATCGTCGGGCGCTGCCGCGGCGGGGTCGCCGCCGATTGCCGGGTAATCGAGGCGCTTGGCGATCATCGGCATTGCGAAAGTGCGCATTAGGACACAACCCTTCGCGGGTGCAACGATAAGAGAAAGGGGAAGGTGGGACGATTCTGTTGCCCGGCTCGTCCCCAGCCGCTGGTTTCCGATTCTGTTGCCCGGTTCGGTCCGAACCGCGTTCTATTTGTCTAACCTTAGGCCGTGAGGCTTATCGGTTAGGCAGCCAGAGCGAGTGCTTCGTTATCGTTAGCACCTATTGGTTTTGAGCCTTGAACGGGTTACTCAGCCCGGGCAAAAATATCGTCTTTGAACACACGTCGATCCTGGTTCGGCCCCCTCAGAAGCCCGCTTTTCCTTGCGGATTGGCGGGTTTGTGGTGGAGCCGCCGGGTACTGCCCCCGGGTCCGCTGTGTCTATTTCACGACACCATTTATCACCATAGTCGGCCGAAGCCGACCTGAGCTATATAGGGTGCCTGCCCGCCGAATGAAAGGGCGCAGCCGTTCCTCACTGTCCGTTTGCATCGAGCGAAGTCGAGATGCCGTGAGGCCGAGCACCTGCGGCAGGTGCCCCGACTTCGCTCGACACGAACGAATTGAGGCTATTTCTTGCGCAACTCGTCGCGGATTTCGGCCAGAAGCTCGACCTCGGTCGGTCCCGCAGGCGCATCGGGCGCGCGGCGCATGACCTTGTTCACCCAGCGCACCAGCAGGAAGATCACAAACGCCAGGATCAGGAAATTAATGACCGCGGTGATAAAGGCGCCATAGCCGATCATCGCCACGCCGGCTTCTTTCAGCTTGGTATAGTCGGTCGCAGCAACCCCGTCGGGCACGCTGCCGAGCAGGATGAACTTGCTCGAAAAATCGACCCCGCCAAAGATCCACCCAACGAATGGCATGATCAGATCGGCGGTCAACGACCCGGTGATCGTGGCGAAGGCGCCGCCGATGATCACACCCACCGCCAGATCCATGACATTGCCCTTGGCGATAAATTCCCTGAACTCACCCAGCATGTTGCTGCTCCCTGGCTGGTTGATCCTGAGCGCCAACGGTGCCGCGCCGATTGCACAAAGGCAAGCAACATCCTATGTAGTGTATTGTTGCGGCAAAACGCCGCCGGAGGGAGTTTTTGACCATGACCACTCGTACCGCCCGCTGGTTGATCCTGCCCGTCGCCGCGATGAGCCTGTCCGCCTGCGGTATCAACAGCGTCCCGACCAAGGAAGAAGCCGCCAAAGCCAAATGGGCCAATGTCGAGGCAGCGTATCAGCGCCGCGCCGACCTGATCCCCAACCTCGTCGAAACGGCCAAGGGCGCCTCGCAGATCGAGCAATCGACGCTGGAAGGCGTGATCCAGGCGCGCGCCTCTGCAACGCAAGTCAAGCTCAGCACCGACGATCTGGAAGATCCCGCGAAGGTGCAGGCGTTCCAGCAGGCGCAGGGCAATGTGTCGAGCGCGCTCGGCCGCCTGCTCGTCACCGTCGAAGCCTATCCCGACCTGAAAAGCCAGGCGCGTTTTGCCGATCTGATGACCCAGCTGGAGGGCACCGAAAACCGCATCAACGTTTCGGTACAGGACTATAATGGCGCGGTGCAGGATTATAACACGACGATCCGCACCTTCCCCGACATCATCGGCGCCAAGATCGTCCATGGCGCGAAACCGATGACCCCGTACAAGGCGATCACGCCGAATGCCAATCAGGCGCCGAAAGTCGATTTCGGGACGTAAGGATGACGCTGACCGCCCTGCTGCGACCCCTTGCAACAGCGACTCTTTCGGGATTGCTGTTGCTGGCGTTGCCCGCGACCGCGCAGACCTTCCCCAAACTCGCGGGCAACCCGGTCGTCGACCAGGCGGACATCATTCCGGGAGCGGAGGAAGCTGCGCTCAATGCGCAGCTCCTTGAACTGGAGAAAACGACTGGCCACCAGCTGGTCGTCGCGACGGTCAGCGACCTCGAAGGCCGCGACGTGGCAGATTATGGCTATCAGTTGGGCCGCGAATGGGCGATCGGCGATGCCGAGAAGGACGATGGCGTCGTTTTCCTGATCGCGCCGAACGAAAGGCGGATGCACATTGCGGTCGGTCTCGGCCTCGAACCCGTGCTCACCGACGCGCTGTCGGGACGGATCATCCGCGATACCGTGACGCCGCTGTTCAAGGCGAACGACTATCCCGGCGGCATTCAGGCCGGGGTCAACGCAATCGTGCAGCAGATCCAGCTGCCGCCCGAGGAAGCGCAGGCGCGCGCCGCAGCGGCCGCCGCGAACGAGCGCGAGCGTGCCGACGATGGCAATTTCGGCGGACTGTTCTTTGTCGGGTTCATCATCTTCATTTTCTTCATCCTGCCAATGCTGTCGCGTCTGGGACGGCGGGGCAAAAAGCGGCGCAAGGGGCGTCCGTGGGATGCGCCAATCATCATCTGGGGCGGCGATCACTGGGGCGGCGGCAGCGGCGGATCGTCATGGGGCGGCGGTGGCTGGGGCGGCGGCGGTGGCGGCGG